>NZ_VTDQ01000050.1 GCF_015627175.1 Acinetobacter pollinis | reverse complement strand
ATCTGAAAGTTTTTTATCTTCTTCATCAAACCCCAACCTCAATCAATCTAAGAACTAAATCCTAAACCAATCAACTAAGTTATTGTTTATCAAGAAGTTTCTTTCAACATCACCGCCGATGGATACGCATTATAGACCAATCAATTCCAAACACAACCCCCTAAGCCATTTTATTTCTATTTTATTTGCCAATAGAACACCAAATAATCAAATTTAACTTTTTTGGTTTATTTTATATTCTCTTTTATGTTTTTACCCAAAGATTGTTTGGCTTGTTATACACTACGTCCATGTTTATCGCATCGTTCAGGAATATATATGCGTCATAAATCTTATAAATTGTGGACATCTTTATTTATATCTATAACAACATCTTCAGTTGCTTTGGCGGAAACTAATATTCAGTCTTCTCATGTGGAAGATTCCAAGAATATCTCTACAGAGCTTCATCATTTGTCAAATAAATTAAAAGTTGATGCAAATGCTGCTCAACCAGATGATGTAAAAGACCCTTTTGAAGGTTTTAATCGTAAGGTATATGTATTTAATGATTTTCTAGATACACACTTTTTACGTCCTGTTGCTGTTCAATATAGTTTAAAAGTACCAGAAACCGTTCGTGGTTCTTATTCACAGTTTAGAAGTAACTTAAATGAGCCTTGGAATGCAGTTAATCAGACAATTCAATGGAAACCGTGGGTTGCTTTAAAAACCTTAGGCCGTTTTGCTTTTAATTCACTAACCACTTTAGGTTTAGCAGATCCTGCAACACGACTTAACTTAAATAATAATGATGAAAGTCTTGGAACCACTTTAGGTTATTACGGAGTTCCATCTGGACCCTATCTAATGTTGCCATTTTTTGGTCCGAGTACTTTAAGAGATGGTATTGGTCTTGTAGCAGATCGACAAGCTAAATTACAACGTTATATTTTTGAAGATTCAGATCAACTCTATTGGTCAGATGCAGTTCTTGGCGCCATTGATACCAGAAGTTCTCTTTTACAATTAGATAGTACCCTGCAAGGTGATAAATATGCAGCGATCAGAGATCTTTACTTACAGCGTAAAAAATTCTTAATTAGTGAAAAGCAAGGGAAAGCAGACCAAGATGTTTCTTTTGTGAGTGATGACAGTGATACAAATAGTGCTCAATAAGATGCATAAATTTTATATAGAGTCTGTATGATAGGTAATATGTAGAGATAATATTTCTACAATACCTATCTTTTTTATTATTATTTGGGCATATAATTTTCTTTATTATGTACTTTATACAACCTACTCGCACAGTATCACATTTAGAAAGTGTTCTTGATGCACTGCCTGATGTGCAGATGATTCATGTTGATGAAATATCTCAACATGACGAGAATATTCTGGCTATTGCTGATGTACAAGACTTTTTAAATTATCGTTGGAGCTTTCCAACGATTGTGATTGCCTATGAGCATGAAGGGTCTGCATTGGCAGAAGCCTGGCAAGCAGGTGCTTTAGCTGGGTGGGTATGGCATAAGATTCCTAAAGATCCGATTAAACAGTTAATTAAGATTGATGCTCAATATAAGAGAAATCAAGACAGTCGAGACCTTCCTTCCGCCGCTGTATTACAAAAAAAACTTCTCCCTGATGACATATCAATACCTAACTATAAAATAGAATCTTTTTTCAAACCTTCAGCCTATCTTTCAGGAGATTGGTATGATTATTGGAAAATTAATGATCAAGAAGTCATGTTTTATTTAGCAGATGTATCTGGTCACGGCGTTGCCAGTAGCTTACTCACTTCATGGATGGCTGCGTTTCATGGACGTTCAAAAAAACCAAGATCATTAATTAAAAAACTCAATGGAATGTTGGTTCAAGAGAATATTGAAAAGCACATTACAATGATCACAGGGGTGTTAAATTTTGAAACACATAAATTACGTTGGTCGAGTGCAGGACATTACCCTCCGGCAATTTTATTTAATGAAAATGAACCACCAATCATTCTAAATACTAGTAGCTTTCCTTTAGGTTTAACTGAAGATTTAGAAGTAGAAGAATTCGAATGTACTTTATCAAAAAATGCAAGATTTATGGTGTGCTCTGACGGTGCTTTAGAACCTTTTGAAGGTGGTTTGAATGATCAGTTTCACCAATTAATTGAACATTTAAAGAATCAAACCTTTCAAGCACCAGAACATGTAGCAGACGATATTGCAATATTAAGCATTCGTCGTAAGAAATAAAGTTATTGTAAATCAGCAAGATAATTTTATAGCTTTTTACTTTAGTCGACCGCCCTATTGAGTATAACAATGGGCTATGGGATAATTGACTAATCCTTCTCAAGAAATGGCATATATATGTCAACAGGTCATGTTGAATATGCAAGTTTGAATGGTACGCACTTCTTTAAAATTATTGGCGAAGTTCGTGCGCAATCTTGTATAAGTCTAGACAAGTTATTGGGTAAGATTGAAAAACAGTCTACTAATATCGTCAGTGCAGTCGTAGATTTAACCCAAACTACGTTTATCGATAGTACTGTGCTTGGTATTTTGGCTAAACTCGGGTTAAAGTTAAAGCAGATGCATAATATCCAAAGTGTCATGCTGTCGACGAATCCTGATATTACAACCCTTGCCAATAGCATGGGGCTAGGTCAAGTTTTTGCTATCTTAACATGTAGCGAAGAGACAAAAGTGTGTACCAAAGTTCTCCCAGATGAAGAAACCACACAAAAGAAAATGTTAACGACTGTCCTTGATGCCCACAAAACGCTCTGCAAACTAAACCAAAGTAATCACAATATTTTTGAACCACTTGTAAAACAACTTGAAAAAGAAAAAGAGCAAGAAAAAGTGTAATCCGTTTTTCTTTTTCTACTAAAGCTTACTCCCACTTCCTACGATCATTTTAATGGTCGTAGGCGTAACAATTTAATTTCAATACCTATACTAAATTTTGATTTAAAATAAACTAAATTTTCAGATATATTAAAAATAGAAAGCTCTCATTTTTGTAAATAAATACCATTCTTTTTGATTCATGTTATGTAACAATATCTACTCTTCTAAAATATATTTTATGATCAAATAAATGGGCTTCAGAAAATTAAAAGGAAATCTTGTGCCGGTCATTTTAGATGAAGCTGAAGTAGAGACGCCAAACATCCATTGGTGGGGTGAATACGAGTTTGAACTTAACCAAGCACGTACTTGGCAGTTTGGATCGTTGCTTCTACGTATTACACGTCATGCACAAGAATGGCGTATGGAATATCATCGTCCTATAAGACAGCAAGATGACGAACAAAGTTGGGGTGAAATTTTAGATCCAGAATTTCCTTTACCCGAACCCACGCATGTTGAACGCTACATGTTTAGAAAAACCCAAAATAAATTTCAATTAATGCCTAGATTGGCCGATCATTCCGTGGTTATACGCCCAATTGAACCCATTTACATTCCTGCTGGTCAAAAAGGGCTACTGTATATTAGTACGCCTTTATGGATCGTTGGTTTTTCTGAGGGACATAAAGAGTCACTTTTTGATATTCCTGTCATTCAACCTAAAGAAACGTGGTTTGGTCCAGACACCAGAACAGGTGAATTATGTTATGCAACTGAAGTAAATGGGCGTACCGAACTCGAAAGATTAAAACCTAAAGCATTTAGAGCAGTGACACCAATTGTGTTTCACAATACAAGTCATGAGCTATTAAGGTTAGATCGTATGAATGTACCTATGGTGGCCTTACCACTTTTTTATAGTGAAAGTACGAACCGTTTATGGACATCACACATTAAAGTAGTTCATGACTCATCCGACCGACCACCTCGTATTAAAATAGAAAATAGAACACCTCCCCGTGCAGGAGAAGTGACTTATATGCATGCACCACGATCACCTGGTGGAGTTTTATTCAATATGTTCGACTCTTTCTTTTAGGATATCTCATGGATAAAACTCAGATCCCTCAAGATATTGTACTTAGCCTTAAAGCTATTTTTACAGCAATTAACTTAGATAGAATTGGTGAGCTGTTTATTGCTGCCATTTTAGGCCTTATTGGATTCGTCACAGCACGTTTAATTTCCAATACATTTATTCGCACCATTGGTTTAAGATTTAATGCACATCAAAGAATGGTCTGGCGAAGAGGTATTTTTTATACTATTTTTGTTTTCTTTATTATCGCTGCATTAAAAGAAGCTGGTTTTAAGGTAAGTGTATTCTTAGGTGCTGCAGGTATATTAACAGTTGCCCTTGGTTTTGCATCTCAAACATCTGCAACCAACCTTATTAGTGGACTTTTCTTGATTGGAGAGGGTTCATTTGAAATTGGTGATGTTATTCAAATGTCTTTACTGCGCGGCCAAATTATTGAGGGTGAAGTAATATCTATTGATCTACTCTCAGTAAAATTACTCACAATGGATAATACTTATATTCGTGTTCCAAATGAGCAACTGATTCGAACTCCTGTCTATAATCTTTCTAAGTATCCGATTCGGCGAATTCCCGTCACGCTTCCAGTGACATTTCATGAAGATCTCTCCAAAGTTAGAAGAGTACTTACGCAAACTGCACAATATCACACCTTAATTTTAGATGATCCAAAACCGCATGTTGCCGTAACAGAGTTTGCAGAGTCCTCTATTGAATTAACGTTTACAGTATGGTGTCATCAGTCACATTATGTACAAGTTAAAGATGAAATTTTAGAACGCATCCGCAACAGTTTCATCGACAATCATATTGAAATTCCTGTACCTAAAATGGACTTTGTAAACGAAGATTTAAAGCCTTCTTCTAAAAACTTCAGAGATGATCAATAGTGAACCCTGTATAGTTTCTTATTTTCGCGTAAAATATAAGAAGATTTTATTAAGGAAGTGATGATGCCACCTTTTGTTTTGGTTGATGGGTCTTATTTTTTATTTCGAGCATACCATGCTATTCCCCCTCTCACGACATCGACTGGATTGCATACCAATGCAGTGCGAGGAGCAGTTGCTGCGATTCAAAAACTAATGCGCCGTATAGAACCAACACATATGGCCGTAATTTTCGATACACCTGAGCCAACTTTCAGACACCTCCTCTCTCCAATTTATAAGGGTGATCGCCCTGCAATGCCAGATGATTTATCTGAACAAATTCCATATCTACATGCATTAATTCGTGCATTAGGCATACCATTGTACTCTCTGCCTGGTGCTGAAGCTGACGATGTCATTGGTACATTAACCAAGCGCGCAGAAAAAGAAGGACACCATGTCCTCATTTCTACTGGCGACAAAGACATGGCACAACTGGTTAATGAGCGCGTAAAACTGGAAGATAGCTTTAAAGAGCGTGTACTTGATGTAGACGGCGTATTCGAAAAATTTGGCGTATGGCCTCATCAAATTATCGACTATTTAACACTTATGGGCGATGCTTCAGATGGTATCTTAGGCGTACCAGGTGTTGGTGCTAAAACGGCAGCGAAATTATTAAATGAATATGACTGTTTGGGTCGAATTTTAGAAAATGTAGATAATATCAAAGGTCGCGTAGGTAAAAACCTCAAAGAACATGTAGATACAATTGCAATTGACCATCAGCTTGCGAGTATTGTTTGTGATCTAGATCTTTCTTTAGAGTGGGATGATCTTAAACTCCAACATCCAAATACAGATGAGTTACGCAAACTCTACACCGAGTTAGAGTTTCGTAATCAGCTACAGTCACTCGATCATCCAAATAATCCGAATAGTAAAGTTTATAAACAAAATAGTCAGGCTGTCATTCAACAAGATGCCAATACTGTTCAAAACAATATGGATGAAGCTACCTCAACCAGTCAAGATGATCAGTTAGGACAAGCAACTTATCATACTGTATTAAATGGTGAAGATTGGAATCACCTATTTCAACGAATGCAAAGTGCTAAAAAATTCGCTATTGATACAGAAACAACACACCTTGACTATCGTTTTGCAGAGATGGTGGGCTTTTCAATTGCATTTGATGCAAAAGATGCTTATTACGTACCTTTTGTTCATGATTATGATGGTGCACCTATACAGCTGAATAGAGAAGATATCCTAGCTCAGATTAAACCCATTATTGAAAATCCCAACATTCAAAAAATTGGACATCATTTAAAGTATGATGCACATATTTTTTCAAATCATGGGATTCATCTTCAAGGTTGGTATTTCGATACCATGCTAGCGTCCTATGTTTTAAATGCAACAGCAACACGCCATGGTATGGATGATGTAGCACGTTTATATTTGAGTCACTTAAATACAACGTTTGAAGAAATTGCTGGTAAAGGTGCAAAACAAAAAACGTTTAACCAAATTGATCTTGCAGTTGCTGGACATTATGCTGCAGAAGATGCTCACGTAACTTTCCGTCTATATGAAGTATTAAATGAAAAACTACAAGATTCCCCAGAGCTGCTAAACATCTTGCATAACGTAGAAATGCCAGTTGCTTCAATACTTACTCAAATGGAAGAAGTTGGCATTCAGCTTGACCCAGCCTTCTTAGGCAAATTAAGTGATGAATTCTCACTAACCATGCAAACCCTAGAAGCGAAAGCCACAGAAATTGCTGGTGAATCTTTTAACATTGCATCACCTAAACAAGTAGGTGAAATTATCTTTGATAAATTAGGTGTTAAAGGTGGTAAGAAAACTGCTTCAGGTCAATACAGCACAAGTGAAAGTGTATTAGAAAAACTTGAGCATCCAATTGCTGAAACGATTTTAGAATATCGTGGTCTAGCTAAACTGAAAAGTACGTATACAGATCGTTTGGTTGAACAAGCCAACGTTAATACCATGCGAGTGCATACAAGCTACCATCAAGCCAATACTGCAACAGGCCGCCTCTCTTCATCTGATCCAAATCTACAAAATATTCCAATTCGTGGAGAAATCGGACGACAAATTCGTAAGGCTTTTATAGCACCTCAAGGTAAAATTATTCTTGCTGCCGATTACTCACAAATTGAGCTGCGTCTTATGGCTCACTTTTCACAAGATGAAGCACTCATTGACGCATTTAATCATGGACAAGATATTCATCAACGTACAGCAGCAGAAGTTCTAGGGATTGCTTTAGAAGATGTAACATCTGACCAACGTCGTCAAGCTAAAGCCGTGAACTTTGGTTTACTTTATGGCATGTCAGAGTTTGGACTAATTCGTCAACTTGGGTTCACACGTGAAGAATCTCGTGAATACATTAAACAGTATTTCCAACGCTATCCTGGCATCTACGAATATATGCAGAGCACAAGACAAGTCGCTCTCGAGCAAGGTTTTGTTGAAACTGTCTTAGGTCGCCGTCTATATACACCTGATATTAATGCAAGAAATATGATGGTAAGAAAAGCAGCAGAACGAGCAGCAATTAATGCCCCATTGCAAGGAAGTGCAGCCGATATTATTAAACTCGCAATGATTGAAGTTGATAAAAAAATTCCAAAAGAGCAAGCATCACTATTGCTACAAGTTCACGATGAGTTGGTATTTGAGGCAGATGAGAAGTATGCAGATCAGCTCATTCCTCAAATTCAAGAAGTCATGTCATCTGTGCTTTCCCTGTCTGTCCCTCTAGATGTTGAAGTCGGTCGAGGTATAAACTGGGACGAAGCTCACTAAGGAAAAAGGGCTTTTATGCAACAAAATATTGCACAAATAATCATCTACTATCAAATGTGTTAGGATGACACATATAGTATCTATGATTAGGTACTATAAGCTCAGCCTTGAACTTAAGTAACTTGTTGAAGATACCTCCAGTCAATAAGTTATTCTTTCAAGATCTTTTCTTAAGCTACTTAAGAAAAGGTCTTTTTTTATGTAAGCTCAATAATATCGACTGTCGGTCTTACACGGAACCGAAAAGGTACACCAACCATACCTGTTCCCACAGTCACATACACATTTGCATGAAGATGATGATAAAGCCCTCTTTTATGGCCCATAATTGAAGCCTTTTTCATCATATAACTGGTTAACCAAGGCAACTCCACCTGCCCACCATGTGTATGTCCCGCCAACATAAGCGGTTTAGTTGGAAGCTTAGGTACCATTTCCACAGTATCTGGATTATGCGAAACAATAACCCATGGTTTATCTTGTGGTAAATCTGGCATGAAACACATATCGGTTTTACCTGCCCACAAGTCCCCTACACCTAGTAATCTAAAATGATCAAATTCAACAATTTTTCCCTCAATATCCATAATATGATTACTTTCTAATGCATGATTCAATAATTCTTGAATGGGTGGCCCTGGATATTCTTCATCATGGTTACCTAACACTGAATATACAGGTACATCAATCTGTTTAAGAATTGATAATTCCTCTGCAAGTGTATTTTCAGGTTCATATGTCCAGTCGCCTGCCACCACGACAATATCAGGACGCTCTTTATTAATAATTTTAACAATCGTTTCTAATTGCTTCTCATGTCCTGAAAAAAGACCAATATGTAAGTCGGCAATTAAAGCAATTTTAAAGGGTTGGTGAAAAGGGTGCTGGCTATCTAATTGATATGAGGTATGTTTTGTACGTAACCAATTCGGCTCAATAAAACGAGCATAAATAAAAATAATACTTAATAATCCTAAAATACCAGCAGTTATCGCAGAAACACGGTCATAGAGATATGCCGTACAAATAAAAACTAAAAAAGGTATAAAAAGATAAGATTGATAGAAAATTAATAAGTGTATAAATGCTTTAAAGGGATGGATCGTTTCTGTTTTTGACTGACTTTTCCATGACTGTAATGTCGCCCACAACGCAACGATAAAAAAAATGATATAAAAAAAATTAAAAATTGAATTAGAATCCAACATATATACTCTCAGATCAGCTCAGTTTAAGAGCTTATCGCTATCATGAACCGATCCACACGTGATAACTATTAACATTATGCCAAAACAAAGAGAAAAATATCGAATTTACTTTGACGCCATAAACACTAAGGCCTATGGGGTCTTAACTCTTAGTTTTGGTATACTCTTTGGTCTTCATGGATGCAGCACACTTCCACCATTAAATGCACCGAAACCCACATATAGTACAGATTTCGACACCTCAAAAACTGCACTTTCACACCTCATTACACCATTAAAACAACAAAACCAAGGCCTCACTGGCTACCATGTGCTGTTTGACCCACTAGAAGCAATTGCTGCACGCTTAAGTCTTATTAATAAGGCTCAAAAAACTTTAGATATTCAGTACTATATTTGGGATAACGACAAAATTGGTGCACTCGCATTATACGATATTATTCAAGCTGCAGACCGTGGTGTTAAAGTTCGCTTACTTATAGATGACAATAATGCTAAGAAAATGGAGGGTATTTTTTTAGCGCTCGATCAGCATGTAAATATTCAAGTTAAACTCTACAACCCTTATAAATATCGTAATTTCAGACCTCTAGATATGGTACTCGACTTAAAAAGAATTAATCGGCGTATGCATATTAAAAGTTTTATTGTAGATAACCAAATTGCATTAATTGGTGGTCGCAATATGAGTAACCAATACTATTTTACCAGTGATAACTATCAGTTTTCAGATATCGATATCTTATTGGTTGGACAATCTGTAGATCAGATTAATCATTCTTTTGATGACTATTGGAATGACAGTTATGCCTATCCAATTAGACAACTCGTAAACCCACGTCAGCATTTGCTGCGTTATGACAGTTTAAAAAAACAGCTTACTGAGCACTATAAACGTGTTTCTGTACAAGATTATCTGAATTTAGCCAACCATTCAGATGCATTTGATCATTGGCTTTACCATGATTTGAGGTTAGATTGGGTAAAAGCAGATGTAGTGAGTGATGCGCCGAGTAAAATTCATGGAACTGCAAAACCAAATGAGTTTTTACAGCAACAATTAAGCCAATACCTAAAACAGCCTAAAAAACATTTAGATATTGTTTCTGCTTATTTTGTACCAGAAAAAAAGGGAACAGATTTTCTAAATCAACTTTCTAATAACGGGGTTCAAGTTCGTATTCTGACAAACTCTTTTAAAGCAAATGACGTTTGGCTCGTTCACGCATTTTATTCTAAGTATAGAGAGGCTCTATTAAAAAACGGCGTACAGCTTTATGAGTTTTTACCCACATTAAGCTATAAAGAGCTCAAACCTTACACCAAGAATTTATCCAGAGAAGCTAAAATTAGTTTAAAAAGTTTAAGTCGTTCTAGCCTCCATGCAAAAATGATGGCTGTTGATGATCAAGTATTTATAGGCTCTTTCAATTTAGATCCACGCTCAAGTCAACTGAACTCAGAGATTGGTGTACTTCTTAATAGCCCAGCGCTTGCCGACGAAATTCATCAAACATTATCGGAAAATATTGACGCTTATAGCTATCAATTACAGCTTACCCCAGACAATAAAATTACTTGGACGAAAAAACTTTCTACAGGTGGCACTGTCACTTTTGATAAAGAACCAAAAATGACGTGGTGGCAACACAATGGTCTACAACTCATTTCATGGTTGCCACTAGAAGGAATGATGTAACATTCACCTACTTAGAGAGTACCTTTTGGTGTAAATGTAATAAGCCTTCTTTCATTGCCACTTGTACTGTTTTGGTAAGCGTTTCTACAGTATGACCCTTAACATCAATCTCAGGTAAAAAAGCAACATGCGCTGTTACCTTTGGCATATCTACAACATTTTTTACATGTTTTACCAAAGAGGCATCTCCTATATAAGGCGTAACTTGGTCTAACTTACCCTCTTGGTTCACATAACAAAGTAAAACAAGTTGCACTGGTTTTTGTGCTTCTATTGCTGCGGCAAATAATCGACCATGTATTCGTTGTATATATGTACCATCTGATGTTGTAGCTTCAGGAAAAAATAAAACAGGTACATCTTGCCTTAAAAATGCTGTGATCTGATCTTTAATTTTTGCTGAATCACCCGATCCTCTTTTAATAAAAAGCGTACCACCACCTTTAGCAAGTTTACCTAAAATAGGCCATTGTTCTATTTCTGCCTTTGCTAAAAAGAAAATACGCGCACTTGCACCTAAAACTGGAATATCTAACCAAGAAATGTGGTTACTGGCCCATAGTGCAACCGTATGGTCTTTTCGCTGCTCGCCATGAATTTGAATATCTACATTAAATACCTGACACATTTTGCGACAGAACCATTGTACATATTTTGTATTCTCAGGTTTATTTGGAGACTTGTACAACTGATTTTTATAAACCACATAGAACCCCTCACCAACTGCAGTGACACCACTTCCTACCTTTTTGGCATAGTGAAAGGTCTTCCCCAAACTCGTTTTACTCGACTTTAATACTGTATTAATATTGTGCATCATGATCTTTGGTTAGCTATTCATACAATCTTATTTATTATAAAGTACAGATGCTCTACGCTGTAAATAAACTTACAGACAGCATCTAATAAATCGAACAAAACTATTAAATTTTACAATTTTATTTATCCAAACAATAAAAATAAAATAGGTCTATTCACATTAGGAGACATGGGCAATGAATACAATCAATCAAATCGAATTGAAAATGAAACCTAAACATGCATTTTATCAATTAAGAATTATTGCAGGCTGTTCGATCTTATACTTCGGCTCATTTTTGCTGGTATGTAAGTTTTTTTCGTCGGTCTTGTAAGTCTATTCTGAATGATGCTAATGTTACAGAGAGATGTCAAAAACATTATCATTCAACTCATTCAGTAGGTAATTATATAAGTGGAATATTTCGATCGTCATCAAGGCGGTGAGCGCGCCATACTCGTCCATGTAGCAGTACAAATGCTTAAAGATCTTGATGCCGAAGAGTTTCAGTTACTTGCCAAATCAGCAGGCGCTGACATTTTAGAACAAGTGACTGCTCAACGCCAAAGGCCTGACCCAAAACTTTTTATCGGTTCAGGTAAGGCTGAGGAGTTAGCAGTCTTGGTAGAAGACCTTGAAGCAGAACTTGTGATATTCGATCATGCTTTATCTCCAGGCCAAGAGCGTAATTTAGAGAAAATACTTAAATGCCGAGTCATCGATCGAACAGGGCTCATTTTGGATATATTTGCTCAACGTGCCCGAACACATGAGGGTAAATTACAAGTTGAACTTGCTCAACTTGAACACCTCTCAACCCGACTAGTAAGAGGTTGGACACATTTAGAACGTCAAAAAGGTGGTATTGGTTTACGCGGCCCAGGTGAATCACAACTTGAAACCGATAGACGTTTACTTCGTGTAAGAATGGGACAACTTAAAGACAAACTTGAAAAAGTAAGACAGACACGAATTCAAGGACGTGCTGCACGTCAAAAAGCAGCCATTCCGACTGTTTCATTGGTCGGTTATACCAACGCAGGTAAATCTACACTTTTTAATATTCTTGCAAATAGTGAAGTCTACGCAGCAGATCAACTTTTTGCCACATTAGATCCAACCTTACGTCGTCTAAATTGGGATGGTATTGGTTCTTTGGTTCTTGCCGATACAGTTGGGTTTGTTAGAGATCTTCCACACTCGTTGGTCGAATCATTTAAAGCAACTTTAGAGGAAACCTTAGAAGCGACACTTCTACTTCACGTCATAGACAGTAGTAGCCCCGATATGATGGAGCAAATTGAGGCTGTTGAAGAAGTGTTAAAAGAAATTGGTGCAGATGTACCTATCCTTAGGGTATATAACAAAATTGATCAGTCTGGCGAAGATGCGAAAATTATTTATGCTTCACCAAATAGGTCAGATCGAGTATATGTATCTGCACATTCCCAACAAGGATTAGACCTTCTAAAACAAGCTGTACAGGAAAGCTTAGTGGGTCAAATTCAAACATTTGAACTCTCTCTTAAACCAGCCTATGGTAAGCTAAGAACAGCGCTATATAATCTGAATGTTATACAATCAGAAGACTATAACGATGATGGTGATTTACTCATCCATGTTCGCATTGCACCACATAAACTTGAACAAACGATTAAACAGCTACACTTACCTATCGATGAAATATTAGGTGAAGCAGCACAGCAGTTCAAACGTCCATTAGAGGCTTTTGAAATTTCTTCGCCATAATATTCGCTCAACCCTCTGATAATAGAAATAAATCAGATAGATTATTCGAGTTGTTTTAATTGTTATCTTCAACGAAGTCTCTGTATGGTTTAATTATTTCGTTAACCATACAGAGCTTAGCAAGCTTGAGGCTAACTTATGGCGCCTGAATATAAGTTTTTCCGAATATTTTAGACATGAAGTATTCTCCAACTATGAGGAAGACTACTCCATAAGAGCAGTTATTAGACAATTTTAAGTTTGAAATCGGTATTAAGATTAACCCATCGTTCCTATAAACTTGATTCTGATAGCCTACTTATATAGGTTAAAATAGCAGTATGAAGTGTGTACACTTCTTTTATATAACAACAGATAGAATAATTATTACCATTTATTTGCCAATAATATTAATGCTAATTAAAAGTTAAATTTGATACATCCTGTATTAGATTATTTTAACTTCTCTGATGTTCCATATAAAAAATGCAACTAAACCAATTAATGTTGATTACCTCTAGACAAAACTGGCTTAATACAATATTGTGACTAAAATCACATTTTAATGATTTTTTATGATTAGTATACCTTTTTATGTAGGGATTATTGCTTTATTTTTTATCTTTTGGCCTTTTACAATTATAGGATTAATCGTACATATTGTTGCATGCTACGCTGAAAAAGATAAAAGTAAATTTTGCGAAGTAATGATGTATGTATTGATATTGCTATTAATCATATTCATAGGAGTACTTTATGCTATTAAAAACTAATCAAATATCATATATATTTGCATTTAAATAATATTCAATTATTTGGTATAGTCAAACAATCTAATTACTCATACAAAAATGAAAAAACATCTGAAAGAGTCGATCAATACAATCCTCTTGCCATTCTTTTCTCTTTTTCTTAATCCATGCCCAAGTCTTTTCAATAGAATTCAAATCAGGGCTATAAGGCGGTAACCATAAAATCTGATGCCCATGATGTTCTAGTAACTCCTGTGTGTCTGCTC
>NZ_VTDQ01000049.1 GCF_015627175.1 Acinetobacter pollinis | reverse complement strand
AAGAAATTCAGGTAAATAATAATCATCAAGAATATATTGATGACCTAAAACGTCTGATTGAGTCGCATGAGTTGGTTGAAAAAATGGGTGGAATTGAATGTTTAAAAGACATGGCTCTTTATGGGGTTACTCAAGAAAAATTTAGAGATCAACTAAAGCAAGCCATCGCTGATGTGGAGAGCTTTCAATAATGTGTCCATTGTGTGGTCAACAAAAAGGTGGTTGGGCTTGTGGTTGGTGTGGCTGGACTCCAACAAGGAAGATTTTTCTATGACTGAATATCTAACAATGACACTTGCTGAGTTACAACAAGAACATGCCGAATTATTAACATTCAATGAAAAGCTAGATCGTGAACGCAACATGCTTCGAGATCAAGCAATTAAATACCGTAAAAAAGTGGAAATGATAGCTAGTTTATTTGTTGCACCTGGTGATGACCACGAGCTAACACTTAAAGCCATAAAGACAATAATTGATACGGTGGGTGAGCAATGAGTGAATTTAAGGTGGGTGATTTAGTGACTCATTTAACTACTCGAAACATTCTAAAAGTAATAGGTTTTGGGGATGGCAGTTTTTTAAAGGTTAGAGAATTAACTAATAACCACCAAAAACCTGAAGAATTCTATGTTCTTTATTTTCAAGTTAAATACGCCACCCCTGAAGAAATCAAAGCAGGGAAGCGGTTGCCATGAATAAACATGACCTAAAACGTCCTAGAGCAACCAATACAGCTAAGTCAGGTTCATTAGGTGAACGTGTCTTAGCAGCACAACTTGATCTAGAAAAGATTGAATATGACCTAGAGTTTAAGTTCCACCCACAACGCAGATGGAGAGCTGATTTTCGTATTACAGGTTATCCAGTGCTAGTTGAAGTTGAAGGTGGTACTTGGAGTAATGGACGGCATAGCAGAGGATCGGGATTTGCTAAGGACTGTGAGAAATATAACGCTGCTGCGAAGCTTGGCTATTTTGTGATTAAGGGCACAACAGACCAGGTTAGATCGGGGCAGTTACTACAAGATATAAAAGAAATGATTCAGGGTATTTAAGGTGTTAGAAAACATGGGTGCAGCAATCAAGCAACAACATATTATGCAAGCAGTAGACTGGTCTAAGTATAGCCTTGAAGAATGGTTATATCAGTTTGGAGCATGGCAGTATTCAACTTCAGGTACTTGCGGTAATAGCATTAATCCGATTGCTGTAGCTATGGATCAAGCTGTTGTGAAACGTAAGAAGTTTAAATTAGGTGTTAGGAAACAAAGACAGGTTATTGCTGACTATATGGTTAGTGATCTGGATATTCCTAAACCGAGAAAAAACAAGTTTGAATGCAATATTACTGACGATGAAGCAAGAGCAGTACAACACTTAATTTTAGACATGCAAGGTAAGTCTGAAATATTAGATGAATGGTTAGATGCTGTGATTGATCGTTATTTTTATGGGAATTCATGGCCAAACATGGTTATTAAGGTTGGTGATATTGATAATCCTAAAATTATTCGGTCTGAAATGGACTCTCGATCAGATGTTAAATGTGGATTAGCAGCGTTGCATAGTCGATACAGTTTTATTAGGTACAAGTAGCTTGACCCTGTACAGGTCAAATGCTATATTTGTGTTATAGTGAACGAAGTTATAGTAATTCACTAAGGCTTTAGGTAGCCATTCCCAAAATACTCGTCTTTTACTCATTTTAGGCGAGCGAGTTTATAGGCTAGATCGATCATGTGGCTAGCCTTTTTTTATGCATGAATATACTAAAGTGGTTCCAATAATTTAAATATCGCATTATAATTTCCACTAAGATGGTCGTATTATTAATTATACTTAGTGGTTTGATTGGGTTGCGATCATCTTATTAATTTAAAGCTCACTTAATGGTGGGCTTTTTTATTGCCTGTAGATTTACCACCTACAGAACATGCCATCGAGTAAAACCTCGAACTAGGGCTATTGGTATGCCTGACCATAAAAGGAACGAAAGCAAGTAAAGCAGACCGTGCATGTTAGGTTTGTGTGATTGTGAGTAGCGGTGTATCAGCAGTTGGCCGAGCTAATATGTCGAATGCTAAGGCTAGCCTGCTATACGTTTTTCGTATAGTGGGTTTTTTATTGGCTATTGTGGTGTGTACTTATGAAAGATATCTATACAGAAGGTGGTTATATTCTCGAAAGTGATAAGCCGTTTGTGCCAGTAGCACTTATTCATCGTAGCGAGTGCCCACCATTTACATTAAACAGATCAGATAAAAAGACTCATGAATTAGATCCTAGAATTGATAGTGGGGCAACAAAAAAATCATGGACATCATACAAGCACGTAAGCACTTAAAAAAATATCAAGCAGAGCTCAACAAATACCAAAGCTTATCTCGTGAATTAATGAGCTATGACGATTTAATTCATACAGACAAGAAGATTACTTATTTCAAGAAGTGTATAGCGAACATTAGAGGTCAGCTTAATGCGGAGTAATCAACGTTTAAACGTGGTTAGATCATTACCTTGTATGAAGTGTGGTAGTCCTTACTCTCAAGCAGCACATAGTAATTTTACCGAGCATGGGAAAGGTCGTGGTATTAAGGCCAGTGATGAATTTACGATACCGCTTTGCCATAAGTGCCATTATGAGTTTGACACGTATTCAAGTATGAAACGTGATGAGTCGAAGTTGTGGTTTGAACAGATGTTGGCTAAGACGAATCGAATGCTTAGTCTAGATGAGAGTGAGGTGTTCTGATGTTAGAAGTATTAGGTGTTTTATTTTTACTTGTTGTAGCGTTCTTTGTGGGTTTTACATATTGCTATGCAGATTTTAGAGAGTCTGCTGAAAATGGGAAAACTATCCTATTTCGTGGCGTACCTTATAAGATTGTGAAGCAACAATTAGAAGACAAGTAACTGGGTAACTAAACATGGGGAAATGACGATGGATCTAAAGCAAACATTCGTCATTAAGTCTCATGCTGACCAGTTAAGAGTTCAAGACTGCTTAAGTAGAAACAGAGAGGAAGCTTTAGAAAATAAAACACCTCTTATTGTTAAGATATCAACGAAACAAGAAGACCGAAGTGCAGCACAAAATAGACTGTACTGGAAATGGCTTAATGAGTGGTCCAAGCATATTGGATCGGATAAAGATTCAGAGCATTACTTCTTTAAGAAGAAGTTTCTCATAGGGATATACAACAGGGACGATGCTGAATTTGCTGAGATGTGTCAGGCGATAAAACAGCTTAAAAATAATGAGCAGGAAGAATATGAAGCAATAGCTCAGCATGTTATTCGGATGACCAGTACAACTAAGGCGACAGTAGCTCAGATGAGCGAGTATTTAAATAACATTCATGATTTTTGTGTGGTGCAGGGGAAGTATTTAGAAACGCCTGATGATTTAAATTGGGTTATGCTGTAGTGTTAGAAACATCATATATGCTAAGGAAAATCCTAAAAATGAAAAAAATTGTAGTTATTGACTCAAAAGGAAATGAGCTTCAGGCATTAGCTAGCATCAATAGTATTGATACTACTTCTTTGGATGATGATGAGAGAAGTACCTTGGAAGATATAGATTTCATTATAGTGAACGGTGAAAAAATAAAACCAACCTTAGATGGTGTGCTTATTTCTGAAAATGGCACAGAATATAGTTTAAAACAGTAGCAACGTATGAAGTAAACACCACCTTCGGGTGGTTTTTTAATGGGCAGCTTATGGACGAAAAAGAATATAAAAACCTGACAGGCAAGAAGATCCATAAGCCCAAGCCTAGAGCAAAGCCATTACCTAAAGCTAAACAATCGTATTTAGAAGCTGATGAATTACTAGCACAACAATTAACTGAACATGGTATAGGCTTTGAGCGCCAATTTCAGATTAATACGACCAAGCATTGTCGGTTTGACTTCCATATTGTTAAGAAACGCATATTGATAGAGATAGAAGGTAGTCCTTGGTCTGGTGGCCGTGGTGGCAAGTTGGCATTTAAAGCATGGAATATGGGCCGATATGATGAAGCGGAAGAACGTGGGTATCGTTGTAAGCGTTTCCATCCTGATGCTATAGAGCACGGTTATGTCATCACTTGGTTATTAGAAATGTTTGAGGAGGATGAAGATGGAGCAAATTAGACCATTTCCACCAACAGGTTTTATTGACCAAGCTGAGCAAGAAGAAAACATACGTTTAATACCTGCACCTGATTTAAAACAATGGGTGGTAGAGAATTATTTAACCTTGGGTGGATTACTACATAACCCCGACCATGATCATATCTCTGAGCTTATGGATGATGACGATACCTTTTTAGCATTTGCATGGGCATCATCTGCATGTGTATCTAAAAAGCGCATGGTACTTGGTCAATGTGAAAAGGTGATGTTTAACCAGGGTGGATGGCGTAAAGCAAGACAAGAACAACAAATGCGTGATTGGTTTGGATACATTCCTGTATATTTGATTACCATTGATGCAAGCTTCTGTGAACGTGCAAACGACAGAGAGTTTTGTGCCTTAATAGAACATGAGCTATATCACATCGCCGTAGAACGTGATGAGGACGGCGATCCGATTTTTAGCAATATGACTGGATTGCCTAAACACTACCTAGGTGGGCACGATGTAGAGGAGTTTGTCGGCGTGGTAAAACGTTGGGGTGCAAACAAAGACATAAAACGATTGGTTGAGGTTGCAAATAATCCGCCGTTTGTTTCAGATTTAGATATATCAAAGTGCTGCGGAAACTGTGTGATTAATTGAGCTTATGAGCTCTTTTTTTACCTATCTTGCTTTACGTAGCTTTACAAAGGGGGAGGTATGGCAGCGCTTAGAGAGCCTTTAAAAATATATATTGTTCAATCACTTGCTTGTTTTAAAACACCACAACAAGTAGTAGAGGCTGTAAAGCAAGAATTTAAACTTGAAATACCACGACAGCAAGTAGCTTTATATGACCCAACAAAAGCGACAGGCCGGAACTTGAGTAAAAAGCTAAAGTTACTATTTGAAGAAACACGGCGCGATTTCCAAGACAATATTTTAGATATTCCGATTGCAAATAAGGCATTTCGACTTAGAGAACTTCAAGAAATGTATGAATCTTGGGGTAAAAACAGAGTCATGAAACAGCAAGTACTTAAACAAGCTTTTCAAGAAACAGATGGCCGAGTGACACGACAAGAGATTACAGGCAAAGATGGCCAGCCGATGGAAACCAATGTGGTCTATGCAACTCAAAAACAAGTTGAGGAAGCCGTAGCAAAAGCACAAAGCGAGTATTAGAAATGTTGAGTCTTCAAGAGCATGTCGAAAAGCGGATGTGTGAAGACGATCATTTGTTTTTTACACGCCGTTTCTTTAAGCCCCGAATGGGCTTTAAATTTATGGTGAACTGGCATCATATTTATATTGCATACCTGATTGATGAAGTCATCAAAGGCAATATAGATAACCTCGTCATTAACGTACCACCGGGTGCTGGTAAAACTGAAATGACAACCAATCTGATTCCAAGAGGAATTGCACGTAATCCACGTTCAAGATTTCTTTACTTATCATTTTCTCAGTCATTGGTTGAAGAAGTTGCCTCAACGGCGCGCAATATTGTGAAGTCAGAGGACTTTCAAAAACTATGGCCAGTAAATATCTCAAAAAGCAGTGATGCTAAGTCCAATTGGAAAACTACAGTAGACGGTTACGATGCTGGTCATGTATACGGCGCATCTATGGGTGGGCAGGTCACAGGTCGCCGTGCAGGGACATTGGCAGATGAGGGTTTTACAGGTTGTATCATTCTTGATGATCCTTTAAAGCCTGAAGATGCTTTTAGTAAAAATGGTCGTGATAATGCCAACCGTAAAATTCTTAATACGGTGAACTCACGTAAAGCCAAGTCAAATACACCGATCATCATTATCATGCAACGGCTTCATGTTGAAGATCCAACAAACTTCGTGATGACAGGTAATGTACCAGGGAATTGGGAACAAATTTCTATTCCTGCATTGATTGATGATAACTACATCGCAACATTGCCTGAACATATTCAAAAGCATGTACCACGTGATGTTGAACGAGATGATCAAGGTCGGCAAAGTTATTGGCCACAAAAAGAAAGTTTAGTTTCATTACTACAGTTAGAGAAAGGCGGTAAAGACAAAGACGGCGCAGCAGTTTCACGCTATACCTTTTCAAGTCAGTACATGCAGATACCGAAGAAACTTGGTGGTGATCTAATTAAGTCTGAATGGTTTGGCCGATATAAAACTTTACCCAATTTGTTATGGCGAGCGATCTATGTCGATACGGCGCAAAAAGTCAAAGAGCATAACGATTTTTCAGTATTTCTACTGGTGGGCATGGGTGTGGACGGCAAGCTTTACATCTTAGATTTGCTTCGAGGCAAGTGGGAAGCCCCTGAGCTAAATAGACAAGCCAAGGCATTCATCGATAAGCACAAGGGCTATACGGTGAATACACGGCCTATTCGCTATATCAAGGTGGAAGATAAAGCACATGGTACACAGCTTATTCAGAATTGGGGTAAACACGGTGGGGTGAGTATCATTCCTGTTCAGCGTAATGCTGACAAATTGACACGGCTAATGGATGTGCAAGTACATATCGAAAATGACTATCAGAACAAACCAAATGAACGAGTGGTCATGGTTCCAGTATCTGCGCCGTGGCTTGCTCCATTTATTGAAGAATGCGAGGCCTTTAATGCAAAAATGACGCATGACCATGATGACCAAGTCGATACGCTCATTGATGCCGTTGAAGATGCCTTTATCTCAAATAATCAACAGAAACCCGCAGTAGGATAGAAATGGCCAAAAGTAAAAATAAGAGTAAGAAGCAAGTCAGTACTCAAAATGACTTAAGCCCTCAGTCTTCAATTGCTGGGGGTTATTTATATACACAACAGGCAGAACAAAACTTTATTAATAACCTGACAAGATTGCCAGATATTGATGAGGTATTACGTAAAGTTGGTATTTCACGTTATCGCCTTGCGACATTGCTCTATGATGATGAAATCTATCAGTGTGTAGAGAAACGTCAATCAGGCTTAGAAAGTACGCCGTTTAGATTAGAGAAAGGTGATACGACTGAAGCCAATATTATCGCCAGTGAGCTATCTAAATGGTGGAGCGAGATTGTACTCGCTGCACAAAATGCGCGTTGGTATGGCTACTCAGTGATAGAGGCAGTTTATTCTGAAACACCACTTGAATATACCGATGATCAAAGCACTACGCCGTTTATAGGTTGGCAATGGATTGGTGAAAAGCCGATGGAATGGTTTGAGCCTAAGAATGACGGTAGGCTGATGCTGTTAGCCCAATTTAATGACCAGCAACAAGATATTGAGTGTGACCAACGTTTCAAGCACTTTCTTACCCAATGCAAACCCACTTTTAGAAATCCTTACGGCGAGTCACTTCTAAGCCGTTTATATTGGCTGTGGTTCTTTAAACAAAATAGCTTTAAGTTTTGGGCGAAATTTGTTGAACGCTTTGGTAATCCATTACTTGTGGGTAAGTCAAATGACAATGAATCCATGCGAGATGCATTGCTTGCGGCACATGCATCAAGTGTGATTGCAGTAAGTACAAATGATGATGTCACGGCGATTAATGCACAAAATAATGGTTCAACTGCATTTGAAGGATTCGACAAACGCATCGAGAAAAGCATTCAAAAGTTGATTCTTGGCCAAACACTCACATCAGGTACAGATGGTACAGGAAGCCGGGCACTTGGAACGGTTCATCTTGAGATACAAGACGAAAAGGTTGAAGCTGATATTCGAATGATCTTGTCAACGATCCAAAGTATTGTGAACGGACTATGTGACTTGAATCAGTGGCCACATTATAAAGTGATTATTGGCAATCAAGACGGCTTAGAGGCGGATAAAGCATCAAGAGATGTCAATTTGAAAAATGCAGGTGCAGTGCTGACACCGCAGTACTTCCAACGTGAGTATGGTTTGCAAGAGGGCGATTTACTTGATCCACAAGAGGGGAATAGTACGCCGTTTAAATCATTTACGGCGTTACCTAAAAAGTATCTTAGCTTTGCTTCAGGAAAAGCCAAATACTCGCCACAACAACAGCAAGTTGAGCAAATAACAGATAACTTGCCTAACTTGGAATTACTCGATGGTGAGCAAATTAAGCAACTCTTTATGAAAAGTACGAGTATTGAATCACTGGCTCAAAACCTAGTGACTTTAATTCCTGTAGCCACCAAATCACAATTTAATGAGCAATTAGATCATGCACTGTATGTGGGAGCCGTAATGGGGTTTTGTTTTGCCGATGAGGTGAAATAATGCAATCCACACAATTTCTTGAAGCACTTAAGTTTGCCCAAGCAAGAAATGTGGTTCTGCCGAGTGAGTTTTACTCACTTGATTTGAAAACACGCCAGCTTGCAACGACAGTCGGCTTTCTATCTAGTATTGAGCAAATCAAATCAGTGATTCAGTCGGTGAATAAAGCCATTGCCAATGGATCAACCTTTGATGATTTTAAGCAAGAGGTGAACAAGAACGGCATTAAGCTGAGTAGTAACTATTTAGACCTAGTATTTCGTCAAAATGTGCAAACGGCGTATAGCTTTGGACGATGGACACAACAAGAGAATAACAACACTGCACGTCCTTATTTGATGTACTCAGCGATTGATGATGATAGGGTTCGCCCTGAGCATTTGGCTTTAAATGGCATTATTCGCCGTGTCGATGATCCTTTTTGGCAGATGTATTATCCTCCATGGGCTTTTCGCTGTAGGTGTTCAGTCATCTCTTTAAGCCAAGAACAGGCGGAAAAAATAGGTATTACGCCTGATGATCAACTTCCACAGCTTGCTACAGACTTAGGGTTTACAACGTCACCGATGACCTTTGGTGAAATGTCGAACTTAGTCCATGAAAAGATCATGAACTCAGGTCTTGATACCAGTTTATTTGATAAACCCTTGCAAAGTGTTGAAGCAGAGTGGACTGCAAGTAAAAAACTCTCAAGCTTACTCTCACCAATGACGAATGAAAGCCGAGATCTATTTCATAGCATCTTTGAAACGGTATTGCCGTTAGACCCTGATATACGGCCAAGTGCGATTAAGACCTTACTTGATTATGTACAGGGTAACGATCAACAGCTCAGTGCCTATCTTAACCATACGTCAAATACGCTTGCTGATGATGTCTTAAAGCGTTGGTTAATGGACGATATGGCAAGGTTGCAACAGGTTGCTGTGAATGAACAAGACACAGTGATAGGAAGTACAAACTTTTCTTATGTTGCTTCATTCCAAAAAGGTGAAGTAATTACGCTTGATGCGCCGTTATTTATGGATCAAATCGGTGGTGATGTTGTGCTCAATATCTTGGGTGCAAAAGGCTTAGGGATTGATGTAGAAAAACTCAATGCTGGGCAAGGTGTACTCTTTGAGATCGGGCTCTCTTTTGAGGTGATCAGTATCGAGCACCAAGGAGGAAAAACGATTTATACATTAAACAAGGTGGATTAAATATGCCAAAAAATAATCATAAACCGAGCCATGACAGCTCGGTTTATCGTTTTAACACCAATGAAATATCTATTGATACTTCAACTGAGGGTGGTCAATCAAAACGTGTGTTTAACGGCGTGGCTTACAGCGGTGGTGTTATTGAGGGCCATTGGTATTGGGAAAACGTGATTTTCGATCTCGACTCAATGCAAATCAGTACACCGTTGGCTGCACTACTTGAACATGATGTGAGTAAGCGTGTAGGGGTAACGCAAAGCTTTACCAAAGACTATAACACCGGCTTGGTGGTACAAGGCGAATTTCTAGATAACGACAATGCAAACGGCGTAATCAGTGACAGTGACAGCGGATTTCCATGGCAAATGTCAGTGTTTATTGATCCACAAAGCGTAGAGCGTGTTGATTCAGGCACAGTGGTCGTGAATGGCCAAACGCTTAAAGCACCAATTACGGTTTTTCGTGGAGGTGTCATTCGTGAAATTTCTTTTTGCGTACTTGGTGCAGATTCTAATACAAGCGCCGTAGCTGCGAATTATCAAACCTCTAAAAACTTTTCAAATCACAACGAGGACAATCAAATGAATGAGTTAGAACAAGCGAAAGCTGATTTAAAACAAGCAGAGCAAGAGCGCGATGAAGCGGTTCAAGCACTCAATCAATTCAAAGCATCGAAACGTGAAGATGATATTAAAAATCTTCAATCTGAACTGGGCCTACAGTTTAGTGAAGATGACAAAAAAGCCTATTCAGCAATGAATGATGATGCTTTTGCCTTTAGCGCAAAGCAGTTAAGACAGTTCTCAACCAAGACTGAAACAAAACCAAATACACCAACAGTTCCTGATTATCTTTTTCAGCATCAAGGGAAGCAAAACGATAACCAGCAACAACCCCAAAAACAGCAATTCTCATTGTCTAATGCCGCGAAAGATCGCAAATAAGGAGCTACTTATATGAGTGCAAGTAAAACATATACGCTTGGTAAACCAACTTCAGCATGGCTGGCAGTAGAGCTAGACGGAAATCATCGTCCAAGCCGTGAAAACAAAATTGTTGCAGCAGGGCAAACGCTCACAGACGGTATGGTGGTTGGATATGATGAGAATAATCATCTTGTTCAAGTATCTGACTCAAATACGTCGGCAGTTGGCATTTTTGTTGGTGATACGGTCACCACTGCATCGAATGAAACAGGGCAAGGCGTAATTGTTGCGCGTACAGCTAAAGTGGTTGGTGAGAATTTAACGATTCCAGCAAGCTTTTCTGCAACACTTCAAGCACAGGTCTTTTCAGCCCTCGCACAGTTAAACATTACTTTAGTTCGTTCAGCATAAGAGAAATACAACATGGATTTAAACGAAATTTTTACGGTCACGGAACTCTCAGCAGCCATCACAAATTTACCATTACGTGTTGGTAATCCCAATGACGTGAATTTGTTCCGTACAGTACCAGGTACATCAAAAGCGTTTAGTGCAGAGTTTTACGAAGAAAGCTCTATTTTGGTACCAACCACGGCATGGGGTGGCGTTGCTCCGAAAAACTCAAGTGGTAAGCGCACAGCAAAGTCATGGACTATTCCGCACATGCCACTTGAAGATGTAGTGCTTGCCAGTGATGTGATTGGTGTACGTGCATTTGGTTCGACTGAGCTTGAAACAGTGGGCCAAAAAGTCCTAGACAAATTACAGCAAATGAAAAATAAGATTGATGCTACGCTTGCATATCGCCGTTGTAAAGCCAAGCAAGGGATTATCTTAGATGCTGATGGTCAAACAATCTTAGATTACAACTTAGAGTTTGGCGTAACACAACAGGTTGTAGACTTTGACCTTGGTACGGCGACCACAAGTGTTTCTGCGAAGTGCCAAGATGTTGTGGACATGATCGAAGACGGCTTAGGTCAAGAGTTATATGACTCGATTGAAGTAGAGGTGGATCGTACTTTTTATGATGCCCTCACGGCGCACAAAAGCGTTAAGGAGCTTTTCTTGGGGTGGTCTGCCGCACAAGCAAAACTTGGCGAAGGCAATAAGAGTGGTTTTTCATTTGGTGGCTTAACATTCATTGTAAACCGTCAAAAAGTGGGCAATACGCCGTTGATTGAAGCAAAATCAGGTCATGCTTATCCACTCGGTACACAAGATGTATTCCTGACTGGGCTTGCACCTGCAGACTTCAATGAAACGGTCAATACGTTGGCCCTTCCATATTATGCAAAACAAGAGCCTCGTAAGTTCGACCGTGGTATGGATCTGCATGTGCAATCGAACCAATTGCCAATGTGTACCAAACCAAAGGCCCTCGTTAAAGTGACATCAAGCACATAAAGGGGGAGATATGGCGTACGCAACAAGAGATGACTTGGTGTTGCGCTTTGGTGAAACTGAAATGGTCAACCTTGAGGCAATGCAAACAGATCCAAATGCTGTAACACATGCCATTCAAGATGCAACGGAAGAAATAGACAGCTATATCGCCGTGCGTTATACACTTCCCATTTCTAACGTACCAAGTACTTTAAAACGTGTTGCATGCAATATTGCAAGATACCGTCTTTATTTTCAGCAACCGACTGAAGAAGTCGAAAATCGTTATAAAGATGAAGTGAAGTACTTACAACGTTTGGCTGATGGTAAAGCAGTTTTATCTATTTTAGAGGCGCAGACCCAAGCCATAAGCAGTGAGAAACCGAAGCAAAACCCCTCTACATTACCGATTGGATCAACTTACAAGGGTGGTATTTTTTCCGATGCAACATTAGGGCAAATGCCATCCATTGATCATTAGGTGAATCATGGCAATTTCTATTCGTGTGAACTTTGAAGGTGACTCGCCAGTACTGAGTATTTTATCCCGGCTATCTGACTTAAATCAGGACAAGTTATTTGCCTTGATTGGTACCGATATTGTTGAAGCAACACGTACTCGCTTTGTGATGCAACACGATGTTGAGGGTAATCCTTGGAAACAGTCATGGAGAGCCAAGTTGCAAAATGGTCAAACGCTTCGAGATACAGGGCGATTGATGAACTCATTTGCTTATAACGTGCTTCCAAACGGCGTAGAAGTCGGTACGAATGTTGAGTATGCAGCACCATTGCAACTCGGTGCACACATTTACCCAAAGACGGCGCAGTATTTGGTTTTTGCGGTTATGGGGCATTTTCGTAAGGTCAAAGAGGTTCACAACGAGCCTCGTTCATTTTTGGGAATCAATAAAAATGATGAGGTATCTATCATTAATGTGATTCATGGGTTCTTAAATGTCTAACTTCTTTAATATTCGTGCAGAGATTGCCGAAAAGCTCACTGAAATCTCAGCGTTTAAGCAAATCTATACGCCGTTAAATTCAGTAAAAGTTACTGAGATGTCACAGGTCACTCCATCGGCTCATGTCAATTTTGCGCGGATTACACCAAAAGACAGCAGTGGATCAGGGCAACTTAATTTACTCACTCAACAGTGGTCGGTGACGGTTGCATGTCGAAATGCACAATCACAAATGCAAAATGGTAACGCCGTTACAGATGAAGCAGGGGTGTTACTTGAACAAGTGATTCAGTATTTAAGCGGTTGGAAGCCAGCAAGTGCAAGAAAGCCTTTGCTACTGCAATCGGTACAAGAGGCTTTTTCGCCTACGTGTGCATATCTCACCGCCGTTTTTGAATCAGAGCGCTTTATTTAGAACCATTAGAGGTCAATATGACGCAATACAAAGCAACAAGCCCAATCGGGCGTTTCGCAATTGGTGACATCGTGAGTGATTTCTCAGATCGTCAAATTGCAATTTATATTAATCAAGGCTTGATCAAAAAAGTAGCAAGCACCGATGATGCTACAAAAGCATCTACGGCGACAACGACTGACCAAGTAGATCAAACCGCAGATAAGGATAAAAACACAGATGGCAAATAAGTATTTATCGTTTCAAGGTAAAATTCATATTGCTTTGATTACGAACGGCGTGGCAGGAGCATTACATGAAGTAGGTAATATGCCTGACTTTCAAATCAGTATCTCAGCCGATCAAGTTGAGCATCATGAGTCGCAATCAGGGCAACGTGCAAAAGACTTTGTATTGATTAAAACCACAGGGGTTGCCTTTGATGGAACGCTTGAAGAAGGTACAGTACAAAACCTTGAATATATGCTGAGTGCGAAAAGCAAAGACACAGGAATTGAAAATATTTCCAATGTGTCATTGGGTACAGTCAATGCAAATGATCTGATTCGACTTGGCAAATATAACTTGTCTAACTTTGTACTGGTTGATTCATCGGCTAACCCTGTGACGGTAGACCCATCTAAGTATGACTTAGATGCAGATTTCGGCACAGTAAAAGTGAAAGATGTTTCAGGTCTGGTCATGCCACTTAAGTATTCTGCAAAGTCTAGCGCCGTGACAAAGATTGGTTTGGCAACAGATTTCACCAAAGAATATTTGATCTTTTTCAAGGGTATTAATACTGCTGACAATAGCAAAGTGGCACTCACGCTATGGCGTACTAAAAAATCACCTGATATGGATTTCCCAATGATTCATGAGGAACTTGGGAAGTATAAAATTAAAGGTGAAGCGCTTGCAGATACAACACAGGTCATTGATGCAGATTTAGGGCAGTACGGCGAGTTTGTTGTACTGTAATAAGTGATTAAACATTGGGTATAGAACGGCGCATAGAGCGCTTTTTTTATGCCCAATTTATGGCGTTAGATTATGAATGAGTTTTTTATTGCTTCGGATAAATGTTACCCAATTTATTTGGGTGAGCATGAATATTTGATTCAGCAAGTTAAAATGAAAGATTTTGCAGAGTGGATCGCCGTTGCTGAACCAATTAAACAGCAACTTAATCAAACTCAAAATGATTATATGCAGTTGCTTGTTAATTTACATGATCATTGTATAGGGTTAATTGCGCTTGTGAGCGATATTCCTATTGATATCGTAGGTCATTATGTCTTTAAAGATATTTCGCAAGTGGTGGCTATTTTAAGCTGTATTATTGATGTGAATTTTATTTATTTTAAAGAAACGCAGAACAATAATAAAAATAATGAAGATTTTGGTCGTATAAAATCATCAAATAAAAAAGAAAATACGACATGGTTTGATTCATTTCAGTTTCTTGTGCAAGCTGGTCATACACATGAAAGTATTATGAATATGAACTATGGGACATTTCATAAATATATTGAAGCGATAGAAAAACAAAATACACAGCAGTTTATGACAAATATATCGGCAATGCGTATTGCATATCATGCAGATGCTAAGGGGTATAAGTCATTTAAGATGAATATAGATCGTTGCTTATAGTGTCAGGATTCAGGTGAGCTAGAAGGTATCTACATCTACAAAATCAGCGGCTATCGAATTTAAATTTAATTGGCTATGAATTACTTATTTTATATCTTATGTTGAA
Organism: Acinetobacter pollinis; assembly: GCF_015627175.1. GTDB lineage: Bacteria > Pseudomonadota > Gammaproteobacteria > Pseudomonadales > Moraxellaceae > Acinetobacter > Acinetobacter pollinis. The sequence goes on along the minus strand of NZ_VTDQ01000049.1, from coordinate 239 downwards.
TAAAATCACATTTTATATAAAATTTGTGTCTTAATTTTGATTATTTATTGTATAATTTACTTTTTATTTAAATAACTTTTTCTAATGATCAGTGATGTTTTTTCTCTTTTAGAAAGTTTGGGGTTTGGATATCAAACACGAGCGATTCACGCTCAATTCTCAAGTCCGTTACTTAATCCACAACTTTTTATACAACGCATCGATGGCCACCATGAAATCAATAAAGGCCTGAGTTGTGA
>NZ_VTDQ01000048.1 GCF_015627175.1 Acinetobacter pollinis | reverse complement strand
GAAACCAAGATGCATTGCATCAAATTATTAGGCGATAAATTAACAGCAAGGAGTTTCCCTAGTCAGGTAAATGAAATTCATGCACGCATAGCAGTCTTGAATAAATTCACCGAGCTAGGTCGCCCTCATACCCAAGTTACTACTTAAATTTGGCTCAATTAGGATAGCTCTGCCTTTCAAACCTTTGTGCAACAAAGCCATTATGAGATGACCATTCTATAAAAAATGTATCTTATTTTACCTAATAATTGAAATTAGCTTTTACTTTAATCATTTAAGTTGCATTTCTAATTTAAAAATGTTTTTATTTTCAAATAAGGCTCTTTGAAATCTTCTGAAATATTTAAAACTATCCCAATATTACTAAAAATAATCCAACAGGCTTGTTTTTTTTCCTTTGTCCAAAAAGGTGGATAGTACTCATATTTTACAACTTCTAATAAATCTATAACGTAATTTTTTAAGATCACGTAGTCATCCTTCGTATTACAGTACTTCCATATTAAAGTTAACCATTCAATTCTTCCCCAGAATGACAAATCATAATATATTTCTAACCTATTATTTAGATCAATTTTTGATGTAGATACACTAGACAACTCATCTATATATATTAAATCACAGTCTATTTTAAAAATTTTTTTTATAAGTGACCATGGGATTCCTATTTTTTTATCGTGTACGAGACTTACAATTTCACTTAAGGATAAGTATTTTACTTTCAATGCTCTATATAGAACAGAAGTTATGATTTGTTTATTACTTAATTTTCTAAAATATAGATAAAATTCACGTTTATCTAAATTCAAAATAATAATTTTTAAAAGATGATTTTTTATTGATTTTTGACTTAAGTTTTTTTCAAATTCTTCAGAAAAATATTTATTAAAATCAAAATTTCTATTTTTTAATACAAAAATAGCAAACTCAATTATTGTGAAGTACCTACTATTTAGGATATCAATTAAAAAATTAATGCTTAATTCACCTAGATCATACATGTGATGAACAATAGCTTTTTGAACATCAACATATTTTGCTTGTTTAAAACTTTTCTCTAAGAGTGGTACATTGTTTGTTGAACTCAATAATGAGCTAATCCAGTACTTTCTAATATAATAATCACTTGCATTTTCAGAAAGATAAAGTAATTCTGCATTATCAATCAAACTTTTTTCTAGGATATAATCAAATAAAGTTCTACTTAATGCACCTTGCTGTGTCTTGATTATTAACTTTACTTCATCCATTTTTTCAGAAATTTTATACTTTAATGCATCGCTAACTTCTTTAACAGCTCTTACCCTATACTGAATTGCGTAAATATCTAAAAAATACTGAATACACAAATTTGAACCGTTATCTTTTTCACACCATAATAATAAATGCTCAGCAGCTAACTGCTGATTAATAGGTACATAATCACTTAACCTGATCAGCAAATGGGAAAACAGTTTTTCTTCAAAACATCCTTGCAGTCTTCTTAAACTAGCTTCACGCTCATATCCGCTATATGAATAAAGTGTATTTATAGCAAGTTCAATATCTTGAGAATCCATATTTTTAACACACCACTTGAAAATATTATATAAATATCATATATATAAATTAATTGATATAATTTCAGGACTTCTTTAATAATTCACATCGATATTTCTCTATATACTTTCGAGAATCTATTTTTGCATCATCTAGCAGAATCCTAATTGTATCACCACAGTGCTTCCAATTATTTAGTTATCCCAAGACAATAACTTATCGACGCCAGCAAGCCAAAGACAACCCTCACTAGTAAATTTTGCATCTAAATATTAATGTAAGAAAAAAATAATTCCATATTTGCAATACTTCGACAACGTTCCTTCCCCACCACGAAAGAGTTTTTCTACGGCACGGGTCGTATTAAAAAAGATGATCACTCCTCGGAAGTATACGGTCATCTCCATTTTAGGATTTTTGAATACAAAAAAACCCTTTTCAATATCTATATTTTCCCATTTCAGTGTTTCTACTTCGTTTATACGACAGCCTGTATAGATAATAAAAAGCACCGAATCTCTTACCGCGTTCTTAGATTCATCATCATAGAGAGATCCTTCGGTGTAGTAGTTTAGAACAGCATTGATATGTATGGATCTATGCTTCATCTAAGTGTCTAGTGCGTGGTTTGACTTTGTTCCCCCCTTTTTTGCAGGAATCATGCCTACTGAGTTATGCTTGAGTATCGGATTTTTATCACTCGAATAATGTATGAGCAAATCACCATATCGATCCAAACACCTTGAGCACCAAATTTGCCTGTGATTCACTATATTTCGATAGTTTTAAGAAATTATCAAAAATCTGCTTCTTAGTAATTTCAAAAATAGGCTGACTAAGCCACTCCTTAAGAAATGTACCAATACAATGATTATAGGTATTAATTGAAAGATGCTTTAATTTTCTATGCTTAGGGTACAAATCAAAAGCTTGTTTCAACGTAAGATTTTTTTCATCTTATTCTTTTTTCTTTGCTTCAGTACAACCCAATGTCACTATGAAGCTTACCTAAACTTCTTCTTTCTACGATATACACTTTACTTTTAGTTGTAGCCCGAATAGAAAGGCCAATTAAGTCTGAGTCTCTATAAAATAGTCTGACCTTTTTCAGTAAGTATAATTGAGTCAATATTTGATTATTTAGTTTCATTGGGCACATATGTAGACAATTCGGTGTTTATTTATATACAAACTACCCAACAGTCTACAAATCGTTTATACCAATAAAATAAGAAACTTAAAGTAATAAATATTGTCATTTAAGTTTAAAAACTTAAATGACAATAAAAAATCACTTATCTAAAAACGCCAGTTATAAAATACATCAATAGCTCTTTCAACTGACTCACTTGCTTCTAAATACAAGCGTCTATTCATTTGATAACGTAATGTCAGTGTATTTACTGCAGTAAATACGCCTACACCATAACGAAGATATAGATCTGGAGTAATATAGCCAGTCACACTAACTTGAGTATCGCTACCAGTACCTTGGGCATCTAATGCTAAACCACTTAAGCCAAAAGCATGGCCTATCTGATTTGTGAATGCACGTGTCCCACCCAGTCCTAGACTAATCCCTGCCGCAGCCAACGTGTTATTTACATCAGACTTAAAGCCCTCAGTTTGACTTAAGCTACTACTTCCCTCATTAATACGGCCTGTAATTAACGCATTCAATGCTTCTTGTTCAGATAAGCCACCATCATTATAAATTTGAATATTCGGTGTGGTTGCTGTACCCGTAATTCTTACACCGACGGTCGTATTTGAGATTTTTTTCGTGGTATCAATATCTAAAGTTGGGTTTGCCAAAGGGCCATTAAAACGTGCAATCGCACGATTAAGATCTAATGATTGACCATATGCTTCAATCTTCACTTTCTGACTGACGCCAATAGCTCCATTAGCACTCATAGCAATTTCACTACCACGCTGAGATAAATATAATCTTCCCGTTAAAGGAATACGGCTATTGAATCCTTGAAAGACCACGCGGTCACCTAAAGACAAATCAATATCAGCTTGTATATTCCAAGGTTTAGATGCTTTAAGAATCGCGATTAGGTCGTCTCCAGAATGAACAACGCGTGCATCTGAAGAAACATTAATTACATCTGGGCTTGTCTCTGGCATATTAATAATCGCACGAGGAATATCAATTTTTCCATTCACGACAACACTACGAGACATTGGATAAATATCTAAATCGACTTTAGTGTTCACCAAAGCAGTGACAAGTGGTGTTTGTTTAACAAGTAAATTATCACCCTGTACTTTTAGTTGGACATGTAAATCATTTGCCCAATTTACAAAACCATCAATTTTTCCTGTACCCGGCCCACTGTTAAAAATACCCATAATTGTTGCTTGATTTTGCCGAACAGCAGAATACATCTGAATATTTGTCAGATTCACAGGCATAGAGATCATACTAATAGAACCATCTTTTAACCTTAAATCACCTGTTGCTAGTGGCTTAGAAAGTGTTCCTCCTACTTTTCCAGCAAAATCTAATGTACCACCTATACTTCTCACATCTTGAATGAATGGTTTTAAGAATTTTAGGTCAACATTTGAGAATGCTAGTTCACCCTGCATTGGCAAATTCTGATCATACGGATTAATGACCACACTTGCATAACCATTACCAATGTTTGCCGTTTTGACATCAAAACGCATAAGTAGACCTTCAGTTACACTCTTTGCAATAAGACTCATTTGCTGATAACTGGTTGTTGTCGCTGGATCATCAGGATCATCCGATGCAACACCAATCTGACCATTTTTGGCAATGATACTTGCATCAATATTTGGTTTATGGCCTTCTGACCAATGTGCTTTAGCATAACCATCAACTTCCCCAGTCATAGCTAAACCACTTGGCATAAATGCAGAGAAATCATTTAAGTTCAAATTGTTTGCAACGAAAGAAACATCTCCACTTGTTGGACTAATTTGAACTGGCTTATCAAAACACAATTTACTTTGATTACTTGCCCAACAATGCTCACCAATATAAAGCTGTTTAGTGCCTGTACGGTAAACGACATTCGCATTCGACTGTTGATTCAGCACCGCACGAACAGAGTCAAAAGTTCCTTTTTGGATTTGTCCTAACCAATCATTATTTGCATTAAAACCACCTGCTAATTGGACATAAAACTTTGAATATCTATTCCATGCTTGCAAGCTTACAATATGTGAAGAGCGTGTACCCGAAAGTGTTAACCCACCATATTGAATTTGTCTATTGCCATAATTTAGGTTAGTCAGCTCTGCTTTTAGCGTACTTGGCGTCGTTTCTGAAGTCGGTAACTCACCACGAATACGTACTTTCTCAACATTTAACTGGCCACCGTACACCAAACGATCTATATTAATATTTGCAATTGCTTTTAAATTTGGTTGAGTTTTTAGATGTAATGTACCGTAAGCATTTCCAGACAGCCCACCATATATATTAGAAAGCGAAGGTGCATTTAGTTTTACATCTAAATCTTGCGCATTTCCCGTAACCTGAACTTGATTCCCAGCATAAGCAAGGAATAAATTATTTGCTTCAAACTGTTGTGGTACAAGAGTATTATTTTTGGTATTAAGTACTAAACTAAGTTTCCCTTTACCGCGAAGAATCTGGCGATTAATAATCCCTGCTAAATTTAAATCCTCTATAGAGATACGTTTTGCGTGATCAGACCAAACCCCTTGTGTTTTAATAACACCTGAAACTTCACCTTGAACCTTAGAAACAAAGTATTGAGGTTTAAACTTAACCAATGAAGCATTCATATTCCAACCAATGCCATTGTGTAAACTTACAATACCATTTGCCAAGATTTTTCCTGCTGTTCCTTCATGTTGGAATTGATTCACTTGAATACTATCTGCAGTACCAGCAATTTTTATATTTAATGCGCCATTGGCATCTGGATACTGACTAGATTTTAAGTTTCCATGATAAATGACACCATAACCACGTAACCCACCACCATGCTTTTCATCATTCATTAGAATAGAAGCTGTGGTTTCTCCTGTTAATTGAATAGTCTCTTTTTGCTGTGCCATTTTTCCAGTTAAATCAATCGCTTTTAACTGTATAATTTGTGCATCTTTCTCTGCATAGCCATTCGCTTTAAATGAGCCATTCAATAAATCAACAGGTGCAGCTTCTGCGACAGTTTGTGGATTAAAGTTTTTTGCTTGTAAATTAGCATCCCACTTCAAGAGTATTTTTTCAGTAGGCAGTAAGACTTTAGCATCGCCAACTAATCCACCTTGCGGTGTAATATACTTAAACTCAGGTATATTTAAATCATTACCGTTAAGTAAAATATTTGCTAGATATTGTCCTGTTGGTAACGTTCCTTTCGGATTTTTAACAACATCTAAATTTGTATTTACCGAAGTTTTTTGTCCATCAAGTACAATATCTGCTTGCCCTTTTGGACTATTTAACCAACCAATATAAGGCATTGCACGATTCATATCAGACCATGAAACATTCATTTTCATAGGTGATGTTACTTTCGGATCTGTTGGATTTTGTTCTGATTGTGCTAACTTAAAATTGATTTTTTCGTATTTATTAAAATTAATAAATGCATTTAAATGTGTTCCCTTATCTAAGTCACCTACAGCACCTAAAGTACCATCCATATCTGGAGGTAAAAAGTCTTTAATTGATGCGGGAATTGATTGATCTGAGGCTTTTAGACCATTTAAATTGCCTTTTACATCCCAACGCAAAGCTTTTTCCCAGTTTAAAATTCCTGAAAGGTTAATAACACCTCCCATTAAATTTCCTTGGAACTGGTTAATCTTCATTTGATGCACATAATCTACATATAAGTCTGCTCTATAGCTTCCTTTAGGTACATCCTTGCCAGATAATTCTGCATTTAAATTGATAGACATATCCGAAGCCGAACCATTTAAATATGCAGTTCCAGATGGAATAAACAGTTTTTGATCTGTCGCAAATGGTAAATGATAGTTTTTAAAGTTCAATTGCCCTTTCATTGGAACATTTTCACGCACAGGGTGAACAATCATTCTACCGCTCAGTAAGTCTGGTGTATTTGTTGCAAACCCTGCAGCAATCGAATCTAGTGTTCCTCTTGCATCTACCGAAATATTTTTTATATTAATGGCATGCAATGATGGAATATCTACCTGTGCTGTCACATTCAATGGATATTTTTGTTTAAAATCCATCATCCCTTTAGCTTTATGAATAGCAACATAATCACCAACTTTTAAGTTAGCCTCTTTAAAAGTGAGTTTAGTGCCCTTCCATAAAGTGTCTTTAAGGTGCAAATCTTTCAAATCTGTACTAGATGTGGTTGTTTTGATTCTTAATATATCTAGATTCGCCTGATCCAACCGCAATGTAACAGGCATATTAATATCACTAAATTCAAATGGCTTATTACTTGGCGGCTTTTTATCAATAATTTGTAATTCTTGAATATTAGCACGAGAAAAATGAACCTCTTGCTCTAAAACAGCACGCCACCCAATGACTAAATCGGCACGCTTAATCTTAATTTCGAGTGCATCTAAGTTCACATCGACATTATTTAAAATAAGACCGTCTAGAAAACTACCACGCTCATATTGATATTTCAGCATACTTTGATGTGAGAGTACGCGGTCTAATAAAAACTTACTGCCTCGCTCTGTTGAAAACATGATTGCCAGTGCAGCCAATAACACTACAAAAATTAATAATAGAGAAATAAAAATTCTTTTTAACCAACCTGATTTTGGCTTTTCTTGTTGTACCGTCATGTTATCTCATCCAAAAATCAAAGTTCAGAACCAATAAAGAAATGCAAACGAATAGGATGTCCTGGATCAGAAATACCAGAGGCAATATCTAAACGTATAGGTCCAATCGGTGATTGCCAGCGAATTCCTGTACCAATACTGTATGCAATTGGATTACTAAAGTTTTTGTTATATGCATTTCCAAAATCAGTAAAAATTGCTGCACGCCACCCTTCTTTAAACTGATAGTTATATTCTAATGAACCGACTGCCAATCCTTGACCACCAATTTTATAGCCATCTTCTTCAGGAGATAAGGCTTTATAATCAAATCCACGTAAACTCTGATCGCCACCAGCAAAGAATCTTAAGTTATATGGAACATTGGCAAAATCATCTGTAAAGATATATGCCAATTTTGCACCACCAATAAACTGATGATTATAATTTTTTCCAAGTGAATAAATAAAATTCCAATCAGCATTTAAAATTGCCATATTTGCATCAGACACGACTGATTTTGAACCAAGTTGAAGCTTATATGTTTGTTTAAAACCTTTCACAGGATTTACAGGATCATTACTATTGGTTTTTGAAAGTTGATATCCCAATAGTAATGCCTGTTGCTCAGGGCTTGAACCTGGTCTTAAAAATGCTGCTGGCACATCATCGGTATTTACTTGACCAATTTGGTGAATTTTATCTAAACGATAACGGAATCCAAAAGACTGTTGCCATCCACCAAAAGGATTACGAATAATTCTCTCCGCACCTGCAATCGCTGTTTCTGTGGTCAGGCTCATATTTGGGCCCACACCATCGAACTGATTACGTTCATAACCAGAAACCAAATTAAAATAATCATTTAATGGATGTTTATATGGAATTGTATAGTGCGCATCAATAGCTTGACGAATCTGGGAAACTTCCATATTGGCATCAAACGAATGGCCAAAACGGTTTACGATTGCACGGCGATATTGTGTACGTACACGCACACCCGTGTCTGTTCCATAACCCAGACCGAGTTCAGCACTGTTCAATTTATCTGCATTAATAGTCACGATCACAGGCACTTCTTTTGTTTCTCGTGCCTGAGCTTTTAATTTATTTTGCTCAGTATTTTGTGATTTTTGTGAATCGACTTGTCCATCTTCTTTCTTAGTTTTATCTTCAGTACCGGCAAATTGCTGCTCATCTACTACGTGTTGTTTAATCTCTTTAGATGAAGCTGTGGTATTGGTTTCTTTAGATTGATTGGATGTATTTTCAGACTGTGCTTCACTCAATGTAATTTTTTGCTGGTCAACCAATGCTTGAATATCAGGTGGTAACTCTAACGGTTTTGTAACTGGATCAGGTTTAACCGTTTCGACAAGACTCCAGTTAAAGTATCTGCTGTTTGTTAAGTTATTCGCCAATGTGTTCACACGCCAAAATGCATAATCATCCCCCTTATCCCAAGGCACCATACTTTGTAGGACTTTCATATTTAGAGGAAATGGTTTTGTTGGATCACTCATTCGGAACTCAACATTCGATAACTTATATCTCTGTCCAGTTTCATAACGTAAATTAATATCTGCTTTATTTTCAGGAAGCTGAATTTTTAGATCGTGTAATCGCCAATAGGCATCAAAATATCCATTATCACTGGCTGCTTCTACAATTCGAGATTTAGTTTTTTCATATTTTCCTTGGTTTAAAATATCACCAATATCTAAATCAGGAATTAAACGAATAATTTGAAACTGGGGTGTGCTAGAGCCTTCACCTGTGAATTCAATATCTTGCTGAGCAACCTTAACAGGTTCATTCGGAGTAACAATGACTCGAACCTTACTGCTACTTATCTTTTGAAATTTAAACTGAGCATTATAATAGCCAACTGCCTGTGCTGCTTGCGTCGTTTGCGTACGTAATTGTGGTAATGCCGAACTATAATCTTCAAAAGTTTCTTGCGTAAACGTAGATAACTTATTTTTTATATTTGTTTCAAGAATAGGCGGTGCACCTTCCACTTGAACTGAAATTTTTGGTGTAGAAACAGCAGTACTGTCACTACGAGGTTTAAAACGATGAATTAGACGTTTAAAGAAGCCCTTTTCTTCTTCCTCAGGCTGAACGTCAAAAGTGGCATCATCAAAAATGGCACCTTTTTTCTGACTACTATTTATTTGTGCCTGAGTAAGATCATTTTTATGCGCAGTTTCAATAGACTGCATGACCTCATTCACATTAACAGTATTGTTTTGAATCTGTGTAATCTGGGCTGCTGTTTGTGGAGGGATTTTCGTATTTGTCACAGGTAGGTTTTTTTCTCTACTCATCTGTGCTTGTTGTTTGGCCTGATCTGCATCTTGCATGATTTCTTGCGACATACTCGCATCAACAGAGGCACTTGGTATATTATCTAAATCCTTTAAATCTATAGGTTTAAAGTCAGTTAAAGTAGGATTCTGTTGCTGTTGTTGTAAAAGCTGCATACTGTCGAGCTGAGTTGCATTATTTATTGTTTTCGACGAAGTACTATTTGTATCTGCTGTTTGCGCAACACTATATGAACAAAAACCAAATAACAAAGTGGTGCATATTAAACGCTGAATATCATTCACCTTTAATATATTTTGTACATGTTGAACAAGAACCAACTTTTTAAAATGTTTTTTTAAAAGCATAGAGAGCAACAACCAGTTTTTTTATTGTCGGAATGATGCTGCGTTTGTAACAAAACATGCAACAAAGAGGCAGTTCCATCAAGTTTGATCTATCATACATCATTTTAATAATGAGATAATCCATCATCTATCTATAATTCTACAGTTTTTTTTGAGCGTATCTACAATATGGAAAAAAAACAAACGTTACTAACATCACGGCGCTTTCTTCCAATGTTTTTAACACAATTTTTTGGCGCCCTAAACGATAACGTATATAAACAATCATTGTTGCTCGTCATTACTTATGGACTCATTCAAAACACAAGCAATAATATCAGTATTTTAAATAATTTAGCGGCACTATTGTTTATCTTACCCTACTTTATCTTCTCTGCCACAGCAGGACAAATTGCAGATAAGTTTGAACGATCGCAGTTAATTCGTTATATCAAGCTACTTGAAATTGGCATTATGATTATTGGTTCTTGCGGTTTTCTCTTAGGACATATATCACTTTTACTATTTTCATTATTTTTAATGGGTGTCCATTCCACCTTTTTTGGCCCAATTAAATATGCAATCTTGCCCGAGATTTTAAAACCAAATGAGTTGATGACAGGAAATGCACTGTTTCAAACAGGTACATCTCTTGCTATCTTATTTGGTATGATTTTAGGTGGTGCAGTCATTTCTATCTCACATGATCATCTAATGTGGGTATGTGTTACTGTCTTAACCATTGCTCTCTTAGGCTATATCTCTAGTCGATTTATTTTAAAACAGCCTCTAAATGATGACCATCTGACCATAGATTGGAACTTTTTCCGTACCAGCTGGCAGACCATGGCCTACGCAAAAAGCATTCCTCTAATTTATCTGATTCTTTTAGGAAATTCATGGTATTGGTTTTATGGCGCCTCTTACCTAACGCAAATTCCTGAACTAACACATAAATACCTTAATGCTTCTGAAAATGTTGTTAGTTTATTACTTACCTTTTTCTCTGTGGGTATTGGTATTGGTTCACTACTATGCAGAAAAATTGGTGGTTCTGAAGTGAATATTAAAATGGTCCCGATTGGTGCTTTTGGGTTAACGGTATTTGCATTTTACCTTGCAGGGGCGTTGTATTTCGTACCTGAACAAGCCGTGACCTTACAGCTATCAGATATATTCACACATGGGTGGGTATATTACCATGTCATGCTTGCCATTATTTTACTGGGCATAAGTGGTGGCTTCTACATTGTTCCACTTTATGCACTCATGCAAGCTTATTCACCACAATCACATCGTGCGCGTATCGTTGCGGCAAATAATATTTATAATGCAATATTTATGGTAGCTTCTGCCATATTTTCTATACTCATTTTAAGTGTACTTAAAATAGACATGAAAGTTCTTTTCTGTATTACAGCAATACTCAGTGCTATATTTAGTTTCTGGTTACTTAGAAAAATTCAGCCATTAATGAAAGAACACAGGCCTTCTGAGGATAAGACTAATGCGTAATTATTCAGGTATCGATAAAATTATTCAGTCGTTTGACCAAGGTTTACGTAGCCTTGTTCCGGGTGCAACAACAGCACACCGTAAAAACCCTGCTGAAGACAGCATATCTTCACTTTCTATACGTGAGGCTCGACATGTCGCAGGACTCATGCGAGTCAATCATAGCGGAGAAGTATGTGCACAAGCACTTTATCATGGACAAGCTTTAACAGCTAAGCTTCCAAATGTGAAAAGAGAGATGGAACAAGCTGCCATTGAGGAACAAGATCATTTGGCATGGTGTGAAGATCGCCTAAATGAATTAGATAGCCTACCCAGTTTTCTTAATCCTATTTGGTATACCTTGTCTTTTACAATGGGTGCAGTTGCAGGAATTGCAGGTGACAAATATAGCTTAGGTTTTGTTGCAGAAACAGAACGTCAGGTAAGTTTACATTTGGAAGATCATATACAACAGCTTCCGAACCAAGATATACGTTCTAGAAAAATTCTAGAGCAAATGAATGAAGATGAATTGCATCATCGTGATACTGCACTTGAGGCAGGTGGTGTTGTTTTGCCACCACCTATTTGCGTCATTATGACCAGTATGTCTAAACTGATGACAAAGACCAGTTATTATATTTAGATCATTGATGATGACTTTTGCGGAAATAGCTTAATCGTTTGATATGCTACTTGGTCATGAAACATAAGCGTTGGATGCTGAATAAGCTCATATAAAGGGATTTTTACATCTAACGCAAATGGCATCTTTTTTTTGTTAAAGTTCCAGTCTATATCGCTTACATCACTTCCCTTCCACGCAATTAAATCTATATCTAAAGAAATTTGATGAGATGGTCTAATTCTGCCAGAAGTTTCTTCAAGTTGTTTGAGTAATGGAGCTAAATCCTCTAAAGATATTTGCGCTGTATGTAATAAACAAGCACAGTTTAAATAGTCTGCGCCAATCCCATCTCTACATGGAATTTTAAATACTTTAGAAATCGTTAAATTCCCGTATTTATCTAGCGCTTTAAGTGCCCAAGCTAAATTAGCTTGAGCGTTCGAGTTACTCGCTAATGCGAGAGCAAAAATCATTTCGTTGGCGTTCAAGACGAATTCCTACTGAATTTGCTTGCGCGATAATCGCAGGCTTACGAATGGTAATACTGATTTTTTCAATACCATCAAATGTTTTAAATAATTTTTCTAATACAAGTTGTGCAGCATGTTCAATTAACTGAGGTTTTGCAATTTGTATAACCTCAGCACTTAAATCACAAATTTGCGCATAATTAATCGTATCTTGCAAATCATCAGATACTGCGGCATTTGATAAATCGTAATAAATGGTTAAATCAAGTAAGAGTGGCTGATGAATTTGTCTTTCCCAAGCAAAACATCCAATGACTGTCTCTACTTTTAAACCTTCAACTAAAATAATATCCATATTTAATCAATAACCGCGGAGGATTGAATCATTTTTAAACGTTCATCTGCATAGATATCTGTATAAGGTGCAAGTACTTTCATAAAGCGGTCGAAATATAAAATTTGCTTAAACAACAGGGCAAAATCTCTCGGAAAATGAATGCCATGTTTTTCTCCAACTGCCACAATATCAAGCATAATTTCATTTAGGTCTGCAGGGTTACTTGCCAATATCTTTTGAGGATCAGTAAGTACAACACCATTAAATAAACGCTCTATATCTTTAGCTAACTGTTGGATATCTACTTTTTGATGTGTCATCCCCATATCTAGCATAGCAGCCGCCATACTTAAATACTGGGTATGTTGTAATGCATCCATAAATGAAATACATGCTTGCCATACCTGAGGCTTTAAAACGCCAACGATACCAAAATCAATAAATCCAACACGTCCATCTTCCAACAGCATCAGATTTCCTGCATGTAAATCTGCATGAAAACTCTTACACATCATTAAACTACCAAACCAAGTATTCATAATTGTTATGAGTGTCTGAGAGGCATCTTTACTGTATTTTTCAACAAGTTTAAAGTCTGTAAGTGGCACGCCATATAGACGCTGCATTGTAAGTACACGGCGAGTTGTATGCTGCTGATACACTTTAGGCGCAACCACATCATGGTTATGCGTGGCCTGCAAGTATTGAACAAAATCTTCTAGATTATTTGCTTCCTCTAGAAAGTCAACCTCACGTATCATACGTGTTTTTATTTCATCCACGATATCTGCCAAAGAAGCAAATTTAAGTTTTGGAATGAACCTTTCTAAGATTTTAGTAGACCAATGCAGCACATTCAAATCGGTATATAAAATATTTTCAACTCCAGGTTTTTGTACCTTAATGACAACATCTTCACCTGTTACTAACTTTGCAGCATGTACTTGTGCAATTGAAGCGGATGCCAAAGGATTGGGATCAATAAAGGAAAAAATATCATCTAAAGATTGATTTTTAAACTCTTCTTTTAATACAGATTCAATATAGCTAAATGGAAGTTTAGGAGTCTGATCTAAGCAGCCTTGAAACTCCTCAACAAACTCTCTAGGAAACAGAGATGGCGTACTTGCAATAAACTGGCCTAGTTTAATATATGTTGAACCTAGCTCTTCAAACGTTTCCCGCATTAATTTTGCAGTACTTGGTTTTTCAGTTGCATACTTAATCCCTGCTTTTGCTGCCACATAAGTGGTTTCACTCATACGTGCGATCGATTGCAGACCATTTAATAACAGGCTTTTCTTCATATATTTGAACGTTAGCTAGAATGGGGTTAGTTTAACAAAAAAAATAATTTAATCATATTTTTAATCGGCAAACAGTACATTCTTCATCTTTTTCAAATTTGACAATACGTTGTGTCATGTTTAAACCATTCCACAAAAGAAGTTTCTCTAGTAAAGGCATCTTACCTAATCCTAAGTAGATTAGTGCATGGTGTGCTTGTAAAGCTCCCATCACATTTGGAACTGTTGCCAGAACACCTGTATCACTACAGCGTTTTGCTTCATCTTCTTTTATAGCATAAGGGAATAAACACTCATAACAGGCAGAAGGTGGATGTATCATAAATAATTGTCCATCATAACCTATTGCTGAAGCACTTAATAAAGGTATTTCGAACTGATAAGCAAATAAATTAGTAAGATAGCGTGTTTTAAAATTATCACACCCATCAAGAACAATATCCTGCCCTGTAAATAAAGAAGTTATATTTTCTTCTGTTAAAGGATGCGTTACTGCAATAACATTAATATGCGTATTTATTTTTTTTAGTTTATTAGCAACGACTTCGGCCTTAAAAAATCCAATGTCTTCTGAATTAAAACCTATCTGTCTTTGTAAGTTGCTTGAATCTACCTGATCATGATCTACAAGAGTAATTTTACCTACACCAGCACGTGCGAGTAATTCAGAAACTATACACCCAATTCCTCCAGCACCAATAATGATTACATTCGCTAGTTTAAGCTTTTCCTGTGCTTCAATGTCCCATCCATCTAAGAAAATTTGTCGACTATATAATTGCATTTCTTCATCTGAAAGCGTTTGCCAAACTTCTGTGAGATGGTCAGTCATATGGTATTCCATAATGTGTATTAAAAACATTATAAATTATACGCAGTATTTTGATCATAATGGGGTATTCCGTTGCTCAGATAAATTTTCTTGATTATATTTTGCTTAAATCTCAACCATATAATTCATATGAGCAAGCATTTATCTTGTTTTTCTTTTTGCTACTCGCTATTATCCACTACATATAGGCGTATAGCTCAGTTGGTTAGAGCGCTACGTTGACATCGTAGAGGTCTCCAGTTCAAATCTGGATATGCCTACCAATATAAAACAAGGGTTTACAAGCAATTTCAATGACTTGTAAGCCCTTTTTTAATTTCTTAAATGTTGCATATGTTTTATTTGTTGCATTAAATAATCCAAATAAACCCTATTTTGTGTCATGATTGTGTCAGGATTTGTGTCAAAAAATCGTGT
>NZ_VTDQ01000047.1 GCF_015627175.1 Acinetobacter pollinis | reverse complement strand
GTAATCTGAAAGTTTTTTATCTTCTTCATCAAACCCCAACCTCAATCAATCTAAGAACTAAATCCTAAACCAATCAACTAAGTTATTGTTTATCAAGAAGTTTCTTTCAACATCACCGCCGATGGATACGCATTATAGACCAATCAATTCCAAACACAACCCCCTAAGCCATTTTATTTCTATTTTATTTGTCAATAGAACAATAGTTGATCATTTTTTGAAAAAAAGTGTATTTTTGGTGATTATCTCATCACTTTTTAGTAAGATTTCAATAATTATATAACATGAGTCTTATATGTATTTTTTAAAATTTAAAAAAATATGCCTATGCTTATGTTTATTGATCATCTCACTTCCAAGTTTTGCAATTTCAATGAAAAGTTTTTATGAACTTACTTTATCTATTTTAAGCTATGTCCAATGGGATACAGAGGATCATATTTTTTGTGTGATCAATAGTGAAGAACTAGCTAAAAACTTCAACCAAACTGCGAAGCAAAATAAGTACAGTTATAAAATTATTTCTTTTAGTCATACAATACCTCTAAATATAGGCTGCAATATTGTATTTTTCTCATCAGATACACCTATCCAATCTCAAAATACTATTTTGAGGCAACTAAAATATAGTCCACTATCTTTTACGATGAATGATCATGATTGTGATACAGCCATCACCTTTTGTTTATACCGAAGAAAAGATGATTTTACATTTAACATTAATTTAGATGCACTCAGTCATTCAAAGTATCATTTAGACTCACGGGTTCTTCTACTAGTTAAGGAAAATAACTAGTTATGAGTCATAAAACTGCATCCTTAAAACAACTTTTTCATAGATCACAAATATGTGTCATTACTTTTATACTGGTTATTGGCACTTTTACATTCATTGCAATTTCAACGTTTACAATGAATACTTATGTACAGCAAAACCTTTCTTTACTCGGCCATACACTGAGTGAGCGCCTCCAGCCCGCAATTTTATTTAAAGATAGCTTAATGCTTAGGCAAGTAACAAAGGAGTATACCGAAGGCCACTCCATACGGATTATTTACGTTTTTGATGAAAAGAATAATTTATTAGAAAGCAATGCTTCAAATCCGAAACATTTTTCAGACGTTGAACAAATATTTAATAAATGGTTTCTTAGTGATCCTTCTAGTTTTCCAATTTATCATCAAAATAAAGTAATTGGAAAAATACAGATTTATGGGAGTTCAGAGA
The DNA here is from genome assembly GCF_015627175.1 of Acinetobacter pollinis. Taxonomy (GTDB): domain Bacteria; phylum Pseudomonadota; class Gammaproteobacteria; order Pseudomonadales; family Moraxellaceae; genus Acinetobacter; species Acinetobacter pollinis. Next base: position 14,837 of record NZ_VTDQ01000047.1, on the reverse strand, counting down.
AAGCTCTTGATTTCTTATTTACTATTTTTATTGGTATTTTGATATGTATGTTACTTATGGCATTGACGCTTTGGATCTCGACAAAGTTAACCTATAAGTTCATTATACGCTCAATTACACCACTCACTCAAATTGCTCAACTTGTCAGCACTCAAAAAGCATATAACTTAAGATTTCCAAACACTTCTATTCGTGAATTACAAGATCTTAATTCAACCTTTAATGAACTTTTATCAGAAATAGAAGTTTCTCATACTCAATTGAAAGATGAAAACAAACAATTATCTTTAGAAGCAAAACACGATCCCTTAACTAAACTCCCTAACCGCGCTTATTTCCATCAGAGATTATTAAATATTTTTAATTCTCCCTATCATCGTAGTAATTCTGCTCTATTTTTTATTGATAATAATAATTTTAAAGAGATCAATGATAAATATGGTCATCTTGCTGGAGATAATGTACTCATTGAAATGTCAAATCGATTAAAGAATCGATTACGAGATAGTGACTTTATAGCAAGGTTAGGTGGTGATGAGTTCGCAATTATTTTAAAATCTGTTCCACCACAATATATAGACAAAATATCTCAAGATTTGCTTCAAACCTCAGATTTGCCATTAATCTTTAATGGCGAACAAATATATTTTAGTTTTAGTGTCGGTATTTCATTATCTTTGTATGCAAGTAGTCCTGAAGATTGGATTAATCGAGCAGATCAAGCAATGTATAAAGCAAAAAGTCTTCACGTTAATAAAAGTTTATCTATTTCATTATGATTAAAAAGACCTATACCTCACTACTACTTATCTTGCCTGCCTTATTGTGTGGCTGTTTACATACTGGTGGTGTAAGCATAAAACAAGCACACCTGCTAAAACAAGAAGGATTTAAGCTAGATCACCACAATGAATGGGCACTTGGACTTCCAAGACGACTTTTATTCAACTTTGATGATGCAAAGCCATCTAAAATAGATTCTGAAAATGTAAAGGAACTCGCTTATAAATTAAAACAATACAACTTAAATAAACTCAAAATTATTGGTCACGCAGACGATATAGGAAGCGAAAGTTATAATATAGATTTATCTAAACAACGTGCGGATAATATTGCTTCTATTTTTTATAAGAATGGATTCAAAAAGGAAAATATTCGTACTTTAGGAAAAGGATCAAGCCAACCTATTTCTTTTACAAAAGATCATGACAGCAGAGTGAACAATCGTCGTGTCACAATTGTAATTGTTCCGAATTCTTTTTAGTACCTAGTATTTTTAGACGAAAAAAAACCGCTTAACGCGGATCTTTTTATTGGTCGGAGCAGTAGGATTCGAACCTACGACCCCCTGGTCCCAAACCAGGTGCACTACCAGGCTGTGCTATGCTCCGTAAATTGGGGTGAATGATGGGGTTCGAACCCACGACAACCGGAATCACAATCCGGGGCTCTACCAACTGAGCTACATCCACCGTAGTGCTTTAGTTCTACTTACCAGACAACTAATGGCGCGCCTGACAGGATTCGAACCTGTGACCATCCGCTTAGAAGGCGGATGCTCTATCCAACTGAGCTACAGGCGCATGATCGATGATACTAATATCATGCGATAATCTCGCCGATTTTTGGTCGGAGCAGTAGGATTCGAACCTACGACCCCCTGGTCCCAAACCAGGTGCACTACCAGGCTGTGCTATGCTCCGCTTAATCTCAGCTTTTTTGTATCACACATCGTGCGGTACGGTGTGCATTCTAGGCGTGAAGTTGTTTTAGGTCAAGCCCTATATTTAAAAAAAACAACTTTATTTAATCAAAAGTCTATTTATTCATCACTTTACTTTAAAAAGTATTATTTTTATACGTTTTCAATGACTTATTTCTTTTTAATTAAAAAAACCAGCAAATTAAGCTGGTTTTTTATCAGGAAATCTTATGAGCGATAATCTGCATTGATCTTCACATAGTCATAAGATAAATCGCAGGTATAAACTGTGTCTGTTGCTTCACCACGACCTAAATCTACACGAATCGTAATTTCAGTTTTTGACATAGCCTCAACGCCAGCTTCTTCTGTATATGTCGATGCAAGGCCGCCATCTTGGCAGATTTGTACCTCATCTAGCCAAACTTGCACATTTTCTACATTTAGGTTTTCTACATTTGCATAGCCAATCGCGCATAATATTCTTCCCCAGTTAGGATCAGAGGCAAATAATGCAGTTTTTACAAGTGGGGATTGAGCAATACTATATGCCACATTACAGCACTCATCTGTATTTGCACCTCCCTCTACTTTTACTGTAATAAACTTTGTTGCACCCTCACCATCTCTTACAATCAATTGAGCTAAGCGTTTCATAACTCTAAATAGAACTTCTTTAAGTACTAAATATCTAGGATCTTGCTCATGTTCAATTGTTTTACCACCAGCTTGGCCTGTTGCAGCAAAAATACATGAATCATTTGTCGAGGTATCTCCATCAATCGTAATCCGATTGAATGACTGATCTGCTGACTCTTTAAGTAACTTATTCACGAGATTCTGATGAATAGGGGCATCCGTAACAACAAAACTGAGCATTGTAGCCATATTGGGACGGATCATACCCGCACCTTTGCTAATTCCTGTCATAACATAAGGAATGCCATCTAACTCAAAGGTTTCTGATGCGCCTTTAGGTGTAGTATCAGTTGTCATAATACCTTTTGCTGCATCACCCCATGCATCTTCTTTACCTAATAGCGCTTTAGGTACAGCATCTACTATACGTTCGATTGGTAATTGCTCACCAATCACTCCTGTTGAAAACGGAAGTACTTGATTGGGCTGAACATGACTAGCTTCTGCTATGGCATTACACATTTTTAAGGCATTTTCCATGCCTGTTTTGCCTGTTCCTGCATTTGCATTTCCAGTATTGATAATGAGATAACGAATATCTCCAGTTTGCAAATTTTTCTTACTTACATGAACAGGTGCCGCACAAAATGCATTTTGTGTAAAAACACCAGCAACATTTGTGCCTTCTACAAACTCGAAAATAACCAAATCACGTCGATTGGGGTAACGTACATGTGCTTCTGTCACACCTATTTTAACCCCTTTTACCACATGCATTTGTGGCATTGCGATATCACCAACAGCCATCGGATATTCCATTTATAATTAATAAGAGCTTCTAGCTTATGCAATCTATTTTTAAAAATCGAGTACTTCATATATAAAAAAACCAGTGATCACACTGGTTTTTATAAAACTACTTAGCTTTAAGGCATATCTGCCAATACTTTAGCTGCTTTTTCTTGACTCTCAGTAGAAATTGCAGGGTTCACTGCAATAATACGGTCAGCATTAGTACTATTTGCAGCAGCAATTGCATCGGTTTGGAGGATAATAGAGCGACCTTCAGTATTTCCCAAAGTATAGCTAATACCAGTACGTGGGCTAATAATAGTAAGTGAATTCCCTTTTGATGATACCTCAGCTTGTTGAGGGCCAAGAGCGGCTTTTACATTGCTTACAGATGTCGTGAAAGGCTCTGTATTTGCTGTTGTAGTCGCTAATGCCAGAGTTGGCATAAGAAATGCTGAAAGAATAAAGGTTTGTTTTATTTTGTTCATAGTTTTACCAATAGCTATCTATTTTTACCATACTTTTAGAAAAGTTTACTGCAAATTGAATATCTATCCTATGTTTGACTGCAAAAAAAAGCAGAACTCTTGTTCTGCTTTTGTAAAATCTTAAATTTTACCGTGACACTGTTTGTATTTAAGACCAGAACCACATGGGCATGGTGCATTACGACTCATCGGCGGTGTTACATCTGACTCTTCTTTCTGAGTAGATAGTTGCTCTTCTGAGGCAGTCACTGTACCTGTCAAACCATCGACATCATCATGTTCAAAAGATAGATTCATTGATTCGGCATGCTGAAGCTGTTGTGCTTCCAAAGCAGCAGCTTCTTCAGGTGATGGAACATGTACTGTTGAAAGATCATTAACAACATCGTTCTTCACAACACCAAGCATATTGACAAATAGATTGAATGCTTCTTTTTTATACTCTTGTTCAGGATTTTTCTGAGCATATCCACGTAAATGAATACCCTGTCTTAAGTAATCCATAGCTGCAAGATGATCTTTCCAGTGGCGATCTAAAGCATTTAACGTAAAATGACGCTCAAGCATCGCTGCTGATTCTTCACCCATTTGTGCACGACGGTCGCGATATCGTGTTACAACTGCATCCGTAATTCTAGCAACTAAGCCTTCTTCATCTAAACGGCGATCTTCATCTAACCATTGCTGAATTGGAAGTTCAATTCCTAAATCTGTTTTTAATGCTGTTTCAAGTCCTGCCACATCCCATTGATCATGAATAGATTCAGGTGGGATAAAGTTAGCGATAAAACCTTGCAAGACCTCATCATGCATTTCTTCAATATAATTTTGTAATGAACTTTCAGCTAAGATTTCATCACGCTGTGAATAGATAATCTTACGTTGTTCATTGTTTACATCATCATATTTGAGAAGATTCTTACGAATATCAAAGTTGCGCGCTTCGACTTTACGTTGAGCATTTTCAATAGAACGACTTACCATTTTATGTTCAATCGCTTCGTCTTCTTTTAAGCCCATTGCTCTCATCATACCAATGACTCGATCGCCTGCGAAAATACGCATTAAGTCATCTTCTAGAGAAAGATAAAAACGTGAAACGCCAGGGTCTCCTTGACGTCCCGCACGACCACGCAATTGGTTATCAATACGGCGAGATTCATGACGCTCAGAACCAATAATATGTAAACCACCTGCATTCAGGACAGTCTCATGATCATATTGCCATTCTTGTTTTAATCGTTGCTCATCTGCTTCTGTTGGATTTTCAATTTTTGCAAGCTTCGCTTTCCAGTTACCCCCCAGAAGGATATCTGTACCTCGTCCTGCCATATTTGTCGCAATTGTGACCGAGCCAGGACTTCCTGCTTGAGCAATAATATCTGCTTCACGCTCATGTTGTTTGGCATTTAGTACCTCATGAGAGATACCTGCTTGCGTAAGTTTATGTGCAAGGACTTCACTGGCTTCAATCGTTGCAGTACCTACAAGAATTGGGGCACGTGTTTCTTGTATACGCTTAATTTCAGCAACAATCGCATCATACTTTCCATTTCTATTTAAGAAAATTAGATCATTATGATCTTTACGTACCATAGGACGATGTGTAGGAATAAGTACAACATCTAAGCCATAAATTTCTTTCATCTCTGAAGCTTCGGTATCTGCTGTACCAGTCATTCCAGATAGTTTTTTATATAAACGGAAATAGTTTTGGAAAGTTGTTGTCGCGAGTGTTTGGTTTTCTGGTTGAATTTCTAGATTTTCTTTTGCTTCTACAGCTTGGTGTAATCCTTCAGACCAACGGCGACCTGGCATTGTACGGCCTGTATGCTCATCTACAATAACGACTTCACCATCGTGAATAATATAATGCACATCTCTTTGGAAAAGAAAATGAGCACGAATCGCAGCAGAAACGTGATGAACTAGATTTAAGTTGGTCGCAGAATAAAGGCTATCGCCTTCTTCAAGTAATCCTAAAGCAATCAGTTCACGCTCTACCGCTTCATAACCGACTTCTGTCATTTCTACTGAGCGTTGTTTTTCATCAATCCAAAAGTGCCCACCATCTGCAACTTTTTCCTCTTTTTGAGGATGAAGCTTTGGTGCGATTGCATTAATTGCTGCATATAATTGAGAAGAGTCTTCACTTTGTCCCGAAATAATAAGCGGTGTACGTGCTTCATCAATTAAAATTGAATCGACTTCATCGATAATTGCGTAAGATAAACCACGTTGCTTTTTCTCAGCAAGTGAAAAGACCATGTTATCTCGAAGATAGTCGAAACCAAATTCATTGTTTGTACCATAGGTGATATCTGCTTGATAAGCCAGACCTTTTTCATCAGGTGCCTGCATCGAATAAATCGTACCTACTGTTAAGTCTAAAAACTCAAACAATGGTCTATTTAGTTCAGCATCACGTTGTGCCAAGTAGTCATTGACTGTAATAACATGTACACCTTCACCACTCAATGCATTTAAATAACAGGCAAGTGTTCCCATAAGGGTTTTACCTTCACCTGTGCGCATTTCCGCGATCTTTCCTTCATGTAAAGTGATACCGCCAATCAACTGTACATCGTAATGGCGCATACCCATAATGCGCTTACCTGCCTCACGACAAACTGCAAAGGCTTCAGGAAGTAATGCATCTAAACTGGTGCCTGATTGATAACGCTCTTTAAACTCTTGAGTCTTTGCAGATAATTCGGTATCGCTAAGCGCAGATATCGTCGGTTCAAGCGCATTTATTTTATCTACAATTTTACGCATGCGTTTGAGCTCGCGCTCATTTTTAGTACCGAAGATACCTCCGATCAGACTTCCCAACATGAATAAGCTCTCTAATTTTTGCTAGTCAAAAATGAAATAAATTTTAATTACCAGTTATTATGGTGTTAGATTTTTGAAGTACAAGTTTTTTGAACAAAAACACGCAATTTTTTTAATGCTATTTATAAATAATTCTTTATTTTTTAAAAAATGATTATCATTTTATATAACACATAGATATATAAAGCATAAATGAAGATTTGAATCTGAGACGATTTAAGCCATATTATTTTTACTTCATCATTCAATTAGAGAACAACAATGACTTTACGATTAGGTGATATTGCACCAGATTTTATACAGCAATCTACAATTGGCGATCTTCGTTTATACGACTATTTGGGAGATTATTGGGGTATTTTATTTTCACATCCTGCAGATTACACCCCAGTTTGTACCACAGAGCTTGGCTATACATCTAAACTTCAAGAAGAATTTTCAAAACGACATGTCAAAGCGATTGCACTTTCAGTTGATGACTTAAAATCACATGAAGGTTGGATTCAAGATATTAATGAGACTCAGAATACATATGTAAACTTTCCAATTTTGGCAGATAAAGACCGTAAAGTTTCTGAACTGTATGACTTTCTTCACCCTCATGCCAGTGAAACTACAACAGTTCGATCTTTAGTAATTATTGATCCAAATAAGAAAGTTCGCCTAATTATTACTTATCCTGCATCTACTGGTCGAAATTTTCATGAAATTTTACGTGTAATTGACTCTCTTCAACTCACAGATCACTATAAAGTCGCAACACCTGCCAATTGGGAAAATGGTGAAGATGTTGTAATCCTTCCAGCTATTAAAGATGAAAATGAGTTAAATGAGCGTTTCCCCCAAGGTTATAAAACCATTACACCCTACTTAAGATTTACACCACAGCCTAATAAAAAGCCTACATAATTGTAGGCTTTTACGTTTAGCGTTGATCAAGAGGTACCCATTCAATCACCCAAGCATTATGCATACCCAAGCTTGAATCGGCTTGTACCTTTTTACGCGCTGTATCTGCAGCCTCTTTATCTTTGACTGGTCCAACCATAATACGAATACCTTTAGATGTTGGACTTGTCGTAATTTTATAACCTTTTGCTCTTAATTTTGAAACAATTGCATCTGCATTGGCCTGATTCGCAGCTAAAGCAACTTGAACCATCCATTTTTTATGTACAGTTGATGCAGGTTTATCATCATCGTCTTTGTCATCATCATTTGCCATGATTTGACGCGCACGCGCGGTCTCAGACTTTTTAGAATCTTGTTCAGCTTTGTGTTTTGCAGCCTCTGCCTCAGACTTTTTCTTCAGTTCAGCTGCATGATGTTGTTTTTCATCTTGTTCAGCTTTCTTTTTTGCAGCCTGTTCTTCTGCACGGCGTTTTGCATCAAGCTCAGCCTTTTTCTTTGCATCCGCTTGTTTTTTTGCTTCTAACTCTGCTTTATGCTTTTCAGCTTGCTCTGCTGCTGCCTGCTTTTTAGCAGCTGCATCTGCTTGATGTTTTGCATCAGCTTCGGCTTTCTTTTTTGCCAAGATAGCAGCTTGCTGTTTTGCATCGACACTTTCTGTACTATTAGTCTTTGTTTTCGAGTTACTCGTCGCAGCCGTTGTCACCTCAGGTGGAATATCAGCACTTTCCTGTTCTTTCAAACGTCGAGCATTAATTTCAGCATATTCTTCAGCAGCTTTTTTTGCAGCCACCGCTTCTGCCTGTTGCTGTTGAATCAAATATTGCTGTGTTTTTGCTTCCTGTTCAGCAACAGCTCTTTCTCTGGCGCGCTTTTGTTCCTCTAATAAGCGTTTTTCAGTTTCAACATCAACCGTGACAGGTTGTAAAGACTGCATCTCACCCATTTTTGGTTCAGATGAGGTTGATGGTTTCATTTGTTGTGTATTTGGTTGAGTCTGAACTTCGGGTTTAGTTCCTTTTAACTCATTGGCGCCTTTTAATAGTAAAGCGCCTAATAGAACGCCGCCACCTAATAAAACAACACCACCCATCCAGCGCTGTTTGTTATTCATGGACATGACTCAATATACTCCCAAACCGCTTCTAATGTATGAAACGACCCACAAACTAATATGATCTGATCATCTTGTGCATCAATTAATGCAGACTGAAATGCCTGTGCGATGGTCGCACAACATTCAACATATTCGTCTTTAAGCGCATTATGAATTTCTTCAAGCTTCGCTGCACGCAATCCTGTTAATGGTGCAATTTTCCACGAATGTACAACAGGTTTCAACATGGATGTCACTGTATTTATGTCTTTATCTGCAAGCATTGAGAAAACTGTAATCACTCCGCTATACTGTTTATTGTATTGTCTAAATTTATGCAATTGATTTAACAAAAATTCTACACCATGGCCATTATGACCAGCATCAAAAACAACTGTTTTTCCAGCGACTTGGCGGATGTCAAAACGACCTGCTATTTTTGCCAAACTTACGCCCTGTTCAATGGCACGATCAGAAACAGTTAAATCGCTTAAAAGAATACTGGCTACAGCTGTTGATATATTTTCAATTGCCAATTTTCCCAAAGGTAAATTCAAGGTGACTCCTGCACTAGAGAAACACCAACCTTCTTCAGTTTCTTTATAAAAATAATCTCGGTTCACCACATATAGTTTTGCTTGGTTTTCTTCTGCTTTTTCTTGTATTGCATTTGGTAATGCTTGTTGTCCTGCAAAGATAACAGGAATATTAGGACGAATAATTCCCGCTTTTTCAGTTGCTATCTTTTCTATTGTATCTCCCAACCAATCTGTATGATCTAAACCAATATTTGTAATCACGGCGAGATCTGGATCTATAACATTCACGACATCTAAACGTCCACCCAGCCCAACTTCTAAGACCCATACATCGCATTCACAATTGATAAAGATAAGAAATGCAGCTAAGGTTGTTGCTTCGAAAAAAGACAGGCTGAGACCGCAAGCTCGACGTGCTTCATCAACTTTTACAAATGCCTCAACTAATTCTAAATCAGTTGCTTCAACATCTGATATTTTCACACGCTCATTAAAACGGTAAATATGTGGAGATTGGTATAGAGCAACTTTATATCCAGCTTGATTAAGTATCGCTGCGATAGTTGTGGTTGTAGAACCTTTCCCATTGGTTCCTGCCACAGTAATTATTTTTGCTTTTGGTTTAAGTACTTTAAGTCTTTTTGCAACAGGGAGAACTCGTTCTAGACCAAGATCAATCCCCGTCACATGGACACGGCCCCAATAATTGAGCCATGTCATCAAATCATCGGTTTTTAATGGTGATTCTACGTTCAATTTACATTCATCAACTTACTTATAATTCTATATACAGTATCACGTAATGAATGACGATGAACGATTTGATCGACTACACCATGATCAAGCAAATATTCAGCTCTTTGGAATGGCTCATCTAATTTTTCGCGTACAGTTTGTTCAATTACACGCTTACCTGCAAAACCAATCATTGCTTTTGGTTCAGCTAAGTGTACATCTCCCAACATCGCTAAAGATGCAGTCACGCCGCCATATACTGGATGTGTTAAAACAACAATATAGGGTAATTTAGCTGCTTTTAGTTTTTCAATAGCAGCAGATGTTCTTGCCATTTGCATTAAAGAAAGCATACCTTCTTGCATACGGGCACCGCCTGAAGCAGCAAAACATACAAGTGGTTGCTTTTTAGCAATTGCGCTTTCAGCAGCCTGTACAAATCGATCACCTACAACTGTTCCCATTGAACCGCCCATAAAGTCAAATTCAAAGGCACATGCGGTTACAGGCAAGCCTTTTAGTAAGCCTTGTAGAACAACCAATGCTTCAGTTTCGCCTGTCTTTTTTTGTGCCTCAGCCATACGCTGTGTATATGGTTTACTATCTACAAACTTTAATGGATCTTTAGCAACAAAATCTTGACCTAGCTCTGTATCAACTTGATCGAAAAACCAGTTTAAGCGTTCACGTGCTTTCATACGCAAATGCTCATCACACTGAGGGCAAACATATGCATTAAAAGACATTGCTGTACGTGTAGTTAATGCATGACATTCAGGACATTCAACTGTTGGTTCCGTAAAGCTAGATTTCAAAGTCTCTTGTGCATCTGGAACATGAATACCAGGTACAGGACGATTCGTCCATGGTGTCGCTGGGTTTAAGACTTTTGTCGGTTTAACTTCTTGACTCATACTTAGTTATCGAGCGCCGCTCGAAGCTCCTTGATTTTATTCACTGTTTGTTCAGCGGCTTGCTCCGCAGGTAATGTAGCAAATGGTTTAACAAGTGCACTTCCTACAATGACTGCATCAGCAACTGCACCCATTGCTTTTGCTGATGCAGCATCATTAATACCAAAACCTACACCTACAGGAACACTTGTGCTCTGCTTAATTTTAGCAATACGCTCAGCAGCTTCTTCAACATTTAACGTTGCAGCACCTGTTACGCCTTTTAAAGAGACATAATAAATAAAGCCGCTTGCTTGTTTAATCACATGTTGAATACGATCATCTTTAGATGTTGGCGCTAAAAGGAATATCTGATTCATATCATAGTTTTTAAGGACTTGATTAAAACCATCGGCCTCTTCAGGTGGTAAGTCTACAAGTAAAATACCATCCACCCCGCTTTCATGTGCTTTAGCAACAAAATTTTCATAGCCAATAACTTCTATAGGATTTAGATATCCCATTAAAACTACTGGCGTTTCTTTGTCTTGCTCACGAAATGTTTTCACCATGTTCAAAGCATCTAAAGTACTTGTACCAGCTGCTAAAGCTCTCTCCGCCGCCAAAGCAATGACTGGGCCATCAGCCATAGGATCAGAAAAAGGTAAGCCTAGCTCTACAACATCAACACCAGCTTCAACCATTTTGTGCAATAATGGAACAGTCACTTCTGGGTGCGGATCGCCAGCCATAACATATGAAATGAGTGCTTTACGTTGCTGAGATTTAAGCTGTTCAAAACGTTTGGCTAAACGACTCATAGAATTTCTTCCTTGCATGATAAAATAGAATGATTTTATATAAAAATCACACAACTGATTCATTGTAACGCTATTTTTCATGCATTGTACAATATCTAAAATGCGCTAATCGTATTCAACATTTTTTAATACAATTCTCAGGGTACATTAATCAATATTTAGCGTAATTTCTCAATGATCAAAGATATCTTTTTTTTGTTAATTCTTCGATTTTTTAATCAGTCAATCTAATTTAGATTTATCATTCTTACCTTTAATAACAATCACTTAAAATCAATACAGCTTTCAATGAATAATTGCAAAATACAACTTCAAATTTTATATTCAACATACCTTATTCATGTGAAGATCAGCACATAGACTGATCTTTATCATATTTTAAGTTAGATTTTCTCTCACCTCATCTGAAATTCGTCTTTTTTGACCGCTTTGATCTACTGCAACAAACGTGAATAATCCTGCTGTTACTTGTTTTGCAGGTCTAGATTCATCATGACTATTCCATACCTCTATAGCAATTTGAATTGAGGTGTTTCCGACTTTTAATATTTTTGTGTAGCAACTAATTACATCACCCACTTTTACAGGAACAAGAAACGACATCTGATTAATTGCAATTGTTGCACAACGCCCTTTGCTAAATCGCTCTGCATGAATAGCACCTGCCAAATCCATTTGAGAAACGATCCAACCCCCGAAAACATCACCGCTCCAGTTTGTATCAGCAGGCATAGCAATAGTTTGTAAAGAAAGTGTACCTTCAGGTTTAATTATTTCTGATTGCATATTTATTTACCTACTTTCAATTTGCTGATCTATCCAATCTTTTAGCTGAGGTCCTCTTAGAGCACCGCTAATCCTTGCCAACTCCTTTGTTTTGTCCATCATAACAATAGTGGGTAAACTTTTAATGTTAAATGCTTGACTGAGCCTTGGGTTCTTTTCAGTATCAATTTTGGCAAATACAACACGATTATATTGGCTAGAGACCTGCTCAAAATGTGGTGCCATCATTTTACAAGGTCCACACCAGTCTGCCCACAGATCGATAACAATCGGTAAATCATGATATTGAATAAAGGTACTAAAATTAGTTTCGTCTAAAATAATAGGTGACTGAGGAATCAATGCAGTATGACATTGCCCACATTGTGGATTTTGGCTTAACTTATCCTCAGGTACTCGATTTTTTGCATTACATCTTACACAAACTAAAATCATTGTTCATCTAACTTTGAATATGAATATCGATAACATTCTGCTTTCATTCCATAGAGCTGTAAACATTCCATAACAAGATATGATATAAATAAGTGAATATATATAATTTTCTGGAGAAAAGAATGAGCGAAAATATCGGATTTGCAGGACAAATAGGTCCTGAACACGTTGATCAAATTGTTGCGAAAGGTTTTAAATCTCTTATCAATAATCGTCCAGATTATGAAGGTGGTACAGAACAACCTACAAGTGCACAAATTGAAGAAGCTTCTCGAGAAGCTGGTTTAGATTATGTTTATCAGCCTGTCGTTTCTGGCCAGATTACTGAATTAGATGTAAGGGAGTTTGCCAATCATTACAATGAACTGCCAAAACCCATTCTCATGTTCTGCAGAACAGGCAATCGAGCAAATAATTTATATCAAATTGCAAAACAAATGGATTTACTTGACGACGAATAAACTGATCAACAGCTACACACTTCTTGTGTAGCTGTTGAATGTAAAGAAATGCAATATTCTATGAAATCTTATAAAAAAATAGCTATATTTTAATCATCACAATACTAATGAATATAAATGATGATATACGACATTATAATAATAGGTGCGGGTTCAGCAGGAATCAGTGCTTATAAACAAGCTGTTAAACATACTGATAACATTTTAATTATTAATCATGGTCCATGGGATACTACTTGTGCACGCGTCGGTTGTATGCCTAGCAAATTACTTATCTCTAGTGCGAATCGGCTACATGATGCTCAAACATTAGAAAATGTAGGTATTCAAGCCAACTTAAAAGTAGATACATCTAATGTAATGAATCGTGTTAGAAAATACCGCGACCATTTTACATCAGCAGTTTTAGAAGATGTAAATTCTTGGAAAGATAAGCACAAAATAAATGGTATTGCATCATTTATAGATAAGTCTACTATCCAAGTTAACAATCAAACATACCAAGCAAAATCATTTATACTTGCCGTCGGTTCAGAACCAAGAAGAAATGAAGAATGGGAAAAGATTGGTAACCGCCTACTTACATCAGATACAATATTTGAGTTAGAGCAACTTCCTCAATCTATTGCAGTGATTGGAAGTGGATCAATTGCAACGGAACTGGCTGAAGCCCTCTATCATTTAGGTGTGGAAGTGACTATATTTAGTAGAAGTTCACATATTGCAATTGCGACTAGTCCTAAAATACAGAGTTTAATACAAGAAAATTTTAATCAAAAATTAAATATTCACTTTGAAACTACACCAACCTCTTTAACAAAAGAAAAAGAATGGGTTTGTGTCAAGTATAAGAATCGAGAGAATCAAAATGAAGAGGAAATTAAGGTTGAATATGTATTAAATGCAACTGGACGTACCTCATTACTCAGCAGTTTAAAACTTGAAAACATTGAATCAAGCTTTAGTGATATTAAAAACTTACCTATAGATAATAGTACTAAGCAATTAAAAAACTATCCAATTTTTATTGTTGGGGATGCTTATACGACTACACCTGTTCAACATGAAGCAAGCTATGAAGGGAAGATTTCTGTAAATAACTGCCTCAGTTATCCGAATGTAAATGATAAAAAAACATACCCTCCCTTTTCGATTGTATTTTCCTCTCCAGAAATTGCAGTTGTTGGAAAGTCGTATAAACAATTAAAAGATGCTGAACATAAGTTTACTGTTGGTTTTGCTTCTTACACAGATCAAGGAAGAGCGACAGTTTTAGGTAAAAATATAGGTGGAATTGAAGTTTATTTTGATAGTACAACCCAGGAGTTCTTAGGCGCAGAGATTTATGTTACCGAAGCAGAACACCTAGCTCACTTACTCGCTTGGAGTCTAAGTGAAAAAGCCAATCTAAAACAGCTTCTTAGCAAGCCATATTATCATCCTACTTTAGAAGAAGGATTGCGAACATCTTTAAGAGATGCATATAGTCAACTAAAATCATCTGATTAGAAATTTTAAGACTATAGAGATAAAAAAAAGCCTCCTTACGGAGGCTTTTTAGGAATTAGATGCTGGCGATGACTTACTCTCACATGGGTAACCCCACACTACCATCAGCGCTAAGAGGTTTCACTTCTGAGTTCGGGAAGGGATCAGGTGGTTCACTCTCGCTATTGTCGCCAGCATAACTTTTATGGAGAACA
>NZ_VTDQ01000046.1 GCF_015627175.1 Acinetobacter pollinis | reverse complement strand
GCCAACGCCTGCTCCTAAAGCAGAACCCGTATTACCTTCTGATAGAACAGTGAAAGTGGGTGTCATTGACACTGGTGCAATGACAAAAGAAATGCTTAAAGACAGCGTTATGAACGTTTCTAGATATGAAGCGAATACCACTGACAACAGTATTACAATTACAAATATTACAGATTCGGATATTAATACACAGGATATTGGAGATAGTGACCATGGAAGCATTATTTCACAAATTATTGCTGGTAAAGATACGCATGGTTCTACAGTAGGGTTAGCAAAAGATAATGCTGTCATCTATGCTGCACAAACTACAAATGAAAAAGGGGAAAGTAGTTTTTTCCTTAATCTTAATGCAATGCTAGATTTAAATCAGAAATATGGCGTCAAGCTATTTAATGCGTCATGGGGAGGTGTGACTGGTGAGAAATTAAATCAAAATTCATGGCAAAGCCAACTTTCCGAAAAGGTTATTAAAACAGGTTCTCTTATTGTGTTTGCAACAGGGAATGAATATCAAACACAACCTAGTTATAACGCTTTACTACCGGTAAACAATCGTAACTTAGAAAAGGGATGGCTTGCTGTTACTGGTGTCGATGATACACATCAAAAACTTTTTAAACTTGAAGGACGAGATAATGTCGGTGCAAATGCATGTGGTGATGCTGCAAAATGGTGTTTAGCTGCAGATTTTATCAGCCCTGCTTATCATCTAGATAGTGAAAAAGATGGGGAGTTAAATAGACATTATGGTACTTCTTTCGCAACGCCACAGGTGACTGCAACTGCAGCTAATGTATGGTATAACTACCCTTGGATGACAAGTGACCAAGTACGTCAAACGATCCTTACAACTGCCACATATATCGATGATGGGTCAACTTTTGATCCGAGTAAACCATACAATAAAACAACTGGCTGGGGGTATTATAACCCTGAAAAAGCATCAAATGGTCCAGCAGCTTTTTATAAAGTTTTTGGCTTAACATTTGATGCAAATATTACATCAGATAGTGCATTTTTGAATTCTATCCATGGAGATGCTGGTTTTACTAAACGTGGTGCAGCAACTTTATATGCTATAGGTGATTATACATATAAAGGTGATACCAATATTAAAGAAGGTATATTTAAATATTATGGAACACTGACAGGTAATATTACTATCGACAAGGGTGCCACAGTTCAAAGCCTTAAGGGCGATCTACTTAAAAACCCAGAAAATGAAGGAAATATACCAGATAATACAATATTTAATAATGTGATGTTTAATAACGGAAATCTATCAACTCGAGGGGGTGAAGTATCTGTTAGAACCTATATACAATCTAACACAGGAACACTCTCATATGAGTTAGGAAATACACTAAAAGTATCTTCAGGAATGTTAGATGGTACTTTAGATATTTATAGTGCATCACAAAACTTCAATCTAGGTAACTATCAGGTTATAAATGGCCGTACAATTACAGGAAAGTTCTCACAGGCTAAAACCATTTCACCATTCTTAAAATTAAATGATTTAAAATATAGTTTTGAATCCGTAGTTGCGAATATTGGTTTTGCTGATGCAACTTCTGCAGGAATTACTACAGATGGCGTAAGCAAACCAGCAGGTATACTTTTAAACCAAGTTACGACACAAGCTGAAAAAGACTACTCTACAGGGCATACTGAATCCGATGCTGTGAAATATGCTATTAACTTACAGAATATTAATAGCAGTGAAAAAGCTCAAAGTATATTAAATAGTAACTCTGGCTCTATTTTTGCAGAAACACCTTCAGTTTTATTGCAGAACCAATCCATGGTAACCGACTCTATTGCCAGAAGAACAAACTACGTAACCGATGCCCAATCAGGTATTTGGGCAAATACGCAATATCTAAACAATAAAAACGGTGCAAGTGGTTGGGATACTGTAAATTCAAGTATCTCAGTGATTACAGCAGGTGTAGATAAATTCTTAAATCCAGACTTACTCGTTGGTGGATATATTTCTCAATATAGAGAATCATCAAGTTATAGTCTAAATCGTGACAAAAATAGATTAGATATGATTTTTGGTGGACTATATGGGAAATATACTTTAGATAATAAATATTTATCGATCACTGCACAATATGGTGATGGTGATAATAAGTTTGATCGTAACATTGATACAGGAAAATCTACAGTACAAACATCTTCTTTAGGAGATATCAAATCGTACAGCATCTCTTCTGAGATAGGTTATCAATTTAGTCCTAATCGCATATGGAATCTTACACCAATTTTGGGTCTTAGTTACT
Organism: Acinetobacter pollinis; assembly: GCF_015627175.1. Taxonomy (GTDB): domain Bacteria; phylum Pseudomonadota; class Gammaproteobacteria; order Pseudomonadales; family Moraxellaceae; genus Acinetobacter; species Acinetobacter pollinis. Next base: position 14,491 of record NZ_VTDQ01000046.1, on the reverse strand, counting down.
CAGGTATAGAGCAAGGTAGAATACAAGAATCTAACCACTACGGTCTTTCAGTAGGTAAAATTCATTCAGATGAAGTCAAAGCTAAGGTTGGACTACATTCTTTAGCAACAGTTACCGAACAATTTAAAGTTGGTGGTTTTACAGAGTATACACATGCTTTATATAGAAACTTAGGTGACGTATCAATTCAATCCAATATTACTCAGGCAAGTACAAACTATCAGGCACCCGAATTTAAAAAAGGATACGTTACTCTAGGAGTCAATGCACAATATGAAACACCTATGAAACGTTGGAAGTTTTTTGGTGATATTGCTTACTTAAATAGCAGTAAAGATAACTATCAAGGTCAAATTGGTGTGAAATATATTCACTAAATGAAGTCAACATTATGTCATGTACTTTATAAGTGCATGACATAGTTCTATGAAATAAAACTTTCCCAAACCCCTTCTTGCCCTTCTTTTAACATAGGTACACGACCTAAGTGTAACCATGGCATATGCTCACCATGAAAATCACTACCAATAGAAACTTTAAGACCATGCTCGACAATTAATCGATCAATCATTTGACGACTAGATGCTGTTTCAGATGATGGGGGTAACTCAACCGCATCCCCTCCATATTTAGTAAATAATTCCATCAAATAACGAATATTGGTTGCAGATAAATCATATTTTGTGGGATGTGCTAAGACTGCCAAGCCTTTAGCACTATGAATGGCTTGAATTGTTTTTTCGAGTGACAACCATTCAAACGCAACAAAAGCAGGTTTTCCCGTTTTTAAAAATCGGTCAAAAGCCTGTTGCAACCGATTGACAACACGTTTCTCCAGTAAAACTTGTGCAATATGACTACGTGTTACTCGATCTGCAATCCCATCTACTTTGGCAAGTACATCAGGATAAAAATCTTGTTTAAGTATTTTTTCAAGCTTGTGACAAATTTCTACAGCACGTTGTGCTCTAATTTGTTTTTGCTCTGCTAGAACTTCATCTAGATATCCACGATCTTGCATATTTAAGCCGACAATATGTACGCCATAACTTTTTTTAGTAGATGGACGTGACCATTGGCTCGAAATTTCCACCCCAGAAATCAATTTAATTTGATTTTCACATGCAACTATTTCAGCTCTTTTTAAGCCATCCATTGAATCATGATCAGTTAATGCTAAAGTATGGATACCTGACTCAACTGCCTTACGCACTAAATCCTCTGGTGTTAACGCACCATCAGAAATATTGCTATGTGTATGTAAATCTATACCCTGCATATTTTATAATGAACCATTCGCGAGATAGGATTAAACACTTTAACATGAAAGCACTTTTGGACTTTATCCCTCTTATCATCTTTTTCTATTTTTATAAAACAGTTGATCCTACAAATAACCATCATCCTATTTTAAGTCTTGTTGGCTCTTCAGGTGGCGTAGACAATAATAATATTTTGGTTGCAACGGCTGCACTTATTATTTCGATGATTGTCGTTTATGGGGCACTTTTTGTTTTTCAAAAATTTCGTTTAGATAAACAACAGTGGTTAATTTTTATTATGACCGTTGTATTTGGTGGTGTGACATTATTACTAAATGACGATTTCTATATTAAGCTAAAAGCAGCATTGCTTAACTTTCTATTTGCAATAGCATTTTTACTCTCTCCTCTTTTTACCAAAGATAAAAGTCCACTCATTAAAAAAATGTTTGGTACTGTTCTTGAACTCAATCCTAAAGGATGGCGTAACTTAAACTTTGCTTGGGCAGGTATGTTTATACTAATGTCTTGCTTACATGTATTTTTCGCATTTTTATTTATGCACGGAAAATACTGGGGCGAGTTTACATCATTTGGTGACATGATTATTATGTTCTCTTTTATTATTATTCAATTTGTTATTCTAAGAAAACATTTTAAAACTTCTGAATAACAAGAATACTTTTTTATATAAAACAAGAGTAAAATTATGCCTTTATTTATTGTTACATGTACAGATAAAGAAGGGACTTTAGCAACTCGCCTTGCTACTCGTCCTGCACATCTAGCACGTATTGAAAAACTTGATGCTGAAGGTAAATTAATTGTGGCTGGCCCAATGCCAAAAGAACATGACAACCTTCAGGCTGGCTTTTACGGCAGCACGCTCATTGTAGATTTTGAAACACGTGAGGCTTTAGATGCTTGGCTATCAGATGAACCTTATCTTAAAGCAGGTGTATATGGTCACATAGATGTAAAGCCATTCATTCAAGTTTTTCCTAAAGGATAAAGATCATGCAACGTGTTGTATCTCGTACATTTGGTGTGTTCATGCTACTGTCAGCATCTGCATGGGCTGTCGAACCAGTATCTCAAACAACACCAATTCCTCAGGCACAACCTGTTGCAAATCAACCATCAAGTCCGTCTCAAAATAACGCATCAACAACGCAAGTCACAAAAACAAATCAAAGTGCACCTTTGGTAGAACCTAACTCTCCAGCACAACTTGCGCAAAAAAAAGCAGAAGATGATTTAAAAATGAAAACATTGGTCAAAAACCAAGAAGTTCGAATGCAGCAATTAGAAAAAGCAAATTTAGATGCTTTAGCTCAAAATCAAGCATTACAACTTAAAAACGATAATTTAGGTGTACAAGTTCAAGTTCTACAAAGCGAACGTACAGCACAATTATTTATGTATGGGGCTGCAACACTGGCTATTGGTGTCATTTTAGGCTTTGTGCTCGCAGGTTATATTTATACAAAACGTCGTCGTCAGTGGTAAAAGATAAAGGGTTTAAGATTGTTCGGTAAAATTGAAACTGCAAAGCTTACATGGCAACATGTTGATGGTATTGATATTCCAGTCTCAACGCAGTTTGGAGACGTTTACTTCTCTAAAGACAATGGCTTACTAGAAACACGCCATGTTTTTTTAAATGGAAATGACCTATCTACAAGGCTATCTGAGCTAAGCAGTTACGAATATTTTTGTGTAGGTGAAACAGGCTTTGGTACAGGTTTAAATATTTTAGCTTTATGGCAAATGTGGCAAGCAGTACGCCCAAATAATCAGAGTCACCTTCATGTTTTAACTGTAGAAAAGTTTCCTCTGGCTAAAGAAGATTTAATTCGAGCCTTAAAAGCATGGCCTGAACTTCAGCCTCTAGCAGAACAACTCATCTTACAATACCCTACACCAATTGCAGGTTGTCACCGTCTTCACTTTCCAAATGAACGTTTTAGTATAGATTTGTGGCTAGGTGATGCAGCAGATATTTTTCCTATTATTCCTAAAATAGGGACTGTAAATGCATGGTTTCTAGATGGATTTGCACCAGCATGTAATCCTGAATTATGGCAAGAAAATATACTGTCACATATCATTCGCCTATCTGCACCTCATACAACATTCGCATCTTTTAGTGTAGCAGGCATCATTAAACGTGGTCTTAAAGCATATGGTATAGACATTTCTAGACCTAAAGGTTTTGGTCACAAACGTGAAATGTTAAAAGCGATCTGGCCAGCTTCAGACAGCTCTGAGAGAGCTCAGCCTTCAAGTCAACTGAATATTGCTATTATTGGCGCAGGAATCGCAGGTTTAAGCCATGCTTGGGCATTTGCACAACGTGGCCATCATGTGCGTATCTACGAGCGTAAAAACGCAATTTCTGGCGCATCTGGTAACCCACTTGCACTTCTAAACCCCAAGCTTTGTCCAGCAACACAAAATCACGAACATTTAATGAGTTTAAGTTGGCAATATAGTTGTTCATATTACTCACAATTTAAAGCGTTTCGTCGTATCAGTGTCCAGCAAACTGATTTAAAGCAAAACGGCGAACTTCATAGTATTTTGAATGATTATCCTGAAACTGAATTAGTTGCAACTGAAGATAGCGTTCTAAAATCAGATTATTCATCAATACAACTTAAACATGCTGGTGTTGTGACTCCTCAGATCTTAGCTCAAGAGATACTTCAGCATCCTCTTATTGAACTTATAGAAAGTGAAATAACTCAAATAGAGGAACAAACAGAACAAGTTTACATCATTGATAAGTTGAGCCAACAGTTTTTTGCAGACTTTACTATTGTCTGCACAGCAATAGATAGTCATCTATTACTGCCTGAATTGCCACAACTTAAACCTATTCGCGGTCAAGTCAGTTGGCTAAATAATGAAAATGCACCACTTCCTAGTCATCAAGCATTGAGTTATGGTGGTTATGCAATGCAGTTGAATGATAAACAACTTATTTTAGGTGCTTCTTTTCATCCACAAAGAGCAGATGATGCAGTACTTGAAGAAGACCATATACATAATCTGGCCCTCCTAAAAAAAGTTTATCCTGATTATGCTGAAACGTTAGAAGATATCGTGCATTGGGAAGGTCGAGCATCTGTACGCGCACAAAGTGCAGATTATTTTCCGTTACTTGGTCCATATGGAGACCACCAAAAAATATATACTTGCTCAGGACTAGGGTCTAAGGGCTTCTTATTTGCACCACTGTGTGCTGAAATATTAGCTTCTCAAATTTTAAATGAGCTTTGCCCAGTACCTATAAGTGTTATAGACAAACTCAATCCGCAAAGATTTTTGAAAAAAACCAAACCCCAAAAACCGTACTACCAAAATAAAAGCCCTAAAAAAGCGCCCTAAGGCGCTTTTTTTATTCTATCGGTAATCCTGCTGCTTTGGCCGCACGTGTACCACCCATCAGTACGACATATTCTCGGCCACTATCAAAGCTTTCTAATTTTTCAGCAGCTCTAGGTGCCTTACTGCCCCCACCACACAAAATATAAATAGGCTGATCTGCCGAAATTTCGGTCAATGCATCTTCATTTATATGGTCAATCGGTTGATTTACCGCACCTTTTAAATGTGCCTCTGCATAGGCATTTGCATCTCTAACATCCCAAATAACAGCATTATCTGGGAATTCAAATGTTGTAATTTCTTGTTTACGGATCATTGTGTCCTCCTTTTATATAAACAACACTTGGCAAATCAAGAAAACCCTCTTAGCATCTCAGATATTTCATCCACTTGTAAAGGTGCTAGATATGCCTTCTTTTGATATCGTTTCCGAACTTGAGACTTTCGAAGTTAACCACGCTGTACAAAATACACAGAAAGAGATCGCAACACGTTTTGATTTTCGTGGTCAAGATGTAACTGTTGAGCTCAATGAAAAATCGAAAGAGATTAAAATCTCTACAGAAAGTGACTTTCAGTGCGAACAAGTTTACAGCATGCTTGAAAACCATTTCTTTAAACGTAAAATTGATATTCAAGCAATGGATCCGCAAAAAGCATCTGCTTCAGGTAAGCATTTTGTTCAGGTCATTAAACTTAAAGATGGTTTAGACTCTGACACTGCAAAAAAAGTAAATAAGGCCATTAAGGAAAGCGGAATCAAAGTTCAATCATCTATTCAAGGTGATAAAATTCGTGTCAGCGATAAAAAACGCGATACCCTACAAAAACTTATGGCATTCTTACGTGAAGAGCAATTCGGTATTCCATTACAGTTTAATAACTTCAAAGACTAAGCAAAAAACAGACCATAAAAAAGGCGCATCAAATGCGCCTTTTTTATATAGCTTCTTACATATCAACCATTTCTATGCCATCTAAACGGGCAACAGTCATCAAATCTTTATCTCCACGGCCTGAGACCGTCGCAATTAAAATCTGATCTTTAGACATGGTTGGTGCCAACTTAGAAACATATGCCATTGCATGGGCACTTTCTAGTGCAGGAATAATTCCTTCAATTTTTGTAAGGTCTCGGAAGCCCTGTAGAGCTTCATCATCTATAATCGGTACATATTGCACACGTTTCATATCTTTTAAGAAACTATGCTCAGGACCTACCCCTGGGTAGTCTAGACCAGCAGAAATACTATGTGTTTCAATAATTTGACCTTGTGCATCGCTCATCAAGTACGTTCTATTGCCATGCAATACACCAACATGACCTGCATTAAGAGGTGCAGAGTGCTTGCCTGTTTCAACACCCAATCCTGCTGCTTCGACACCATACATGGCAACGTCAGTATCATTTAAGAACGGATAGAACAAGCCCATGGCATTTGAACCACCACCTACACATGCGACCAATGCATCAGGTAAACGACCTGCTTGATCTTGAATTTGCTGACGTGCTTCACGTCCAATAATTGATTGGAAGTCACGTACCAACTGAGGGTATGGATGTGGGCCTGCAACCGTACCAATAACATAATAGGTACTGTCCACATTACTCACCCAATCACGCATTGCTTCATTCATTGCATCTTTTAATGTACGTGAACCGCTCGTTACAGGAACAACTTTTGCTCCCAATAATCGCATACGGTAAACATTCATCGCCTGACGCTTTACATCGTCTGCGCCCATGTACACAACACACTCAAGCCCTAAACGCGCTGCAATTGTTGCTGTTGCAACCCCATGCTGTCCTGCACCTGTTTCTGCAATAATACGCTTTTTACCTGAAAGTTTAGCGAGAAGAGCTTGACCAATCGTATTGTTTACTTTGTGCGAACCTGTATGGTTTAGGTCTTCACGTTTTAAATAAATTTGCGCACCACCAAGATGTTTCGACCATCGCTCAGCATAATAAAGAGGACTTGGACGGCCAACATAATAGGCCAAATCACGATCGAATTCTGCTAGAAACTGGGCATCATCTTTCATTCTCTCATAAAGAGATTGTAAATCTTCTAACGCTGCCATTAATGTTTCTGACACAAATCGTCCGCCATGAATACCAAAATGCCCTTTTGCATCTGGATATTGTGTGTAGTCAATCTTATTTTGCTGATCCACAATGGACTCCTTGCATAAATTTTTCTATCAGTTGATGGTCTTTTATTCCTTTACTTGCCTCTACCCCACCACTCACATCTACCGCAAATGGGTGTGTCATTTGAATAGCTTCAGTAATATTTTCAGGCGTTAAACCACCTGCCAATATAAGCGGAATATCTAAGTCAGGAAATTGAGACCAGTCAAATTGCAATCCTGTTCCCCCTTTGAGTTCAGGATGCCAAGCATCAAGTAAAATAGCACTTGCGCCTGCTTTTTGATAACGCTGTATTTCGCCAATTAAGTCGAGTTCAGGCTTCACTTGAATGGCCTTATACCAGCGTTTACCAAATTCTTGAGCAATAGATGTACATTGCTCTGGTGTTTCATGACCATGAAACTGTAAAACATCTATAGAAACATCATGAAGTATGTTTCTTATTTCATCAATTTCTGCATTTACAAATAATCCCACAATTTGTACGTAAGGTGGAATCATTTTTACTATTTTTTCTGCCTGTGATACAGAAACAGCTCTAGGGCTTGGCTTATAAAATACTAAACCAATAGCATCTGCACCTGCATTTACGACTGCTTGGGCATCTTCTAAACGGGTAATTCCACAAATTTTTGCACGAGTTCGCATAGCTTCTCTTTATTGCCCAATAGTTTATTTAGAAAGCATTCTATCAATATCTTTGTACTGTTATTTTTAGCAAAACCATACTGAATTGCAAACTTTTTGACATGACAATCCCATATAATATTTTTATTTATCGCATTTAGAGCATAATTATGCAAATTATAGGACATCGTGGTGCTCGAAATGAAGCACCTGAAAATACCCTAGGTAGTTTTAAATACTTAAAAGAAATTGGAATTACAGCTGTTGAGTTTGATGTTAGGCAGCTTAGAGATAATACATTGGTCATAATACACGACGACAATCTAAAACGAACAACAGGTCAAGTACAATCAATTTATGACACTCTATTAGAGGATTTAATCAAACATGACCATCGGTTAATCTGGAAAGATTGGCAGTATAATGAACCGACACCCACACTCATTGAAACACTCAAAATTATTCAACAATTTACACATATAGAGGTTGAAGTTAAAGCTGTGGAAACTTTGAATGAAGCAGAAATACTTTGCCGAAGTTTACTTAAAGCACTTCAAGGCTTTGAAAAAAATGTAACGATTACGAGTTTTGACGAAAAAATTCTACAAGTATTACAACAACAAAATTGCCCATTTAAACGTGGACTACTTATAGAAGAAGATATTAAAGAAATGGCAATTGAAAAAGCATTAATTTTAGAATGCGATCGTATTGGATGGATGAATTCACTTGCAACTAGAAACATCATTGAAAAAACACATTGTGCAGGTTTGAAGGTCAGTGTTTGGACAGTGAATGAACTTGAAAGAGCAAAAGAGCTCAAAGCATATGGTATTGACGGCCTTATTACTGATGTACCTCAAATGATGAAAAATAAATTATAAATCTTTCAATTCTAATCATTTATATTTGCCATAATATACAACTGTATACTATTATATATTCATATTTAGCGTTCAACTTTTACGCAAAGTATTTTCAAAGTTTTACTTTGGAAATGACCATCTCATTCTTTTGGGAGCGTCTCCTATGACTCTTTCGTCCCAAGCGCTTAAAGCTCCTATTAATTGGACAGCAGCCATTACTTTGCTAGGCACACCCATTGTGTCCATCATTGCAATTCCGCTATATGCATATCATTATGATTTTTCATTGTCAGCATGGATTAGCTTATTCTTCTTATTGGCTTTCAGCAGTTTAAGTATTACAGCAGGATATCATCGTTTGTGGGCACACCGTGCCTATGAGGCCTCTCTTCCCTTAAAAATTATTCTTATGCTTGGTGGAACATTTGCCATTCAAAATAGTATTTTATATTGGGCATCTGGCCATAGAACACATCATCGTCATGTAGACGACGAAGAGAAAGACCCATATTCTATTAAAAAAGGTTTTTGGTATGCACATCTAGGCTGGATGATTCGAGATTATCCAGCAGCAGAAGCAAATTACAAAAATGCTCCAGACCTTATGAATGACCGCTTAGTCATGTTCCAACATAAACATTATGTCTCATTAGTCATTGCTGTACATACCATCATTTTACTAGGTATAGGCTGGGCTGTAGGAGATATTTGGGGTGTTATCTTATTAGGTGGGTTATTACGACTGGTACTGAGCCATCATATTACATTCTTTATTAACTCGCTTTGCCACATGTTCGGTAAACGTCCTTATACCGATGAAAATACAGCACGAGATAATTTCTGGTTAGCCATTGCAACATGGGGTGAGGGATATCATAACTATCACCACATTTTTCAATATGACTACCGTAATGGTGTTAAATGGTGGCAATATGATCCAACAAAATGGCTCATTTGGTCATGCTCAAAGTTAGGGCTTGCAAAAAATCTAAGAAGAATTCCTAGCTTGAATATTAAAAAAGCCGAACTTGCTATGAAATTTAAATATGCAGAACAAGACCTTGCTATCTATGGACATCACGTCAGTGAAGATTTTCATACGATTAAACATCGTATCGCCCAAGAATATGAGGCCTTTACACATACATTAAATGACATGACTAAGCTCAAAGAACAAGAAATGTTAGCAAAAAAACAACGCATGACTGAAAAACTGCATCAAATGGATGACAAGCTAAAGTTCGAATTTCAGCTAATCGAACAACGCTTACAACATCATAGGGCACGTTTAGAAATTATGGTAAAAAGTATTCCTAAAGCCATACCACCATCAACATCCTAATAAAAAAGGGCTGAACTTTTCAAAGTTCAGCCCTTTCAACATAGGCATATCAACCTAATTGATATGCCGAACAAAAATAACTTAAATTATTTTTGTTTTTTAATTTCTTTTTGCAATTTCTTGACTTTGCTTTCGTGTTTAGCAATTTTTGCAAGACGTGCTTTAAGTTCTTTTTTCAAAGTTTTAACTTGTTTAGACATAAGTTACTCCTCATTATGCATATCCGTTGACTGACGTTTTTTAATAAAACTACGGATAAATTTTCTTAATTCTCGTGCTGCACTTGTATCTAACTCATCACATAAATCAATGAACTGATCACGCTCGGCACTACTAATACGAATTAAGAGTTGACTGTCTTTTTTACTGGCTTTCTTTCTTTGGGATTGATCAGTCATTGCGTATTTACCCCGAAAGACAATAAAAAACGTATATACAATATATATACCAAAGATATGCATGTCAACCCTAGCATATTTTCACCTTGTCCCACGCACAGTCACTCCACCATAAATAAGTAAAGTATTTTAAGCGATTATTACAAAAATGCGTTAGTCAATGTGACTGTTTTTAGTCAATATAAAATTCAATAAATCGCATGAATGTGGTGCTTTTGTTATATTAACGCAACCACCCAAAGGATAACTCCATGCAACTCAACCCACGCTATCCACAGCTCAATGCGAAATTCTATCGTGAACAAATGCCTGCGCCACTCAAAGGTGCAAAAGCAGGTCACTTTAATGAAGACCTTGCAGATGAATTACAATGGAGTGCCGAAGAAAGGCAGAATTGGGTTGAAATTTGCAGTGGACAACGCACGATTACACCTTTCCAGCCGCTTGCTATGGCTTATGCTGGTCATCAATTTGGGCATTGGGCTGGTGCTTTGGGCGATGGACGAGGATTACTCATCGCACAGGTATTGAATAAAAAACAACAGACGGTCGATTTACATTTAAAAGGGGCTGGTCAAACACCTTTTTCTCGTATGGGAGATGGCCGTGCTGTTTTACGTTCTGTCATCCGAGAGTATCTAGCAGGACATGCCCTTAATGCTTTAGGTATTCCATCAAGCAATGCCGTAGGCTTTACAAGCTCATTACAGGGCGTACAGCGTGAAAAGTTAGAGCCTGGTGCCATGCTGTTACGTAGTGCTGACAGCCATATTCGTCTAGGTCATTTTGAATGGATAAATCAATATGCACCAGAATTACTCTCAGATTTTACACAGCACTGTATTTCTTGGCATTACCCTGAATGTCTTAAAGCAGAGTCACCTATCCTTGCATTTGCAAAAGCAGTCATAGAAAAAACAGCAATTTTGGTCGCAAACTGGCAATTGGTCGGTTTTGCGCATGGCGTTATGAACACCGATAACCTTAATATTACAGGTTCTACTTTAGATTTTGGCCCTTACGGTTTTTTAGAAAGATTTCGCCCCAATTGGATTAATAATCACTCCGACCATCAGGGACGTTATACATACGAAAAACAACCTAGCATTGCTCATTGGAATCTATGGGTTTGGCTTAATCAACTCGTTTACCTTGCCCCTAAAGAAACGAGAGACACTTTTAAAGCAGAACTTTCAGATACTTTGAGCCAATTTGAAATCACTTTCTTAGAAAAATATCAAACAGGCCTAGCATGCAAAATGGGGTTACCGACATTTCATAAAGAAAGTTTCGACTGTAGTTTAAATTTTTTAAGAATATTACAGCAGGAAAAACTAGATTACACCCAAAGCTTTATTGCGCTACAAGAAAAAAGATATACCGACTTACGAGATAACTGTATTAATACAGATGTATTTGATGAGTTTTTAGAACATTATCATCAGATTCGCGAAAATCAGGATATCGAAGCACTACAGCAAAGCATGCAGGAACATAACCCACACTATATTCTTCGCAATCATATGGCACAAGATGCCATTGAGGCTGCAGAGCGAGATGACTTTTCGGAAGTGGATCGCTTATTTAAGCTGCTTGCCAATCCATTCACCAAACAGCCTACCTTTGAAAAACCCTCAGATTTGGTTCCACCTGCAACTGATGTACCTGAAATCTCAATCAGTTGCTCATCGTAAATTACATATTTTCAGGATACTCAAAACGATAACCTACTCCATACACAGCTTGAATCCACTCATGCTGTGTATCTACACTCGTAATGTCGGTAATTTTACGGCGTAAATTCTTAATGTGGCTGTCAATCACACGGTCAGCAACATCAAAGCTATCAGGGTTAATATGATCTAACAATTGAGAACGAGAATAGACTTGTCCAATATGATCTAAAAACAATTCGAATAATCTAAACTCTGTTGGTGTTAAATTCAGTGCTTTTTGCTTATACCAAATTCGTTGTTGAGATTGATCAATTTTGAAAAACTGATGATCTTCTGGTTCGTCTTTACGCTCTAAACGACGCAATACAGCTTGTACTCGTGCAACCAACTCTTTAGGACTAAATGGTTTACAAACATAATCATCTGCCCCCATATTCAATCCAAGTACGCGATCTATTTCTTCTGTTCTAGCAGTAACCATAATAATTGGCAAATCTGACTGTTCACGGACTTTACGACAAATTGTCAGGCCATCCATCTTAGGCACCATCAGATCTAGAATCATTAAACTGGGTTTATGCTGTAAAAAGCTCTGGTATGCTTCCTGACCATCATGAAAAACACTTACCTCAAAACCTGCAGCTTCTAAATAATCTTTGACTAAACTTGCAAGCTCTACTTCATCTTCAACTAAAACAATATGTCTCATGTACACACTTTCCTAATTCAACTTTTCTTTTAAAAAGGTCAAAGTACAACGTAATCCGCCAAGCGGAGAATGATCAAATGAAAGCTCACCGCCAAGGGCTTGAATAATTTTTGCAGAGAGTGCCAGTCCTAAGCCTGTACCTCCTGTTGCCCGAGTCCGCGAGTCATCGACTCTATAAAAACGCTCACCTAACCGTTTTAATTGGTCATCGGTCAATCCTAATGGGCTGTCGTCTACAATGACACTCCAATATGTATCTGTTTGATGCGTATGTATATATATTTCTCCATATTGTTCTGTATAACGCACACTATTACTCAATAAGTTCACAATCACCTGCTTAAAGCGATCATGGTCTAACATTAATATTATCCCAGTTCCTTGTGTTCGAACAGTTAAATGCGCTTGTTCAAACTTAGATTGAAAGTTATTGACTTCTTGTAATATTGCTTTCCACGGATCCATTTCGGCAAAGTAGCATTTCAGTTGCTGAGCCTCCACCTGTGCCAAGTCTGCAAGATCTTGCGTCAATTTTTTCAAACTTGAAACCTGACTCATCATAGAGGTTAAATGCTCAGGTGTAGCCTTACGAATACCATCTTGCATTGCCTCAATCTGCGCTTGTAACACTGCTAAAGGTGTTTTTAACTCGTGGGAGGTATCTGCTACCCATTGCTTACGTGAATTCTCATGCTGATCTAAAATAGATGCCAACCGATTAATTTGATTAGAGAGATCACCAAGCTCATCATTTCTTCCCACTTTCACCTTATGTTGATAATTTCCTTTCGTCAGCTCTTGCGTGGCTTGCAATAATTTTTGAATAGGCTTTTTAAAGTAAGTTGCCAACAGCAAAGCAAGAAGTAAACTTGCAAAGAAAGTTACTGCATAAATTAAAAGTAATACACGTTTTTGTGTACTAAAAAAGCTCAGACTTAAAATATCATCTTGGTCTAAAACAGGTTTTAATCCTAGATATCCAATCACGATACCATTAACCAAAATAGGTCTGTATGAAACTGCTCCCTGTGGTGGCTGACCAACAACAAAGCGTTTCTTCGCATCATACAACGAAAGTCGTGAGCTCAACCCAAAACGGTCTGGCATCGGAATAAACTTCTTGGTTACAGGCTCATCATCTATCATTTCAACTTTATCTTCAGCAGATGGATTTCCTCTATTGTTTCCTCCCTCCATTTCTGGTGGCCCATCTTTAGGACGGCCAAATAAAGCGAAGTTATCTTTTAAAGGAAATTTCAGCCCTTCAAATGGCTGAAATTCTGATGGTAAGTTTTGTTGTATTTGTCGAATTTCACTCTCAGTTAAAGTCTGTTTCTTTAAACGATCTGTTTTTTGTTCTAATCCAGTAGGAATACTTAAAACCGCATTTTCTTTAAAATAACGTTGCTGAAAAGCAATATCGTATTGTCTACGCAACCAAGTTCTAGATAAACGATCAAAGTCATCTGGTGCGGCAATTCCTTCTACCTGCAAAATTTGTGCTTGAATCGCATCGCCCCAATCATGGTATACACTATAAATACCAGCCAAGTTCTCAATCAAATGATCAAGTTTTTGCATTTCCACATCGGCAACATACTTGGCAAAATTCTGCTTCATTGTCCATTGAAAAACGCCCAAACTGACGGTTGTAATAATTAATGTCGTTAATAGAACCGTTGAAAATAAACGTAGCGCAATAGGTATACGGCGGTTATTTACAGGTGTTTTTTTTATTCCTAACCCCATATTGGCTAATCCATCTCATTTCAACTTATTTGCAGTCATTATTCTAGCGAATAAAATAGGTTTCAATATGAAGTTCAATAATATTTGTTAAGCTCAAGTGTGAAACAAATATTGCATATATAGTCAAACAATCAAAAATATAAGACAATTTAAAAATGAGTTATTCAGAACATTTTAGACGAAAAGTGATAGCGAAGCTTGAGGAAGGATATTCCATACGAGCGGTATCGACACAATTTGAAATTGATAAAAATACAATTTTGAGCTGGAAAAAACGAATTGAGGTTAAAAGAACTCGCCCACGCAAACCTTTT
>NZ_VTDQ01000045.1 GCF_015627175.1 Acinetobacter pollinis | reverse complement strand
TAATATCAAAAAAGACTAGAAAAATAATCATATCCTCGATTATTTTTACGTTCCTGCTCTCGTTGTAATTCTTTCCTCTTATCTAACTGATCTAAAGCCTTAAAGATATTTGTTGAATTAAATCCACTAACTTTTGTTGATAACGCTCTAGTGAGGCTATTTTCTCGGTCATTTCTTCTGTGATTGGCTTTAGCTGAAATTCTATTTCGTTCTCCACTGTCATTGGCAAAATATTCGGAACGAGATGTTCTATTGATGCTTTGACTTTGTTCTCGATCTGCAAGTTCTCGACTAAATTGGTTAAACGTAGCTGTAGTTGTTGCTGTAAGTCCTCTTGTATTTTCTGTGAAAAATTCTCTGAGATAGTTTGTTCTGATAGCTGCCGCACGATCTGCCGATATCTCTCTACGATCTGCACTGCTTCGCTGTGTCTCTCTTTCAAAGTGCTCGTGTAGTTTTGTAGCTCTTTGATAGTCGCTGATTGCACTTGAATGAGCTGTAATGCTTTCTCTTGCTCGTTCTGCTGTTCTTTTAACTGATTCTGCTGTTCTTCGATGATCTTCAATAATTGTGCTTCGAGATTCATTTAATTGACCTCTTTGACGATCATTAATGGCTGTTTCGTGTCTGTCGTCTCGTAAGGGCTGTTGGTGTATTCTGGGTCTACTTGAACGCATAGCTTCCCACCGCATTTCGTTGTGATCATGCTCCCACCTTGCGATTTCAGATAGTTCACTTTGTTCTGCATTTCCTCGATGTCGTTGTATTTGCTTTTGCTGATGTAGATTAGACTGATACTCAAGATAGTAAAAATAAGAGCTACTGAAATTAAAATGATGTTCGATGTAAAAAGGTTTTTCCTGAGTTTTGATGTTTCCGCAATCTCTTGGCTCATGTTGTTGAGTTGAGCTGATTGGGTTTTTAAATGGTTGAGTTGCTCTGCTTGTTCGTTCAATAGTGTGGCTGTTTCTTGGGTCTGTTGCTGTAGGACTTGGACTAAATTCTTGCTCTCTGATTGGAATAAAACGAGGTTCTTTTGGGCTTGCACTAAGAGGTTGGTAGCGTTCTCTGTTGTATGTTGAGCGTCTGTTTGAAAGTGTTGTAAGCTTTGCTTTGCACTGTTCAGCAAGTGCGCTGTGTTCTCTTGAAATTTCTCTATGTTCTCTTGATGCGTTTGCATCATTTGCTTTTCTTGTTCGATTCTTGATGTAAGATTCGACACTAAATTTTGACTCATAAAATGCACCTTTTAGGCGTACTGATTTATCTGCACCATCTAATTTTAGGGAAATAAAATTATTACCCTGCCGAGTAACCTCCCCAAGCTCTGAAATAGCGTTTAAAACATCAGTTCTATTCCTAACAAAACCATGTTCTATACGTTGCTCTATATAGCTTCCAATAGCTTCACGAATATCATTAGCAGACTTCCCCTTTAAACCTGCTTTTAGTGCTGATTTATCTTGATAATGAAGGTAGTCAGGGGCTTGTGTGTCACGTTGTAAACTTGGGTCATCAGGGCGAGACCAACCTTTTGAATAGTTAAAATAATCCCTTAGAGGGTCAAAATATTTTTCATGTCCGGGAGGAGCAATATTGAGGGCTTTTCCTGTATCTAGTTCAATTCGAGGTACTAAGAAATGTACATGCTTTGAGCCATCATCTTCTTGATGTAAAACTGCTGTGAAGTGATATTGATCAGGCTGTAGCCCTGAAAAAGCATGTTTTTCAAAGTGGTCTAATACTTCGTTAATTTCTTGGTTGGTTGGTGCATCATCTTTAGACCAAGCAATGACACCACTTGTATACTTCCACTCATTCTTTATAGATTCAGCTAGGGCAGTAAATACCCGTGGATCTCCACTTAACACCTGAACGTCAGCTCTAGGACGGTTGAGATGATCAACTTCATCAACTAAATAGCTCGCAGCCTTTGCAGGGTCTCCCTTTCCATGCTTCAAAAACTTAATATACATATTATGTTTCCCTTTTCTTTAAAGCTCTTTCTCTTGCACGATTCACAGCTTCAGGACTACGTTCAATTTTGGGAAGCTCACCAAGCCAATGATGTAAATCTTTTTGCATTTGACTGAGTACATGGAAGCATTCAAGAAATGAAAAGTTAGGAACGCTATTCATATCTTGTCTAAGAATATTTAATGATTTGGCAAGTTGGTTTAAGTTATTACCAATTCGACCAATTTGGAAAAGTAGTGCTGGGTCTGCTTTCGGTGGCTGTTTAATTGGTTGACGCTTTTTCTTTTGTTCACTAAATATTTCTATTGGCTCGGCTGATACAGTCGAAAATTCAGACTTTATTTTTTGACTGATTAATGTATTTACCATCTCACTAAAATTGAGATCGTGATCATTCAAATATTTTTCTAGTTGTTCCGCTTCTAATTTAGTTAAACGTAGACGTTTAACTTCTGTTTTTAATTCTTTCTTTGCCATAACATTTTACTAAATTAGGTTCTCAATGATTGGGGTCTTAGGGGGAATCCCCTAACAAGCCCCCGTGACATAAAATATAAAATTGCGAAGCAGTTTTAATATTTTGTGGCTACAGGGTAGGCTTGCTTAATTAAAAAAAGTTAACATTAGATAAAATAATTTTCAATAGATAACGAAGAAGAAAAGCCAAACAGCTGTTATCTGATTTAGGCTTATTTGGTGCAATTATTTTTTGATTTTTTATAATAGTAACTACGCCTTGATATGCCCTGTTTTTCCCAGGGTTTTAAGGTACGTTCAGACTCTTCTTTACGGCCCCGTTTTGATTTTTGACCACCTATGCGACCTTTACGGCTTTGTCGATCAATAAACTCCTGATAGAAATAAGCATCATTCTTCCAACAATAGCGTGCAATAGATTTAGCTGTCGCTTTGATCTCTGAATACGGTAATGGGGTACTAAAACTACGATTAACTCGATCACAGTGTTCTATAACGTCATTTAACCAATCGTTAAAGGTACTACCTCGCTTCGCTCTAATTGCTTTATAGGCCCATTTACGCACACTTTCAAAAAGAGTGCAGTTACGACCTAAGCCGAATACTTCTTGTTGCTTCTTAGGTTTACTCGTCAGATCAACAAAGTCTGCCAAATAATCAAGTTCGTATTTTTCTTTTGTCCACATTTTAACGCGCCAATGGTTATGGCAAGGATTTTTCGTTAGAAGCTGGGCATAGCCCATATCTGCTCCTAATTTCTGCGCTAGACCTACTTGGATAGCCGATAAATAACGTACGATTTTTTGTCGAGATGCATTGGTTGTTAAAACAGGAGTTTTTAGTTCATAAACAATATGAGCATGCCCATTTTCAGGGTTTTGGGCTGTCCAACTTGGAGGTGGTAGATTTGCGTCATACCATGACATTACAGCTTGAGGGTCATCAACATCAAAGATAAGGTAAACAATTTGATGTGGAGGATTACATTGGATATAACGCTTGGTTACTGCATGTTCTTTTGAATTAATAAACGTACAGCCTAAATCGTTGGTACAGTAAGGCTTATAGGGTAAATTTTTAAAAAATTGAGCCTTAAAATTTAGATTAATGTTCATTTTGCAAGCTCACTGGCTTGCGATACTCAACATTATTGATATAATAAGTTTGCATGCTAGCGTTCCAAAGCTGATTAGCATGTACATCTGAAGCCCATGCTCTCGCCAAAGAATTCGGGCTTTTTTTGTGCCTGCAAATCGCTGATTAACAAAAAAATTCAATCACCTAATTTACCTTTCTTTCAACAAAGATGCAAATATTTCCATTTTTCATCATCATTTTATTTCTTTGAGTTCAACAAAAAAGCGGAGTTTGTGGGGGCAAAAAAAATTAAATGGCACTTGGTCAGTGAGATTGTAAGGATAAAAAAAGATGACGAGTAATTTTTAAGTCCCTCCGACATAAGAAAAATAAAAAAGAGACGCACACTATGTGCGTTTTTTATATACAAAAGATGGCTTAATTGCACAATCATTAATGAGCATATATTGATGCGATAGTAGTTAATACAATCTGATTTTGGGTTAAAAATATAATAAAGTAAGTTTTGAAATGCATTCTGTAACAATCTTTGTTGAAAAGAAGACTTTAATATTTTTTAAATCTTTTCAAAGAAACTTAGGTTGTTATATGTATGATACATATTCTAAAAATTAGATTTATGGTATTCAATTTAATGGGCAAGTAATCCCTGCCCATAAGTTTTTTAATACGGATAAACAAATTTGCCTGAAGAAGCCTGAGCACCTGAATAATTCATATCCCAGTTCTTGGCGAAACTAGCAGTCTGTGTTCTATAAGAGTAAGGGACTTTCCATGATGCTGGTCTAGAATAGCTACTTATACTGCTAGGATAGCTATTAACATCTGTAAAAGAGGTATTTTCCTTTTTATCATCAACAATCCCTTTTTCATAGCCAGATTCAAAATAGTTTGCTTCAGAAAGAAGCCTTGCATTTTGTGCTAACGTATAACCAAGATGATAATTCGAAATATAGTTATTATATGAATGGTAGTAACCATATCTCATAAGACCCGGCGATCTAACATCAATATTATTATAATAATTATTTGATAAAGTCATACGTGGATATCCATTATACTTTGAATTATATCCTTCCATAGAGTAACCAAAGATCGAACCATATTTGTGATTTGCAAATAATGAATGACTAATCGTGATGTAATCTGCTGACTCACCTACATAAATAAGCTTATCTAAACTACCATCATTTACACTCCATTTATGTCCAACAAATGAGCAATGGTCAATCCAATATTTATTTCCAGAAGCAATATAAAGCTGTATATCTCCATTACCACGAATTTTAGGATCATGCTTAAAAACTAAGTTTTGAAAAATAACATTCGAGCTATTTGCAGAAGAAACTAAATAAATATTATTCAAAACATTTAAGTTATTAAATGAACCAACGATGGTTTTATTACTTCCAAAAACCAAGATCTGTTTAGAATTACTACCTATTTGGCCTTCAATTACAATAGTTTTTGCTTCACTACCAAGTAATTCATTTTTTAAGGTTGAGATGTCTTTTACAATAACAACTTTTCCACCTGAACCACCAGTGACATGGGCTTGTTGCGCAAACCCAGTTAACTTATTCAAATTTGTTACAGGATAATTAGCTGCACTACAAATCGTTGTGATCAGAGTACATGCAAACGTAGCAAAGACTTTATTCAAAATAATTCACTCTAATTTATAAAAGTGTGAAATATATCAAAAAATAAATAATTATATATTCTTTTAATGTAATATTAACAACCTAGGTATTTAATACCTTTATGTGACTTGATTCACAATATTTTTTTAAATGGGATACTTATGAAATTTTCTTTCCTTTTGCCTCTTTCTATATTTTCTTCACTTTTACCCACTCTTTCTTCGGCTGCAGATACACGACATGTAGTCGAGCCAAACTATCCTGCGACTTGTTCAGTTATATACGCAAGAAATAATTTAATTACAGCCGATATTCAAAGTGCTTTAAATAAATGTGGTCCAGGTAAAGCTGTACAGCTTTCTAGTAATGGGTCTATGAATACATTCCTTTCGGGTGCATTAAATATGCCATCTGGGGTAAGCTTATTAATAGATAAAGGTGTTACTTTAAAGGCGATTAATAATGCATCAGCATTTGATAATGGTAAAAAAACATGTGGAACAATTAATGGTGATGGTAAAGGGTGTAATGCATTAATTACATTCAACAACTCTAATAATGCTGGTATTTATGGTGAAGGTACCATTGATGGACAGGGTAGTGCTGTACTTAATGATAAAATGACCAGTTGGTGGGATTTAGCTCAAAAGGCAAAGGCTGGTGGCAATCAGAATGCGCCTCGTTTGATTCAGATTAATAATAGCCAGAATATTACACTCTATAAAATCACATTAAAGAACTCACCAAACTTTCATGTTGTGTTCTACAAAAGTAATGGCCTAACTGTTTGGGATACGACAATCAATACACCTGCAAATGCAAGAAATACAGATGGTATTGATCCTATTTCTTCAAGAAATGTCACTGTTGCATACAGCAATATTAGTACTGGCGATGACAATATTGCGATTAAAGCCAATCCGAATAGTGGTTCTTCTAGAGACATGAGCTTCATACAAAACAATTTTGGATCAGGTCATGGTTTATCCATAGGTAGTGAAACAATTGATGGAGTTTATAATATAGACGTTAATGGTTTGATAATGAGTGGAACAGACAATGGGTTAAGAATTAAAAGTGATAAGTCTGCTTCGGGAGAAGTAGCAGCTGTAAACTATAATCATGTCACTATGTCTAATGTTAAAAATGCGATTATGATGGATACGATTTATGAAAATAAATCAGGTTCTACAAAAGCAAATTGGCATGATATTACTTATAACGATATTACGGTAAAAGGAAACTCTACTATTATTTTCAATGGCACAAATGCCGCTAAACCACTGCAGGCGACCATGATAGATATGCATCTTCCTACGAACATTACTTGGAAAGTAATTAATGCAAATATTAAGAAGTAGATTTTCTAATAATTATTAGAAATTTTGTTCAATAGTTATAAATAAAAAAAGGAGCAAATAGACGGTATTTGCTCCTATAAAACAAAGTACAAAAATATACATAAATAAAATATAAAATATATTAACATAAAATGAGACTTATTTCACATTTTACACTAATATTAAGGTTGTTATGACTTTTTCTTTCTCTCAGTTTTCTTTTCTCTTGCCTATTTCAATTTTATCGTCTTTTTTACCAACTCTCACTTCCGCTGCAGATATGCGCAATGTAGTAGAGCCTGAATATCCAGAAACTTGTTCAGTTGTATACGCAAGAAATAATCTAATTACAGCTGATATTCAACGCGCTTTAGATAAGTGTAGTCCGGGTAAAGCTGTACAGCTTTCTAGTAATGGATCTATGAATATATTTCTTTCAGGTGCATTAAATATGCCATCTGGGGTAAGTTTATTAATAGATAAAGGTGTTACTTTAAAGGCAATTAATAATGCATCAGCATTTGATAATGGTAAAAAAACATGTGGAACAATTAATAAAGATGGTAAAGGGTGTAATGCATTAATTACATTCAACAACTCTAATAATGCTGGAATTTATGGTGAAGGTATTATTGATGGGCAAGGCGGTGAAGTACTTAATGATAAAATGACAAGTTGGTGGGATTTAGCTCAGAAAGCAAAACGTAGTGGCAAGCAAAATGCGCCTCGTTTGATTCAGATTAATAATAGTCAGAATATTACACTCTATAAAATCACATTAAAAAACTCACCAAACTTTCATGTTGTGTTCTACAAAAGTAATGGCCTAACTGTTTGGGATACGACAATCAATACACCTGCAAATGCCAGAAATACAGATGGTATTGATCCTATTTCTTCAAGAAATGTCACTGTTGCATACAGCAATATTAGTACTGGCGATGACAATGTTGCAATTAAAGCCAATCCTAATAGTGGTCCCTCTAGAGATATGAGCTTCATACAAAACAATTTTGGATCAGGTCATGGTTTATCCATAGGTAGTGAAACAATTGATGGAATTTATAATATTTTTGTCAATGGCTTAACAATGAACGGAACAACAAATGGCCTACGGATTAAAAGTGATAAGTCTGCTTCGGGAGAAGTAGCATCTGTAAACTATAACCATGTCACTATGTCTAATGTTAAAAATGCGATTATGATGGATACGGTTTATGAAAATAAATCAGGTTCTACAAAAGCAAATTGGCATGATATTACTTATAACGATATTACGGTAAAAGGAAACTCTACTATTATTTTCAATGGCACAAATGCCGCTAAACCACTGCAAGCGACCATGATAGATATGCATCTTCCTACGAATATTAATTGGAAAATCATTAATGCAGATGTTAAAAAATAAACACTAGTAATAATAAAATTGAAGTATTTATTACCTTAATAAATACTTCTAATCAATATATAATTCAATAAAAATAAATAATTAAGTATGTGTTATATATAATCATTTTTATTTTAAAAATCAATATTTAAACTCTATAAATCACCTATATTATATTTATCTATTAAATATTTTAGTTTGGTATCATCAAGATATTTATGTAAAATAAATATCTTGAGGGCTTTCCTATGGGGGTTAGATATTTATCTAACGGAATAGTCTTCTAAGTCCAGTAAGTATTGGGAGATACTTACTGGACTTTTTATTTAAAAAAATCTTTACAATATAAGAACTTATATTTACAAAATATAATTTTAAAAATAAATATTATAATTTATTATAAATACTTAAATTAGTAGAAATACTAGTTTTTTATAAGAGCTAACTATCCCCAAGTTGCTCTTTTTTTTATTACTCTTATTAAATAAAAATGCTCATTCAATTATTATTTGAATGAGCATAAAATAGAATCAGAGAGTGAGATAATTCTAATATTAATTATGTATAAAATTACTAAAGTTAAATATAGGATTTTAGTTAAATTAGTGTAATTTAATATATTTTGAATGTATCAAAAATAGTTAAAAAATTACTTTGTAGCTTTTCACTTACATATATTTCATTAAAAATCTAATATGATTTATCTGCCTTAAATAAGAATTAAATTAAATAATAAAAACTATAGAGGGTGGGCACCAAACAAATCCCTATGATTTTAAACTATAGGGATTTGTTGAATTTGAATATATCTAATAAAATATTAATTCTGATTTACGTTAAATAAACGCGTAAATCTTTTTAGCAGGTATCATGTGCCTGCTTTTTTTT
>NZ_VTDQ01000044.1 GCF_015627175.1 Acinetobacter pollinis | reverse complement strand
TATAGCGTTCTTTGGGAGATAGCGTAAGCTGATAACGCTCGGTCCATTTTTCAACAAATTTGATAAATTCCTCGTTATCTCGAAACCTCATTTCAATTTCTTTATACAAAACACAATTCGATCTAACGATCTCATCTTGTAGCTTTTGCATGACAATTTTTGGTGAGTGTGAAAAATAGATCATAACCGCATCCTTTCCAATTTTTTTAATAAACTACAATTTTTTAGGAGATTTAACAATAAGGATTTAAGGATATTTAATATTAAATAATGGAATTTAAGGTATTAAATTCTTAAAGAATTTTATTTAATTTTTAAAATAGGGATTTAACAATTAAGTAGTTCCATGAATTTGACCTCATAAACGTAATCTGATAACTTGATCTTAGATTTTGCTGTTTTTATTAGGTCTGCCAAACCTTTGTTTTTTAGATATTTTTATCTGATTCTCAAGGGTTTAGCCAACCTTTCGAGAATCAGCATCAGTCGGTTCATCATTACTGCCATTTTGATGAATTACGTCGGTGTAGCTGCGTGCGTGGGAAACCTAGCTGGCGCGGCTGCAACGAGGGCTGAGGGGTGTGATTCCCCTTTTCTACTCATTCCATTCGATTTTTTAAGTAAGTCGGGGAAACTGTGGTTGGGCGACAAGGACACGGGAATCTAGGTGACTAGATCAACCCTGCCAATTTTGAGAGGTTGAGAGTTTGCAAGGATTGATAAACTCGTTAAGAAACCCTACGAGCTGTTAGCGATAACAGACGTATGACCAACAGGTGGGCTTTTGAGATGATCGTGAGATCATAGGGTTACAAGTCGAAAGATGGCGTAATCGGTACTCAAACAGTAATTTTGTGAAATTGTCGTGATGACATTCAAATTTGCTCAGTTGAGATCAATGGATAGCTCAAGCCTGTAATTGCGTGTCAGCCTGAAAAGGTCAAACTCGCATTTGGTAGTGAAAGTGCTTTACCTGCTTTGACGATTTGTAAACTGTATTAATGCCCTTAAATTCTTGGAACTACGGAGGGCGGAACATGGAAAACAGAGCAAATTGAGCAGATAAGCGATCTACACGTTAAGACAGAATTGGATAACTTGGGACACACTCAAGACCGTTTTAAGTATAGCATCTTTGAATAAAGTGCAGGCAACATACTAGGTCGTGATTCGCAAGAATCTTGATGAGTGTTGGAGATCAGATCAGTACAAAAAACATTATTTTGATGGTTTGCAGTCAGTCCGAGCGAATAAAAACGTAAGTGCTGATAATCGGGAAAGTCTGAGCCGATGGTGATTGATGTGAAATATCTAAAACAGTGTTTTGTGCGGGATTGGCTTCCCCCACAGATTGGTTTCTGTAATACAAAACACTGAAAAACAGTAAATTTAATTTTTCAGAGTTTGGTTACTGCGAAAAATTCAGGCGTTGGCACGGCAATGGTGATGCACTTTAAAACATCAAAGATTAATAGCCAGAGCTATTCGAGTTCACTCACTCGCTAAAATGAGCCAAAGTCCTGAGTATGACTATAAACTGCTTTCCTTTGTTTTAAGGCTCTCCACGCCACAAAAAATATTTTTGGTACATGGATAGCATAACAAGTAAAAACATCGCACAGAGAGCCTTAAAATCGCATTTATCGCAATATTTATCATGTACGAATAGTGATTTTTCTTTTATTGAAAGATTTTGATGTTGTGATACTTGGTTTCAAAACAAGATTAACAAAACGAAGTGACTAGAAATTATTTGTCTATTTCCTCCCCGATTACATGCTTTTGATTTTTCGGCATCGCGGCTCGCGGCTATTACAAGCTGAAATTTACTATCACAAAGAATTGCTTTTGCTTTTCAAAAAGTATTGAGCGTAGCGAAATTCATAGCTTTTTTGTCTTTGATTTTAAGCTTTTGGGGCTTTTAATACTTTTAATACTTTTAATACTTTTAGGACAATTTTTTTACTTTAAAATCAATATTTTACTTACCTAAAAAACAGGTTTACTTACCTAAAAAACAGGTTTACTTACCTAAAAAACAGGTTTACTTACCTAAAAAACAGGTTTACTTACCATTTAGACAGCTCAACTTTTATATTGTTTTAAACAAGCTTGTTATATAAACTTGCTATATCAACTAAAAAGTACTCAGGCAATGAAAAATAATCTAAATAATAAAACTGGATCAATTATGAAATTAATTGTGAAAAGTAATGCTTTAATTGAAGCAAGTTATAAATTTGATCAATGTGAGCAAAGGCTTGTTTTACTAGCTATAAATACAGCAAGAGAACAAAAAAAAATAATTACGGAGTCAACACCAATCACAATTTTTGCTAGTGATTACGCAAAAATGTTTAACACAACAAGACAAGCTTCATACCTTGCATTAAAGAATGCTGTTGAAAGTCTTTTTTTTCGTTATGTCACAATTTATGATTTTAATGAAAGTGGTCAGGAACTAAAAAAAATACATACACGATGGGTTCAAGATATTGCATATTTTGAGGATAAGGGCTATGTAGAACTCACTTTTGCTAGATTAATAATCCCTTTTATATCAAGACTAGAAAGTCGTTTTACATCTTACGATATGTGCCAAACTGCTAAACTCTCAAGTAAATATGCAACACGACTTTACGAATTAATATCGCAATGGCGTTCAGTTGGTAGTTTTAATATGTCTATTGCAGATTTTCGTGAAAAAATGGGGCTTGATGAAAATGAATACAAAGCCATCTCACACCTTAAAAAAAATGTCCTAGATCTTGCTGTATTACAAATTAACACTCATACAGACATCAAAATAAGTTACGAGCAGTATAAGAAAGGGCGAGTGATAAGTGATTTTTCATTCAAATTCAAACAAAAGAAACAATACAAAAAAGAAATCAAAGACGTAAAACGTGATCAAAACACGCCTGATCTATTCGTAAAAATGACTGATAAACAGCGTCATTTTTTTGCTAGTAAATTGTCTGAAATGCCCGAAATGAGTCGATACTCAAAAGGAACTGAAAGCTATCAGCAATTTGCCTCTCGAATCGCTGACATGCTTTTAGAACCTGAACAATTCAAACAGCTCTATCCAATCTTAGAAAAAGCAGGATTTTAGCCATAAAATCCTGCTTTTTAAGCGTATTCATTATATAACTATCTAATTGTTCATACAGCCAATGATACTAAAGCCGTGTATAGCCATATTCGGTGATTTTTACGTGTATGTAGTTTTGAACGGTTTGACTATACTTGTACATTTAGTCCATATATCTTTTTATTTGTTTAATTAACAACTTAGATATATAGAAATTTATGGCTTCATGCTCCGAAAAAAACTTCCACGCCCAAGCTATGCACCCTTAAATTAACGAGTTGGCTCACCACGAGATTTAGCAATTAGAGCAAGTGCTTTCAGCTTCTTCGACATGCTTGTAAATAGGCTTGCATATCTTCTTCTGTTGCTAAATCTCCTGCATCATCCCATTTTGTCGTAATTAAATTTTGAGGATCAATCATGGTTATTCTCCTTTTACAACAAGACAAAATCCAAGAACTTTCACAATATTTAGCAAGAGTAAGATTTAATGATTAAATTACGACATAAAAGTTATGGAGATTATTAAATGTCGAGATTCATTGAAAAAAGCGTTCAATATTCTGTTGATAAAACTATTTCTGAGTCAGCAGAGTATATTATTAAAAACCTTGGGCTAACCCCTGCATCTGTTTTTAGTATGGTCATGGCAGAAATTGCTCGAACAGGTCGAATCCCTGTAAGTAATCAAATTAGTGATGATGATTTTAATACAGCACAACTTATAGCACTTAGCCATAATATCCCAAGTGTAAAAGTATCTAATATCAAATCTGCTCAAGCATTTTTAGATGATGATGGTGGGTACTAATAGTTAGCCCAAATATCATTAATTACGTATTGCTTTGAGGTTTCCAATAAAACACAAACCAATAGCTTATGTTTTGAAATCTTTTTAGCATCTAAAATCGCTTTTTGTGGTTCATCATATATCATGGCTAATTCAGGTGTCCGAGCATAAGCAACTGAAAAAGAAATATTATTGTCATTAATTTTAGCTACAAATTCATCTTTTTCAGGTAGATGAATAACATAACCTTTTACTGTACTATCTTGTGGTAAGCCTAGTTCAGCTAGAACTTCTGTTAGACTTCTTTCAGTTCCATAAAAATCATCTTTTTGTTCTTGAGCTTGCTTTACTCTTTGCTCAAGTGTACCCCTTTGTTTAGCTTGCCCCATTTACTCAACCTTTTCATTTAGAACTATATTCTATTCTCTAAGTTTAACCCGAATCACTGATAAAAAATCGTACTAAATTAAATCCAGTATCCCACCAGAATATTTAGTATAAGTATGCTGGGTTAAAGAAATTAAATTACCATCTACGTAATAAAAATTTGAATTAAAATAATATATTTCTTCAATTTTATATGATCGATACTTGGTTTTATAATTTTCAATTATTTCTTTAGAAAGTAGTTTTGAGTCTACTGATTTAAAAAATTTAAAAAATTCATAATTATCTGAATAATAACAGAAAAGCAGGCTATCAATATTGCAATAATGAATATTATCGATACCATCAGCACCATAAAAATCTCCGAGATGCCCTTTTTTATTATTAATAGCTGTAGCCTCCCCATATGGATCAAAACTAAAATAAGTACTTCCCGGGGGAGTGATTTGTTCATTGTTCAAACGGACAGATGCTTCATCTGGATCTAGGTAATAATCCTTAAAATCTTCAAAACTATTGGTTCCATAATACGTTTCTATAAATCCTCCACCATATTTCATTAGAAATTGTAGATGATCATCCCGAAGGTCAATACCGTGCGCTTGGGTAAATTCTAGAATTTCTTCTTTACTTGGACTTGGTTTAAACTTTTCAGGACGTGTCTGTCTTGCTCTTTGTTCAAACAGTTCTAACAGCTTTTTACTTAACCGACAGTTCATGACTTGTAAATAATTTCTTATTGGTGATTCGAGTTATAAATAGCATTTAATAATTTTCTCCCATTTTTCATATAAAGATTTACCCAAGTTAGTTTCATCTACAGGCATATAACTTACAAGTGAAGCTATTATTTCAGGATAATCAAAGTCACTATATAATTTATCAATAGTACTCTGTACATTCTGAAAACTATCCTTGTGCTTATATAACCAAAACAACTCTAATTTCACCCATTTTTCTTTAGAATCATTGATATATATATCAAGGTCTATTATTTTTTTAAGCAATTCTTTCAGTTTAAAAAGTTCGTCTTCTTTTAACAGAAGTATAGCAGTAATATTATCTGGAATTTCTTCTACATTTTCCAGATTTTTATCAATATACTTTAAGGCATCCTTACTATCCAAAAAATTGTTTACTAACCCGTAATATATTTCTTCATAGGATAGAAAAATATTATGGGTTAAAAAGAAGTCTGCATTTATATTGTAATTCATACTACTTAATCCGAATCACTAATAAAAAATCGTACTAAATTAAATCCAGTATCCCACCAGAATATTTAGTATAAGTATGCTGGGTTAAAGAAATTAAATTACCATCTACGTAATAAAAGTCTAAACCAGTAATATATATGTCTTCAATTTTATATGATTGATATTTGGTTTTATAATTTTCAATTGTTTCTTTAGAAAGTAGATTTGAATCTACCGATTTAAAAATTTTAAAGTATTTATAACACTCTATATAATAATGGAAAAGCACACTATCAATATTTCCATAATTTACATTATCGAGACCATCCCCTCCATAAAAATATCCTATATGACCCTTTTCATTATTGATAGCTACCCCGTCTCCACATGGAATATAACTAAAGTAAGTGCTTCCTGGGGGAGTGGTTTCCTTATTATCTAATTCAATCTGCTTTTCATCGGTTTCTAGATAGTAATCTTTAAAATCTTCAAAACTATTGGTTCCATAATACGTTTCTATTAATCCTCCACCATATTTCATCAGAAATTGTAGATGATCATCCCGAAGTACAATACCGTGTTCTTGGGTAAATTCTAAAATTTCCTCTTTGCTTGGACCTAATTTAAACTTTTCAGGATGTATCTGTTTTGCTCTTTGCTCAAACAGTTCTAACAGCTTTTTACTTAACCGAGAGTTCATGATTTTAAATGATTTATTATCCGTAATTCGGGTTAAATTAAATTCAATATCCCACCAGAATATTTAGTATGAGTATACTGAGTTAAAGAAATTAAATCACCATCTACATAATAAAAATCTAAACCACTAACATATATATCTTCAATTTTATATGAGTGATATTTAATTTTATATTCAGAAGTTCCCTCTTTTAATAATAAATCTTTTTCTTCACTGAAGAAATTATATCTTCTTCTTCCAGTTATAAAGTAATGAAAAAGTACACTATTAATATTTCCATAATCTATATTATCGATACCATCAGCACCATAAAAATCTCCGAGATGCCCTTTTGTATTATTAATAGCTACAACTTCTCCAAATGGAGCGTAACTAAAATAAGTACTTCCTGGGGGAGTGATTTGTTCATTGTTCAAACGGACAGATGCTTCATCTGGATCTAGGTAATAATCCTTAAAATCTTCAAAACTATTGGTTCCATAATACGTTTCTATTAATCCTCCACCATATTTCATCAGAAATTGTAGATGATCTTCACGAAGATCAATACCGTGTGTTTGAGTAAAAGCTAGAATTTCCTCTTTGCTTGGGCCAAGTTTAAAGTCTTCTGAGTGCGTTTCTCGTACTCTTTGTTCAAAAAGTTCTAACAGATTTTTACTATTTAACCGAGAGTTCATTATTCTAAATGATTTCTTATTCGTGATTGGGTTAAATAGAGCTATTATGCGGAGAAGTTAATTCAGCATTAATATCAAAACATCTAAAAGATAAATTATCGTCTTCAATTTGATGAACATCATATTTAACTCTCTCCCAACCATTAATATTATCTTCAATAACTAAACCTAATATCTGATTAAACTGACTATCAAAATCAGATAAATTTAAATTTGTCACTCCAATAAAATTAACTATTAGAAAAGGCTGCTTTATATCAAATAAATCCTTACATAATCTTAGCTTTAAATTATAAAATCGCTCGATTTCATCATATTCAATGGTGAATGAGAAGATATGTGCGAACTCTGTTATTAAGTTTTGGATTTCATTTACTTTCATCTAAATTAACCCTTGTTTCTTTCCCACCTGGCGTATTTGATGAGTATTCGTAATAATGAATATGTGGATCAGAATGCTTATTCTTCCCTTTTGCATAGCCGTGGTCTGTATAATCAACTCTTTCTTTCATTCGACCATATTCGTCATAAGTAATAATAGATTCTTCTAATTGTCCTGTATGAGGATTATATCGTTCTTGAAGTCTTGTCGTATTTCCTGGTTCTGTTTGTTTTGGAGCTTTACCTGAAAAGACCTCATCGGGAAAAGTATGTGATGGAGTAACTGGTGTTTCTTTAGATATAGGAGTATCAATTGGAACCTGTGGTCTTAATGGCTTAGCTGAAACTGCATCAGCAATAGTAGTACCTTCTTTAATTCCAGTTGCAAGCTGAGGCGGAACAATGACAGTTGCAACCCCTATACCTTCCAAACTATTCGGGTGATTAAGTGCCCAATCATGAGCTGCATCAATAATATCGTTTTTAAACCCATTCGCAACAGCTAGAGCATCAATCGCAGAACCTTTACCATCCGCAGATAACTCAGACATACCTGCAAGTGTCGAATAACCTGATAGCGCACTTAAGCCATCCGCAGCATCATGAACACCTAATAGATCAGAAATAGGTCGTAACGGACTGAGCGCTGCATCAACAAGACCATTAAAACCTTGTGCGATATTCCCCCACGTATTGAGTTTGGGATCATGAATAAAAAACTTATCATGGCTCTGATTTGCTCCATCAACAAAGTCTTTGCCTGCTTGAGAAAATCGATCTAAAAATCGTTGCGAGGTTGAACGTTGATCATTGAGTTGTAGCGAAATACGTTGAGCATTGCCATTAATCGTATAATGGTATTCATCTCGGGCACCTGTAGGTACAGGATAGCCGCCACCTTGCTCACCATCATATCCATCGGCAGGGTGGACTTTCGTACCACTCCAGTTTAGCTTAAGGACAGTAAAACCATCGGCAATACTACCTTCCTCTGTGGATTTGGATTGACTTGAAGTTTCTGAAAAGGGAGCATGCTCATCCCAATGATGCCCAGAAAAACGGGTGTTATAAGTGATATCACCATCAACAACCACATTCTCTAGACGTAAACTACCAAACTGTTGGTCGTATACAGGAAGGACGTTAATCCTTCCTTCTCGATCAGTCGTTCCTCCTCGTGGAGCACCAAACAGGTGATATTGTCCCCCAGGTTCAAAGTTACTCCGATCTATACTGCTTTGCACAAATGGATCGTTGGTAAGACTTCCTGCAAAAACCTGTGTAATGACTGTCAAAACACTCAATAAGAATAAGACAATACCACGCTGAATCACGAATTATTCTCCTTGAGTTCTATTTCTTAAAATAGCAGGAGAAATGCTTGGTTGGTTTGAGTTTGGGCTATTCCATGTTGGATTTTCAGAACTTTGAATGTCTTTGTAAGGACGTACATCTGAGAAATCGACAAGTAAAGGATCAGAAGGTTTTACTGTTTTTTTGACTTTAAAAGGTCCCATCCAAAATGCATATTGCTCTTTGTAGCCTGCTTCAAAAGAACGTACCGTCGGTTTAATGACTAACTGTTTTGAGCGACGATCTATCGCAAAATATTCAAGTTTGGTGACTGCTTTTAATGATTCAGCGTTATAAACATGCATTTCTGTACGACTACGGATCGTGCCAAAAACGTCAACATTGATGAATACATCCGTATCAGCTTGCTCAGGAGATACCACATCAATGCCACGTAGATAAAACATGGTTTGGATCAAATTAGACAAGAAAGAAACATCACGAGGATTTGTTGTTAATGTTTCATTACGGTACTCACCCATGCCGTTCGTTCCAATCGATAACGCTTGGCGACTCATCCCACCTTCAGAGGTTGTTTTAGAATGGCTTGGTGCATTGAGTAAAGCATTTGATTCAGTAACACTCGATAACGAACCTGCACTGGTACTGCTTACCGTTTTTGAAAGTGGGTAATCATAGTTTGTTGATGAACTTGGATTATTTAAATATTCACCACGAATCAGGGCATCTACAGAATAACGACCGCCAGACATCGTACCTGAGCCTTGATCTCCCATCGTTGATACATAGATTGCAACTTTGTGATTCACCAGAGAAGATAAATCAAGCTCTTTTACCGCCGCACGAGATGAAGCTGCAACAACTTCTTGTTCAACAGCAAAACGTTTTCCTCCCCCATGAGAAGGTAAGCCTGTCAGTGTCCCACACCCCGTTAAAACTGCTGTAGCACAGCCTAAAACGGCCAACTTAGTGATTACTTTCATACAAATAGATTTAATTGTTACTTTGTTAAATATTGTAACATACAAAATTAATACTCACTGCGATCAGCGAGTATTTTTTACACTATTTTCAATAACACTTTGCATGTAATCAATCATTTCTTTTGGTTCTGCATTGGCTTTAAATGGGGATTTAAGGCGTTGGATATATTTCAGATTTAAGGAGCGATAATAAGCTAAATAATTTTCACCATATTTTGCTTTAAATAGCTTACGTTCCTTTGCCCACAATGTTCCAACTTGTTTGCGTACACCTCTAAAGCCATGATAGCTCTCTAAAACTTTCAGGTGCTTTTCAAAATATGTCTGTTTTTCTTGCTCTGATTTATCAACGCACTGATTCCAACGGTTAATCAGTACTTCCCCTTGTTTTTTTACTCTGCTGTAAGACTCAGAACCAATCCTCCAAGTCCAATCTGATGCATTTTGTTCGCGTCCTTCGAATTCATCTTTGATTGAACGCATTTGTGTCAATCTAACAAGTTCATAATTACCAAATTTAAGAGGTCTATCAAAGATATAGTAAAAATCTTCAGCACCTTCGATAGCATCTTTTAGTATTTTATTAGCCCTATGGATCGGAAGTTTACCCTCATAAAGTTTTTGAACATCAACATTGCAAAAAAGGTAAAAAGTAACCGTAAGACAAAAACCTGTTTCTGAACTCGATATAAAATCAAAGTCTGAACGTTTGAATTTTTCAGGAGATTTTTTATAAACCTCTATCAATTCTTCTGTAAAACCATCACTATAACTTAGATTCGGATGAATGATTAAATCAAAAGTAGCTGCACCTTTTTTCTTTTTTT
>NZ_VTDQ01000043.1 GCF_015627175.1 Acinetobacter pollinis | reverse complement strand
GCCTATAGCTCATCACCCAGCCAGAATCGCTGGCATGGATGGGCTGGTGAAATTAACTCTATTGAGCGTTTAGATGTGCATCACGCTTGGCTTATTGAAAATTTATCAAATAATAGAGTGCGAATTCTTACACAAGAGACACAAATAGGCATTCCTGCTAAAGCATTAGCATTAGAAAAACCAAATCCTATGTTAAATGGTCATCAAGACTGGTTAGATGGATTAGCAAAAGTAGTAAATAATTAACTATTTTTACTTAATACAGTTTGAACCATCAGATCACGGAGCCATTGTTGTGCTGGGTCGCGATGGTTTCGCTCATGCCAAACTAAAGATTTATTAAAATTTGGTATTGCGATTGGTGGTTTAAATGTTAAGAAGTCTGTTAAATTATTAGCTAATTTTGAGGGAACAACAGCCACTAAATCTGTGTTGGCTAATATTTCAGACAAAATTAGAAAACTATTTATAGAAATGATCACGCCCCTTTTTTTATTGAATATTTTCAATTGTTGATCTGTAATACCCTCAAAATTCCCTCCTTCATGTGAAATCAAGACATATTTGAGCTTAAAAAACTCATCAAGTGTAATATTCTTATGAGAAGCAAGAGGGTGTTCTTTGTGAATTAAGCAGGTGTATCTGTAAATAAATCCTGCTTGTAAACTTCTTTATGGTTTAAATCTGAAGTAACTAATGCCAAATCAATTGTGCCTTGCTCTAATTGCATAAATATGTCTTCATTTCTTATGGGAAGAATTGAAACTTTTACATGAGGTGCATGTATTCTCAACTGAGCGATAAAAGGTACAAGAACCACTTTTAATGCATAATCGGTAGCTGATATCCTTAATAAATATTCATCATTTTTAGGATCAAAATGATTAGGTTGAATTAATGTATCAATATCAAAGAGGATGTTTTTAACAGTGGGTGCTAACTGTTTTGCTCGTGAGGTGGGATAAATACCTCGCTGAGCTCTTATAAATAAAGGGTCGTCAAAATAATCTCTTAATCTTTGTAACATGCCACTGACCGCAGGTTGTGTTAGATATAACTTCTTAGCTGCCTCTGTGACACTGCGCTCATCAAAAAGAGCATCAAATGCTTTTAATAAATTGAAATCTAAGTTTCTGAGGTCATGTTTCATAAATGCAGACTATACAAGTAATTAAAAGAATTATACTAAGCTTATTGCTACATAGTATGATAGTTTTTTGATGATCTATATTCAGGATTTTGTTAAAATTTCTAAATGATATAATTAAGTAAACTTTTAAAGAGTAAGTGTAGCAACTTGCTACACTTCGTATTAAACTCATTCAATGTATCGAAAATATATCAATTATGGAAACTAATAAAACACAGATTATTGCTGTGGCTAATCACAAAGGTGGTTGTGGTAAAACGACAACTGTAGTACATCTAGCCGCAGAATTGGTAGAGTGTGGAAAGCGCGTATTAATTGTTGATTTAGATCCTCAAGCAAATGTAAGTCTACACATTGGTAAGCAACATCCTAGTGAAATTAGTATAACATCTGCCGAACTTCTGACTCATGAAGAAAATTTATTGGTTGATGCTTTAGAAGAAGAAACAAATTTTAAGGGTGTGTCTCTTATATATGGTTCTCTTAATCTAGGAAAGACAGAGGACCAGTTGAAAGAGTATTCACCACGTCCAAATGAGGAATTGAAATATAAACTTGAGCCTTTATTTGGAATCTATGATTTCATATTGATTGATTGTCCACCTAGTTTAAAAATACTTACGAGTAACGCACTAGCTGCTGCAGACCATGTCATTATTCCAATTGAATCTGGGTCGCAGTATGGTCTATATGGTGTTACCGACTTAATTAACCATATATCGAAAATTCACAGGATTAATCCCAAATTAAAATTATTAGGTACGTTATTAATTAAGCACGATAAGCGACAGAATGTATGTAAGCTTATACAAGATGAAACCAATAATACGGTAGGCCAACTATTTGAGACGACCATTCCAACAAGTACAAAAGTGAATCAAGCAGCTATACTCAAACAATCTTTAATTGATATAGATAAAAAATCAAAGATAAGATTATCTTTTTCTGAATTGGCAAATGAAATATTGGTGAAACTAGAATCATGAGTAGTGCAAAAGAATTGCTTGCAAAGCGGTTACAACAGAATACAAAACAACATAGTCATGCTCAAAGGGATCAATCTACTTTTGCTAAAGAATTTCGTAAAAATATTCCTTTATCTGAAATTATAAGTAGTCCCAATCAACCTCGCAGAGGATTTGACAAGGCAGAACTTCAGGAGCTTGCGAACTCAATTGAAGAAATCGGTTTATTGCAACCTATCACAGTCAGAAGAACTCATTCGGGCTATGAACTTATCGCTGGAGAACGACGCTTAAAAGCACATCAACTACTATCTAAAAGCACAATCGAAGTCATTATTATAGATGTAAGCAATGAGGATGCTGCACTCTTAACACTTGCTGAAAATTTAAAGCGAGCTGATTTAACCGACTATGAAATTTATATGGGGTTGAGTCATCTAGATGAAGAAACTAAAAAAAATAAGAGTAAACTCGCAAAATCGCTCGGACTAAATAGGGAAGATATGTATAAATACTTATCTTTTGAGAAAATGCCCGACTATATTGTAAATGATTTGAATAATGATCCTACTTTAATTGGGCGTACAGTCGCAACAAGTATTAAAAAATACTTGGCAGATTATAAACTTGAATATGCCCAAAGAAGTTTAGAAGATGCATGGAAAAGCTTCAAGGCTGGGAAATGTGAACAAACAAAAATTGTTCCAGTTGCAGAAAAAAATTTAACTCCTATTTTAGAAAAATCTTCAGAGCAGATTTTATCTCAGATTCATTGTAATAGCGAAAAAGTCGGAAAAATTCTTTTTAAGAATAACAAGTTAAAAGTTGATTTAAATATCGAAGATTTGAATCAAAGTGACATTCTGGTAATTGAAAAATTTTTTCAAGAATTTATTCAGAAGAAAAATAAATAGTGTAGCAACTTGCTACACTACTTCTCTACTTTAGTATTATTTATTTATATTGGTATTTTTAATATTCCACATAATATTATCTGGTAAATGCATATTTGTCATTGTTGCTTTCAGGGGAGCTATTGCATTTGTGCCATTAAAAATAATATTAGACTGACCAAAAACAGTAATTTCATTATAAATCACGTCGTGCCAGTTTGCTTTAGTAGATCCTGATTTGTTCTCATAAACAGTATCCATAATAATTGAGTTTTTTACATTCGACATATTCACATTGTTATATTGGATATTCGATACCTCTCCAGATTGTGAACGGTCACCTTTAATGCGTAATCCATTATCAGTACCTTTCATAGTTAAGCCATTGACATAGATGTTATAAACCCCGTCTTTAGTTTCGCTACCAATAGAAAAACCATGTCCACTACCAAATATGTTGTTTAAAAAACTCATATCTGTTGAAGAGCCATTACCTCCACTGGCTTTAATCGCAATATTATCATCTCCTGTACTAATATTACTCGAAGCAACAGTAACATTGTTTGAAGACATAAAATCTAATCCATCTGTATTGCGTGCATTAGCAGGTGTATTTATTTTTATATTCCACACAGTAATATCACTACTTCTAGAGAAAACAGCATGAAATTTAGGCGCATTTTTCAGTGTAATTTGATATAGCTTAATATTTTCACTACTCTCAACTTGTATTAAACGAGGAGCATTTTGGTTTTGACTACCACTTTTAGCTTGTTGTGCAAGATCCCACCAACTCAACATTTTATCATTAAGAATTTGTCCACCTTGACCGTCAATTTCACCTTTCCCATAGATTCCACCATTTGAAACATGATAGAACGTAATAAGTGCTTTGCAACCTTTTCCATCTCCATTCAGTGTTCCACAATTTTTTGAACCATTATCAAAAGTATTTGCATTGTTAACGGCACGAAGTACTGTGCCTTTATCTATAATTAGACTTACACCATTTGGCATAGTAATTGGACCAGAAAGAAATAGATTCATTGATCCATTGTTTGAAAGCTTCACGGCTTTACCAACACTACAGTTATTTAAGGCTTTTTGTATATCATCAGTCATAACAGTATTCCTTGCATATACTGTTGTACAGGCTGACGGTGTAGTAGGTTCGATGACATTCCGGTTGTCTATAGCGTGAGATACAGGGCTATATAAGCTAGTTAAAAAAATGAATGTTAAATGATATTGAATCTTCGAAAAGTACATTGTTAACCCCAATCTTTAAAATAAATAAGAGGAAACAATAATTCAAATATATTAAATGATAATTAATTATAATTTTATATAATTAAATGTGAGTGAACTGTAAAATCCACTCACTTGTCTATGAATTAATATGGGAAGGTAAATTTACTGGCATTACTTTGTGCACCAGAATAGTTAAGATTCCAGTTTTTAGAAAAATTTGCTGTCTGAGTGTGATAGGAGTATGGAATAGACCAAGAGGGACTCTTCGAGTATTTTTGTATACTGCTAGGGTAACTATTTGTATCTGTAAACGAGGTATTCTCTTTTTTATCATCAATAATACCTTTTTCATAACCTGATTCAAAATAATTTGACTCAGAAATTACTTTTGCATTTTGTGCCAATGTATAACCCAAGTGGTAGTTACGAATATAGTTATTGTAAGCATGAAAATAACCATATCTCATTAAACCCGGTGATCTTACATAAATATTGTCATAATAGTTATTGGCTAAAGTAATTCTTGGGTAGCCAATATATTTTGCTTTATATCCATTCAGGGCATAGCCAAATATTGAACCATATCGATGGTTTGAAAATAATGAATGGCTAATAGTGATATAATCTGCTGACTCGCCAATATAGATTAATTTATCGAGGCTACCATCTCCTAGTTGCCAGCTGTGTCCGACGAATGAACAGTGATCAATCCAATATTTCTGCCCATAGTTAATATAGAGTTGAATATCTCCATTTCCCTTAATTTTTTCATCATGCTTGAAAACTAAGTTTTGAAATATAATATTTGAGCTATTTGAAGATGTAGCTAAGTAAATATTATGTAAAATATTTGAATTATTGAAGGAGCCAACAATAGTCTTATTGCTTCCAAGAAGTAGCTTTTGTTTGCTAGTACTAGCAATTTTACCTTCAACTACAATAACCTTTGGTTCATCTCCCAGAATCTCCTTTTTTAGATTTGAAATATCTTTCACGATAATAGTTTTTCCGCCATAGCCACCTGTAACATATGCTTGCTTTGCAAACCCACTAAGCTTATTTAAATCTGTGGTTGGGTAACTTGAGGCATAACTGACATTTATAAAAAGTAATGTAGTCAATAAGACAAATAAAATATTCAAAACAAATGACTCTTTTAAATTTAGGTGTTATTGATGGCCTAATAAACATACATTAGGCCGATATCTAAAAATTATTTTATTAAATTTGCGTTCTTAATCATCCAAGACACATTGTTAGATAAATTCATATTCCTAAGCGTCGCATGTAAAGGTTTTATTGCATTGGTACCATTAAAAATGATATTTGATCGGCCATGAATAGTAATTTCATTGTAGGTAACATCATGCCAGTCTGCTTTTGTCGAACCTGATTTTTTTTCATAAACAGTATCCATAACAATCGCATTTTTTACATTTGACATCTCTACATTATTGTAATGAATATTTGCGACTTCACCTGCTGATGACTTATCACTTTTTATACGCAGCCCATTTTTAGTGCCTTGCATAATTAAGCCATCCACGAAAATATTGTAGATTCCATCTTTGGTTTCACTGCCGATAGATAACCCATTTCCTGTACCAAAAGTATTTTGCAAGAAGCTCATATTACTTGATGGTCCACTTCGATGATCTGCTTTAATTGCGATGTTGTCGTCACCAGTACTAATTGTGCTATAAGCGACAGTTGCATTTTGCGATGCCATAAAGTCGATACCATCTGTATTTCTTGCATTAGATGGTGTATTAATTTTTATATTCCAAATCGTAATGCCATTACTGCGAGAAAATACAGCATGAAACTTAGGCGCATTTTTTAATGTAACTTGATGGAGGGTAATATTTTGACCTCGCTCTACTTGTATCAGTCGAGGTGAATTCTGATTTCTGCGTGGTTTCCGTGCTTTTTCAGAAAGATCCCACCAAGTAATCATTTTGTCATTTAGAGACTCTCCACCTTGACCATCGATTTCACCTTCTCCATAAATACCGCCATTTGAAACATGATAAAATGTGATGAGTGCTTTACAACTCTTACCATCTCCGTTGAGAGTTCCACAATTCCCTTGACCATTATCGAAGGCAGTTGCATTATTAATTGAACGAAGCGTTGTACCTTTGTCTATAATTAAACTTACGCCATTTGGCATATTAATTGGGCCAGAAAGAAAGACATTCATTGCGCCATTTTTGGAGAGACGAACCGCTTGTCCTACACTACAAGTATTTAGTGCATTTTGAATATCCTCTGTAATTAGAGTATTTCTGGCATAAACCGTTTTACATGTTTCTGGGATAGTTGGTTCTGTGACTTTTCTATTATCTGATGCAAATGTACTGTGTGTATTGCAAAGAACAATTAATCCAAAAGTAAAATACTTAAATTGCTGTGATGAAAACATAGAAGACCAAATTAGTAAGATAAAATTTAAAATCAAAGCTCATTATTGTGAACTGAGTCACATTATTGTTTTTTGTTTAGGCTTTTGAAATATTATATTTTTTATTAAAGTGTAATTTTTTTAGTATTATTTGTTGATTATATTAAATTTTGCACCAATATTGATCAATTTTTTAAGTTAAAAGCATTTTTTTATATAAAAAAACAATAAATAATTTTTATTGGACTAAAGCTCTAAATATATGTTGAACCCTAAATATCAAGTCCACCAATATTTGAGTATGTGAAAAAATACTGGTGCTGAAAAGCATAATGAATCCATACGATCTAAGATTCCTCC
The DNA here is from genome assembly GCF_015627175.1 of Acinetobacter pollinis. Lineage (GTDB taxonomy): Bacteria > Pseudomonadota > Gammaproteobacteria > Pseudomonadales > Moraxellaceae > Acinetobacter > Acinetobacter pollinis. The sequence goes on along the minus strand of NZ_VTDQ01000043.1, from coordinate 12,563 downwards.
ATGGCCTTGAATGGTATCCCCCCAGTCTTTTACCCCTCGGTCTCTTTTAATTGCAGACATTACTAAACCACCTAAAAAACCAAATAAGCATATAGTTAAGGAAATCCAAAGTGACTGAAATAAAGTAAAGGGTGTTAGTCCTCTAGTAAGTACACCAACAGTTAAAGCTAGTCCAATACCACCAATAAGTCCTTCTAAGGTTTTAGATGGACTAAGTATTGGTGCAAGTTTATGTTTGCCAAAAATTTTTCCACAAATATATTGAAATACGTCTGACAGTTGTACAACTAAAATTAACCAAATAATGAGCCATATTTTTTTACCACTTAGGTCAATGATCTCTAAATTTAATAAAGCCGGTACATGCGAAATACAATATACACAAACCATTAGTCCCCAATGTATTTTTGCGCTACGTGCTAAAAAAGATGTGGTATCTTCGCGTTTTAAGATAAGAATAGGAATAAGCAAAAAAGCATATAAAGGAATAAGCAAACTATATAAATTATAAGCATTTATATGTACGAGATAATATTGACAAGGAATAAGTAAATAAAAAGAAATTGCAAGTGCCGAATAGTCGTCTCTTCTTGTAGGTAATAATGTAATAAATTCACGTAATGCAAAAAAAGAGATCGCTCCGAAAAGGAAAACAATCGCTGAATCTCCGATTGAAATAGCAATATAAAGAATAATAAGCATGACCCACCATGCATTTACTCGTGCATTAAGGTTATCAATAACAGCATGAGGTTCATGATTTATTTTCTTTTTTAGTATGAACCCAGTGAGAGATGCTAGAAGAAGTGAAATAGTAATAGTTATAAAGATAATAAAATTAATTTGTAAACTATTCATGATTAAGATTCGTACTTACTCAGGTTGATTAACATGGTTCTTGCTTCTTGAAGAAATTTATCTTTATTTACTGTTTTGATCTCACGAGATAAAGGTGTTCCAAAATAAATATTCGATAAAATAGGAAGCGGAATAAATGTACCTTTTGGCATGACGCGATTTACGTTTTCGATCCATACAGGGAGTATATCTATTTCTGGAAATGCCTGAGATAGATGGAATAATCCTGATTTAAACGGTAATAGTGCATGAGTAGAGTCCAAATTTCTTGTACCTTCTGGAAAAAAGATCACTGAATGGCCTGCGTTTAGCGCTACTTTGACATTAAAAAGGGGGTCAGGATTATTTGAAGAAATAATAATACCTTGAAATACATCTGAAATAATAAACCGTCGAAGTCTTGTCTTGTGCCAGTAATCACCACCTGCGACTGGTCTTGTCACTTCTCTAATTTCACGTGGAAGAGAAGACCATAAAAGAATAAAGTCGATATGGCTCGTATGATTTGTATAGTAAATTTTTTGTATTGAAGTAGGCTGTTTATCCGTCCAAAAACTTCGTGTACCCGTGATAAAGCATATAGCCTTTCTAAGTATAAAAGAAATTAAACTTCCTAAATATTTACGAAGATTCACGAATATTTCCAGTGTAGGACTATATCTGATGGTTGAATACGAAAAATAAACTTTCTAGTAAGTGACGTAATAGATGCCCTTACTAAAAATAGATTTGTGTATTATCTTAACATAAATAATACACAAATCAGTTAAAAAAATGTGAATTTGTTTACATTATTTTATTATTCTTTAATTTCTATTAAGTATTTTCTGTATTTGATCTTGGTAAAAAGAAAGTTAAAAAACCTAGAAGTGGCAAATAGGCACAAAGACCAAACACCCATTCTATACTATTTTTATCAGCCAAATAGCCTAGGCCGGCAGCAGCAATACCACTTACACCAAACATAAGACCAAACATGAGTCCTGAAATCATACCAACGCGACCCGGAACAGCTTCTTGTACATATACAATCATTGCAGAGAATGCAGATGACATAATTAAACCTGCCATCATTGCACAGATACATGTCCAAAAAAGATTAACGTGAGGAAGTACAAAAGCAAATGGAATCATTCCAATAAAAGATACCCAAATTACCGATCTACGACCGATTCGATCTCCTATAGGACCACCGAAGAATGTGCCGAATGCAACTGCGGCTAAGAAAGCGAATAAATACAGTTGGGCATCTTGTAATGAAACATTAAATTTATGGATTAAATAAAATGTATAATAATTACTCAGGCTTGCAATGTAAGTAAATTTTATAAGAATTAAAATACAAATGATTGATAATGCTTGTATAAGTTTTTTGCCATGAAATTTTGAGACATGATGTGAAGCTAGTTTGGTTAGCTGATTATGACTATGTTTAACATTCCAATGGCTGACACGGTATAAGATAAAAATTGCTAAAAGCGCAAAAATGACTAACCAAGCAAAAGCCATTTGACCATGTGGCACAATAATTAAAGCAACCAATAAAGGCCCTATAGCAGAACCTGAGTTTCCACCAACCTGAAAAATTGATTGTGCCGTTCCAAATCTTCCCCCAGATGCCACTCTTGTAACACGTGATGCTTCAGGGTGAAAGGTAGAAGAACCTACCCCAATTAAGGCTGCAGATAAAAGAAGCATAGAAAAACTTCCGGACAATGCCATTAAAATGATTCCTATAAGTGTAGATACCATCCCTAAGGGCAATAAAAATGGTTTGGGATGTTTATCTGTATACAGGCCAATCCATGGTTGTAAAAGAGAAGCTGTGACTTGGTAAATTAATGATATTAATCCAATTTGGGCAAAACTTAGCTCAAAATTAGTTTTTAACAGTGGATAAATGGCAGGAAGAGATGCTTGAATTAAGTCGTTAAGCAGATGTGTGAATGCCACAGAAAAGACAACAGGATATATCATCTGGTTAACGTGGTTTGGTGGTGATTCAATTTTTGTTGAAATTTTTATAGAAGATTCCATTAAAGTCCTTTGTTTATTGCTCTTTAATTGATTATTATAATTTGTCATGAATACGACTATATTCCATAAAACACTTTATAACTGACAATTAAAATCTATCTAATGAGCATTCAAGCTTTTCCTGAACTTATTATATCAATGGGATCATACCATTCGTATGGTACTTATATTGAGCCTCATTCGCATAGTCGTGCACAACTATTGTATGCTTCCAAAGGAACCATGCGTGTCCAGACGCAAGGAAGTGTATGGGTTGTCCCTACTCAATATGCTTTATGGATTCCTGCCCTGTGTGAGCACAGTGTGACACCGATGAGTGAAATTTGTTTAAGTACAGTATTGGTTGAAAAAAATGCTGCTCATGTCATGGGGGAAAAGTGTTATTTACTCAGAATGTCGAATTTGCTCAAAGCTTTGGTGCTTCGATTAAATGATTTAGATCAAATTGAAAAAGATGGAATTCCATATAGTGATGAACTAAAGATAGCGATTCAGAGGCTAATTTTTGATGAAATACAACGTGCTTTAGTACTTCCTATAGAAATTCCATGGCCAGTAGATCGACGTTTAGATTTTATTTGTCATCAACTGATGAGTCAGCCTCACCAGTATAAAGATTTGAATCATTGGTCTGAAAAAATAGGAACCAGTTCAAGAACATTAATGAGATTATTTAAAAAAGAAACTGGACTTCAATATAGAAGTTGGGTGCAACAATTACATCTTTCATTGGCATTAGATGATTTATCAAATGGTAGATCTATTGCATATATTTCGTCTCGTTTAGGTTATGCAACAACAAGTGCATTTAGTACCATGTTTAAAAGGCATTTAGGATATACACCTAAATTATTGAAATAAATAAAAATAGATTCTAATTTTCTTTCAGTGAAGCATATAAGAAATAGTAAGCTCTATGTGTAATGAAGCTTAAATTCTACACATAGAGCTTTAGAATTAACTAAGAACACACTGCATGATTAACTCGGGGTGTTGTACCTTTTTCAACGGCAAAAACTGCGTCAGAAACACCGGTTGTGACTTGATTAACCGCTAATTTAGAAGCATTAACCATATCAGTAACACTATCTGAATTGGCAATTTCTTGGCTAAAACTCATTCTGCAGTTGAGTAATCGATGGATAGGCTGTTTTGAGGTGGTAGAGGTTTGTAAAGGCTCGATAGGTTTTATCATCCAACTGACTGCAACTTCGACGCTTCCATTACGATGATTTGGGATTGGTTTGATGATATCGAAGCGAGAAAAATCGATCGCAATTCTATACACTGTATTTGTGGTTGAAATACCACTGGTATAGCGATCTACAGCATTTAATTGCTGTTGTAGGCTAGCCGATAAACTATCATGTAATTCAGTTGAAAGCGTAGATGTCCATCTATTATTATCCAATATATTTGACTGCCCTTGATCAGTATTGACCATGATAGATACACGGTCTAGACGATCAGGTAAGCCAACGGGCAATACTTCAATAATTCTAAGAGGTGTGCCTTGTATAGGAATAACTTTTGGTGCAAGTGTATAATAATTGGGATTCACGGAACTTGCACATCCTGTAAGTATCATTGCAAATATGCTAACTAAGAACAGGTTAGATCTTAGGTTTCGCGTATGTCTTAATGAGCACAGTTTATTTATTTTATTTAGCATTTTTATGTGTTTCTCCTTTTTTGCCACGAATGAGCGATTCAGGATGTTGCTCAATATAATCTGACATAAGCTGTAGTGATGCGGCTGTACGAGTGACTTGTTGTAAGACTCTACGCAAATCTTGTTGCATTGGTGCATCACTTGACAAGATGGACTCAGTCGATTGCATGGTTCTACGTGCATCGTTTAATGTAGCTTGGAAATCAGGCGCGACTTTAGTATCCAGCTGTTTGATTAATTTGTCAGTAGATTCAATTGTAGTATTCATATTTTTCAAAGTCTTACGTACATCACCGCCAATTTCATCAATCGGGAATTTACTCACTTTATCTGCAATTTCAGAAACTTGTGCTTGTAGGCTATTTAATTCAGGTGGAATAGTTGGAACTTCGACAACTCCATTTTCAGGCTGTATAAGTGTTACAGGTTTAGCTTTAGGGAATTTATCGAAAGCGATATAATTTTGTCCTGTGAGTAAGTTTCCTGTACGCATTTGTGCGCGCCAACCTTGTTGAATAAATCTTCTAAAAATTGCACCTGTAGGATCGAGCTCTTTGCCATTTGCTAAGCGAGATGGATATAGAACCGCCTCAACACGCATACGTAGCTTGCTATAATTTGGATCGAATTCAACATTAATTGAGGTGACATTTCCTATATTAATCCCCATAAAGTCGATTGGTGCGCCTGTAGAAAGTCCGCGAAGTGATGTGTCAAAATACATAACAATTTTATGTGGCTTACCATCAGGTACTTTTAAAGCATCTGTGCGAGAATTCCACAAAGTAAAGCGACTTTTCAAAGGTGCAGTATTTGCATCAGAATTCTCTGGATAGTCGAAAGCAATACCACCAGTAATAATACTGGCCAATGATTGGGTGTTTAGACTGAATCCTGAAGCATTTAAACTGACATCGACACCGCTAGCTTGCCAAAAACGTGCGTCTGTTGTAACAAATTTATCGTATGGACTGCGAATAAATGTTTGAAGTTCAACATGTTTTCCATCTTGAGATAGATTATATGCTGTAATTTGTCCAACATTAATCCGTCGATAGTAAATGGGTGAACCAATATCTAAAGATCCTAAATTGTCTGCTGTGAGAAAAAAGATTTTCCCTGGAACATCGGAAGGTACAACAGGCGGTGTTTCTAGTCCAATAAAGTCAGTTTGTTTTTCAGAGGCTTTACCACCATCGACCTCAATATAAGAACCAGACAAAAGCGTATCTATACCAGAAACACCTGTGGTACCAATACGCGGACGTACAACCCAAAAGCGTGAATCTTTTGCAGCAAAAGTGCTGTTGTCTTTAGATAATTCAATTTCGGCAATAATATGGCTATTGTCTGGTGAAAGTTTAATCTGACGTACTAGACCTATATTTACTTGTTTGTAGCGTACATTGGTTTTTCCAGCCTCCAACCCATCTGCTGTTCTAAAGCTTACTTCTATCGTTGGCCCTCTTTCCCAAATTGCTTTTGCAGCCAAAGAAAGGGCTATTAGCAAAGCAATGATGGGAATAATCCAAATGAGTGAAATTCTGCCACGTGGTTTCTTTATCATTGGCTCAGGAATTTCTTGTGACTCAGCTTTTTGTTGAGTAGATAATTTATGATTTTGACCGTCATCAGTTTTTATATTTTCAGACATATTATTGTTCGTTTAATGGTTTGGAATTGAGAGCATCTGATTGCGATACTTGGCTTATTGAGTGAGAGTGAACTCGAGATAAATGAGTGATATCTGTTGCATAATAATTGTCCCAAATCATACGGGGATCGAAACTAAGTGAGGAAAACATGGTAAGAATAACCACTGCACCAAAAGCAACCGCACCTGGACCTGCTAGTATGGTTGCCAGTGAGTGAATTTGAATGAGTGCTGTAAGTAAACTCACCACAAAAACATCTATCATTGACCAGCGACCAATGATTTCTACAATTCGATATAAGATACTGCAATGTTTGGGACTAAATTTCCATCTCCTTACAGATTGCATATAAATGCTTAGTAATAAGAAGCTAAGAATAAAAAGCTTAAGAAGAGGAATAAATATACTTGCAATAAAAATAACAGTGGCGACCAGATAGTCATGTGTTTGCCAGAAATAAACAACCCCACTCATAATAGTATCGCTTTGACTTCCGAATATAGAGTTGGTTATCGTCATCGGCAAAACATTCGCAGGAATATATAAAATAGTTGCTGCTATTAAAAAGGCAAATGTTTTCTGTAAGCTCTGTGGTTTACGAATATGTAATGCTGAATTGCACCGAGGACAATTTTGATGTGTATTTAAATTTTGCTCTGAAGCGCTGAGTAAACCACAGCAGTGACATCTGACCAATGAAAGATCTGCTGCACGCGTATAATAATGATGCTTGGGATGATTTTCTTTCATGGTAAGTCCCTATCTACTGCATCCCAAATATCTTGTACTTTTATGTCATTTAAATAGACCATGAAAATACTTAAAGCCCCAAATGCCCACAGTGCGACTTCTGGAATAACGATGACCATATTAATCAGTTTAACCAGTGTGACTAATATACCAATCAGAAAAACTTCAACCATTGCCCAAACTCTAAATAAATATAAAGTTCTTAAAGCGAAAACCATAAAATATGGACGTCTTTTTAGCCACCCTACATTTATGAATACATACATTAATAAAATAAGGTTGATCAGTGGAATAATAAATGTAGTAAAAATTAGAATAAGTGCAACCACTTCTCGACCAATATGAAACATAGTCCATGCGGCACCAATTAAAGTTGTTTGTATTGAATTGCCTTGAACTTCTATTTTTATAATTGGAAAGCTATTTGCAACGATAAAGATAATTAATGCTGTTAAAATAAGCGCAATAATATGATGAAATGCTTTTAGCTCACTATAGATTTCTGCACCACAAGATAAACAGCGGGCTTTTTCTCCTTGGGCTAAAGAAACTTTACGATAAAGGGTATCGCACTCATCACAGCTTGAAAATTGGGTTAAATCTTCAATGCCTCTGCCTATGACATTTTGTTCATGGTTTTTATTCATATAATCGATATACTCTTGTTGTTTATTCTCGTTAGATCGATTGTTAAGCATCCTATTTAAACATATATAGATATACACTCACCATAAGAATATGATGATATTTATGTATAGTCGAGCTTTTACATGTTAATCCTCGATTTAGAAAAAATTCAAAAATAATATCTTTGAAAGATATTACAAAGTGCCACGAAGCTGAGTATTATCTTTATTTGTCTGATACTCGTATAACACAATGCTTAATTTTGAAAATTTTCTATATGTACTTAGAAAGCATGATTTACCTTTAGCAGACTCAATTCAAGTGATAGAGCAATATATAGATGGTTTATATCTACGTATTTATAAGCCAGCTTCAGATATTGATGAGATTTTTATTGTCTATCATGGTAGCGGTGTGAATTCAGCTGCTGGGTATGATGTATTGGCAAAACAATTGGTTCAATATAAAAAAACTTGTATTTGTCTTGTCGATATAAGAGAACATGGTCGATCAAGTAAACTTTGGAAAGTAGTTGGACCTAAACAAATTTGGCAAGATGTTGATACTCTCGTTAAATATTTTAAAGAGACTTCTCCTCAAGCAAGAATTCACTTACTTGGACATTCAAGTGGTGGAGGCTTACTCTTAAACTACTTCACAAGATATTGTCCAATCACGAAAGTTGATAGTCTTATTCTCGTCGCTCCAGAGTTTGGTCCATTTGTGAGATCTCATCACTTATATAAAACATCTTCAATGCCTTTTGCATCTATAAATAAATGGGTATTCGTAATAAATGCGCTTAGTTTGGGGCTGTTTTTCAATAATCATATTGGGGTTAAACTAAATTTCCCTAAAAAGGTTATAGATATGCGTTCTGACTTTATTCAAAAATATAGTGTAAAAATGGCAAATGCATTGACTCCACGTTATCCATTAAAGCAGTTGAGTAGAATATCTTTACCCGTAGCTATTTTTATTGCAGAAAATGATGAAATATTTGATGCATATTCAATGTTGGCTTTTATTAAGGATTGTCATAACATTCACATAACCAGTAAAATTATTAAGTCAACTACCCATTTAGACTGTATTTTTAATCTTAGTAGAGATATTAAGATCTTTATAAATAGATAAAGGGTCGAGCATAGTTTGAAAGAAATACTATGCTCGAATAAACATTTATATATTCTGATTAAGAAACTTCATAATTTCTGAAGAAATTGGTTCCAGATGTGTTTCTAGTGCAAAATGTCCCGTATCATAAAGAAAAATTTGTGATGAGGGTAAGTCTCTTTTCCACATTTGGGCACCTTCGGGAAGAAAGAAAGGATCATTTTCCCCCCAAACTGCCAATAAAGGAGGTTGATAATCTGTAAGGTATTTTTGAAACTCAATATACAGGTCAATATTAGATTTATAATCTAATATTAAGTCTAAATGTATATTAGAATCTATATTTAATAAGTTATTACCCTCAAATATATAGCATTCTGGTGGCACAATTGTTTCATCATTTACCCCTTCTAAATATTGCCATTTTATCGATTCTGGCGTAACCAGAGGTCTTAAACTTTCTCTATTTTCTGTGGTTGGATTTTCCCAGTATTTTTTTATAGATGACCACAATGGACTTAAACCTTCTTCATAGGCGTTTCCATTTTGAGAAATAATTGCTTCTATTGCATTCGGGTTTTTTATAGCTATACGCCATCCTATAGGTGCGCCATAATCATGCACAAGCAAACTATATTTAGTTACTCCTAACTTTTGTAAAAATTTTTCGATAGTTAAAGCAATTTGATCAAAACTGTATTCATATTTATCAGATACTTCTGTTAATCCAAAAGCAGGTAAATCAGGAGCGATGACGTAATACTTTTCTGAAAGTATAGGTATAAGATTTCTAAACATAAAAGAGGAAGCAGCAAAGCCATGAAGTAGAACCAAAGTTGGTCTATCAGCATTTCCTGCTTTTCTATAGAAAATATTTACACCATCTACAAATTCATATTGGTGATATATCGGTAAAGACACATTACTCATCATTCATCTCACTTATAAATTGGGTATGGCAAATATATCTCTCATAAGTATCTGCTTTTAAAAAAGATCATAAGTTTTTCTTTAAAACTTAATTAATGCCGAATCTGTCAAATAAAAGCACTATAATTGACATTAGTCATTCCACTATTAAATACTATACATCTCTATAGTTAGAATATTCTAACATTAAATTTATCTAATTAAAAAATTTATGCATATTTTATGATGTACTTCATTCATATTGGTAAGATGATCTGAGGTAAATGTTTCAGATTTTAAGAGCGATTTTTACATTGGACATAAATCAGATTGTGAATATATCTTTGTTTTGAAATAAATTTTTATATTAGAATTTTTTATTAATTTTATTTTAAATTACACACTATCGATTAAAAAATAGTATATGACCTTATACAAATTAAAATGTATAGCACTTCTGATCATTTTTTATAATTTGATTCCACCCTTTTTAGGAGGCTATCAATATTTTTTAGTCAATTTAAACTTCTAGGAATTAGTTTACTTCAAAGTGGAAGGTTGAAATGACAAACTGTGTAAATGAACATTTAAATATTTTTTTGAGGGCAAAAAGCATTTGCTTAATTTGCCCAAACTACAACTTTTATAAAAATGAATTATGCACTTTCTTTTAATAACCAATCGAGGGCATTCATTTTTACAATTCCATCATAATTAGCTTCACCCCCAATTGTATCTAAAGTGAGTAAGTACTTTGGATATGAATCGGAGACTTTCTGTAAGGGACGTAATTCTCTAGCTAATGTTTCTTCACTGAGTGTTTCTAAAGCTACCTGATAGTAAGTTAGATTTTGTAGAGTGTCCACTGCCACAAAGTCAATTTCATACTCTCCTACTCGACCAACATAAACTGTGTATCCTCGTCTAATAAGCTCAAGGTAAATTACGTTTTCTAGAATATGTCCCTGATCTGAATTGGCATCAGGCAACATAATTCGACGTAAGCCTACATCAACTAAATAGTATTTTTCAGACGATTGTAACAGCTCTCGACCACGAATTTTAAATTGAGCAGCACTGTAAAATAACAGACTATCTTGTAGCCCTTGGATATAACGTTTTACAGTTTCAAAAGAAATTTTTACACCACTTGAAACAAAAGTGTTTTTAATTTTATTAATTGAAATAGGTGATCCAGTTACACTCGCTAAATATTTTGCGACACGTTCTAGAGACTGCGTATCAGATGTATTTAGACGATAAATCACATCTTTAAACATAATACTGGCATAAACAGCCTGTAAGTAGTCATATGTTTCATCTTGGTTCCCCATGGCCAATGTATAAGGGAAGCTACTTTGAGTATACATTGTATACAAATCGCGATTCGACAATTGCTGTATAATAGTATTATGCGCAACATGCCATTGCTTAAATTCAGAAAAAGATAGAGGTAAAACATGCTGTTCTACATACCTTCCAGTAAGCAACGTTGCAAGTTCACCACTTAAAAAGAAGGCATTAGAACCTGTAATATATAAATCGATATAATCCCTGACATACAGAGAATCTACAACTTTTTCAAAATGTAAAACATGCTGTACTTCATCTAAAAAAATATAATTCTTTTTACTTTTATCAACTTTAGATAAAACGTAGTCATGTAATTTTCGATAGTCAGTAAGTTCTTCAAACTCCATGAACTCAAAGTTAATAGCGATAATATTTTCAGGTTTTACACCTTGTTCTAATAAATCTTTTTGAAACATAGAGAGTAGCGTTGATTTTCCCGAACGACGGACTCCAGAAAGGACTTTAATCACATCTCGGTTCTGCCATGTATGTAGGAATTTTAGGTACATATGACGTCGAACATTACTTTTTCTCATATTTTACACTTAGACTCTAAAGTTTTTAAAAAAATATCAATATTTATATTATAAGTGAATTTATGTACCAAAAATAGATAATATTCGATTTAATGTTAAAAAATAAAATTTTTTAGCTATATAGGTACTACTACTTTCTGTTCGTCTGATTGTTGATTGGATGTAGTCATTTCATTTCTGGATCATGATTACTAAAAATAGATTGATGATTTTTTAGTATTATATAAAGGATGTTATTTCTAATTGAATAGATATATCTGCTAAGTGATTAAAAAAATCTTATTCTTTACATTTTTTTTTATGTATGAATGTTTCATAGACGTCATATTAGATATAGATCGCTATGCTATATAATTTATCGTGCTAGTGAAATTATTTTGATTAAACTACTATTTTATCATATGGTAAATATTGTAATAGTTCAATATAATTTTTCTCAGAAATATATCTTCATTAGATTAGTATAAGGTAAATTTATTCAATATTTTCTTATAGAAATATAGTAGTTGTTCAATTTTTGACTTATTTATATATATAGATTCTATTGTTGATTAAAAATAAAATTACCTAATGTTATAGAATGAATAGACTGAAATATTTTTATATATAGATATTATGAAGAGATAAATTTGTACTTAAGGATAATTTTATTTATTTAATTTCTAGTATTTTTTTCTAATAAATAACCTAAATATGTCTTCGTTATATTTTGATTTACGTACTCTAGAGCTAGGTAATTTCAGTAAGTTTTTTTAGATTAGATAAATATTAAAAAAGATAGTGTATAAATTTTTTTTAAATCGCTACAAAAAATGCTTCTTCAAGCATTAAAAAAGTCTACAAGATGATGTTTTGGTATAGTCAAACAATCTAATTACTCATACAAAAATGAAAAAACATCTGAAAGAGTCGATCAATACAATCCTCTTGCCATTCTTTTCTCTTTTTCTTAATCCATGCCCAAGTCTTTTCAATAGAATTCAAATCAGGGCTATAAGGCGGTAACCATAAAATCTGATGCCCATGATGTTCTAGTAACTCCTGTGTGTC
>NZ_VTDQ01000042.1 GCF_015627175.1 Acinetobacter pollinis | reverse complement strand
CAAACAGCAACAACGTAACGGACTATGCGGTTGACTTAAGTCAGGCAACGAAAGATAGCTTAGCCAGTGCAGACAGTGGACTACAAACGGTGCAAACCCAAGTGGATGGCACCAATGTAAAAAGCATTAGCAAAACGGACAATACCGCAAACTTTGTTAGTGGAACGAACGTTAAATTGTCTGACGATGGGCAAGGTGGGATCAAAGTATCTACAGCCGATGACGTAACATTTAATAATGTTACAGTTGGTGATAGTACATTAACTTCAGATGGTTTAGTGATTGCAAATGGCCCAAGTATAACTAAAACCGGTATTGATGCTGCAGGTACAAAAATAACGAATGTTGCTAATGGTGATATTAGTTCAACCTCTCAAGATGCAGTAACAGGTAATCAGCTTTATGGTTTAGGAAATAACTTAACTCAATTATTTGGGGGTAATGCTACATACTCAAATAATCAGATTAGTTGGACCAATATTGGTGGTACGGGACAAACGACAATTAATGATGCAATTTCATATGTAAATAGTCTAGCAACCACTGCAAATCAAGGTTGGAAAGTCGCTACTGATTCTGGAGTAACTGCCACAAGCACAGTGAAGTCTGGAGATACATTGAATATTAATGGTGCACAATCAAGCGGTGTTACAGTCACTAACTCTGGAAATAATGTGACGGTTGGTTTGAGCAACCAAGTTAAAGTAGGATCTGGAAGCACAGCTATTTCAGTCGATGGTACTACCGGTACAATTCAAACAGGTAGTGTTCAAATTGATGGCTCTAAAGGAAATGTTACTGCAGGCCAAGTCACTGTAAATGGTACAGCGGGTACAGTGAATGGCTTATCAAACACAACTTGGGACGCAGATAATATTGTTTCAGGTCAAGCAGCAACAGAAGATCAGCTACAACAGGTTGCCCAAAGTGCAAGTGCAGCTGCTACGCAAGCAAAAACAACCGTAACATCAGGTGATAACGTTACAGTAACAAGCAGTAAAAATACTGATGGTAGTACCAACTATCAGGTTGCAACCAGTAAAGATGCAAACTTTAATACAGTAACTTCTGGTTCAATTACAACTGATAAGTTAACTTCTGCTGGGGTGACTATTGATCAAAATGGTATTAATGCAGGTAATCAAAAAGTTACCAATGTTGCCTCTGGTGCAGTTACTTCAACTTCAACAGATGCTATAAATGGTTCACAGCTATATACAAGTAACTCCAATATATATAGTTACTTAGGTGGTGGTGCTGACTACGCAACAAATACAGGGCCGACATACAATATTGCAGGTGGAACACAAACCAATGTTGGCGATGCCCTAAATGCATTAGATCAGAAGGTCACAAATGTTGGAAATCAACTTGAACAAGCTTTTTATACTACAAATAAACGAATTGACGATTTAGAAAAACATGCGAACGCAGGAAGTGCACAAGCACTTGCTACCGCTGGATTACCACAGGCTTATATTCCAGGAAAAAGCATGTTAGCAATTAGTGGTGGTACATTCCGCGGTGAAAATGGCTATGCGATTGGTATGTCTTCTATCTCAGATAGTGGTAGATGGGTATTTAAAGTCAGTGGTAGTGGAAATTCACGTGGCGACTTTGGTGGAACTGTAGGTACTGGAATCCAATGGTAACAGTTTAAATAAGATTAGAGATAGCTTATGCCTATCTCTAATCCAATAAATAAATTTATCTAAAATAATGATATGAGATTGATAACATGAAGAATTTAATCATACTAAGTATCGCAGGATTCTTGCTCGGTGGTTGTACAACAGGAACATCAATTACTAAAGAGGGTACAACAAACGATCCTAAATGGCACAAAGTAGAGACTATCTTAAATAAAGATCAAGGGACTTTTCCTAATTTACAAAGCTTAAGTGAAATTAGAAAAGGGATGACCAAAGATCAGTTGTATTCATTGATTGGTCGTCCACATTATGATGATGGGTGGAGACCAAGAGAATGGAATTACTTATTTCATTTTACTACGCCTGGGCAAGGTGAAAACGATATTACCACTTGCCAGTTTAAAGTCATTTTTGATCATAATATGATTGCTAGTAGTTTTTATTGGAATCCTATCAATCCTAAAAACGGTGTTTGTCCACCTAATATACAGCATAAACAAATAGCAAATAAACGTTATACACTGTCGGTGGATGCATTATTTACATTTGATAAATATGATATTGAAAATTTAAACACAAAGGGAAAAGAAGACCTGGATAGTTTAGTTACAGAGTTAGGCAAATTTAAAGAGCTAAATACAATTCAGATTATTGGTTACACAGATCGGTTGGGTACACAGGATTATAATGAAAAACTTTCTTATAATAGGGCACAGACAATTAAACAATATCTAACTTTAAAAGGTATTCCTTCGCAGATCATTAATACTATTGCAAAGGGCTCTGAAGACGCAGTTAAAGAATGTCAGGGTATATCTGAAAAAAAACAGCTTATAGATTGCTTAGCACCTAATCGACGAGTAATTGTCGATGTTGATGGATATATAGAAGGTACGCCTGAAAATAACCCTGCTATAAAATAAATTATTTTAAAAGATAAAACTCGAATTTAATTTTGAGTTTTATCTTTAAGTTCTAAATTTAATAAAAATCATAATCTAATCTTTAAAAAAGATCACTTCCTTGAGCAGATGGCTCCCATTTTTGATGACTTCCTAAAATTAGAGTTGCGCAATCATATGCATTCTGTAAAAAATCTTTCCTTGAAGATGAATGAAATCCTGTCTGACCTATTAAAGTTTCTCTTAACGGATGATGGCTTGTAATGAGATACTCATTACGTTTATATAACCGTTTTAATAGTTTTAATGAGGGTAGGCGATCGAACTTACCCTGATAACCACGATTACAGGTATTGCAAGCTAGAACTAAATTTGCCACGCCATTAATTGGTTTTTGACTATCACAGTCACGAAGTTTATGTGGGAAAAAATGATCTACTTCTGCGGAGTTTTCAAAATTTGACTCAAGATGGATAGGTTTAAAACAATAAAAACATTTACCTTTCTGATAGCCATTTAATGCGGACTTAGCAGAAGTTACATTTATGCGTCTTAATTTGTTTTCTGCGACTAAAATTCCAGTTTCATCATGTTGAATCTGTACCAAATGTTTTGGTAAATTCATATCCCAAGCGGTTTCAACCAAGCGCCATCTCGATTCTGTTTCATGAATTAAATCTTGAGTATTTAGTGAGTTAAACAACTCAAATAATTCATCAGTAAGAATAATTCCTTGATGTGTCTTTCGAGCATCTACAAAGAATTTTTTAGGTATTTCCTTTCCATGAACATTATGAAAAGCATCGATCACATTAGCAAAGCCATATTGGACTGTTTTTGCAATTAATGTTTCATGACTAATTTCATTTACATTATAAGCCCTACAGAAATCTAAGAATTTACTTGAATTAGACGTTGTTTGTTTATCGACTAGTTTAAGGTGTTGGCAAATATTTTGACTAAATGGTAAAGCAAGTTCATCTAAAGTAATAATCGTATGATGATTTAACTTTAATTCATAGAGAGATTTAGCAAGAGCAAATTTATATGAAGCGACATTGCGTCCAAATAAAATAATAGAACGCCAATAATTCTCAATAGAAGGTTCAATTTCATAAAATTCTGACATATAAAGACTCGTTTTAAGATACTCTCTTAAATAAAATATTTAACCATTTTTCATCATGATCCGGTCTTTGGTCTAATGTAATCCACTGTTTTAATACTAATAAATTATTGATATCTTTAAGTAAGGAATGTGCTTGCTCTTCATTTAAATCTGTAAAAGACCTTCCATTTTGTTCACGATCTTTATCACCATATTTAAAAGACATATAGCAAATACCATTTGGTTTTAGTGCAAGATGGATACGCGTAATAACATCAATTAGTTGGTCTCTTTTACAGTGGAGCAGCGATGCACATGCCCATATACCATCATATTTAGTGGTGGTTGTCAGGTTATAAAAACTTTCATGCTTTACATTTAATCCAGTGAGTTGGGTTGCTTTTTTGACAAGCTCAATTGAGTAGTCGAGTGCTTCAACTTGATAGCCTTTGTTCTTAAAGGCTAATGTATCTCGTCCAGACCCACAACCAAGATCTAAAATAAGACTCTTAGGGGGTAAGTAGCTTAGAAATGGTTCATATAAATCATCGATTTGAAGTAAATATGTAGTCTCAAAAAAATGTTCTGCATATTTATTATAGTAGCTTAAGTTATCTAATGTATCGCTCATGATTGATTAATCAAACTCTATTTCTTAAATGTACTTATTCTCATTTAGTATAGTCAATTAGGTGTCTAATATGCTAAAAGAAAAACTTAATTTTTAAATTATACTTTATTATATAATGATTTTGGTATTATAATTCTTCATGAGAAATATTTTTCATGTGTTTAATTTAAAAGAGTTTTGATCGTAGTGTACAAAAAAATATCAGTATTATGTGGCCTTTTAATTCTATCTGGATGTACTGTAAAGAGCGAAGCTGAGTCTGATCCGAATATAGAAAGTACATTGAAAGATACAGAACAGTGCTTAACACAATTGATGGATATTGTTTCAAATGAAAGAAATTTTGCTTTAGTTAAAAATAATATTTCAAGAAAAAATCTAACTTTAGATGTTAAACCTAAAGATGCACAAGTTGAATTGATTCAAGTATCGTCGCTAAAATCTGACGATGATGAAATGGATCCTATCGGATTAATTAAAGTAAATAAGCTTGATAAGACAATCAATGATATAACATTTGGTGATACACCTATTATTCCAATTAAACTTGGAAAACATACTAATTTTGTTCAAGATTGCTTTTGAATTTACTTAATAAAAGTGTGTAGTTTCACTTAAAAAATTTCTAAAAGCATGAGTAGGCATTTATATTGCTTCATTTAACAATCAAACTGAGGAACAGAGCCAACCTACTAAGCATTTTTATGATTAAAATTGTTTTTGTAAGATTAAAACTATTTTGTATCCTTCTTATAATAATTAGTAGGCTTATACAGAAGTGTAGACTAGCAACTTAAATTGTTTATATTTATTGAATCTAAAGCTAAATGATAGGGCATTTTATTTACTTTATCTTTATAAAATAATGACGAGTTATTGAACTTATGTAGATTTGAAAAATCTATACTCAGGATGAAATAAGCCAATTAGAAATAAAATCGTATAGATTAGCCATAAGAACAAGGTCATGAGTCTAATTTGCTCAGTACTCCAGTCGGAGGACTCCATATCTGTGAAAAAAACACTTTTCCAACCTTTTATGTACTTAGCTCCACCCCATGAAATAATCCATTTATATATGATGCTATAAGCGATATAACTTAATATCCAAAGTGATGTTGACATGGTTTACACATCCATAATAATAGGCTTTTTACATGAAGTGTTTTGTTATTCTAGTGGTATATTCTACATAAGAAAAAAGCCCTCATCTGGATGATAGGGCTTTTTAGAATTTGGAGCGGAAAAGGAGACTCGAACTCCCGACCCCAACCTTGGCAAGGTTATGCTCTACCAACTGAGCTATTTCCGCATATCGAGCAGTTTTTAATAAAAACTTACACTAAAAAATATTTGGAGCGGGAAACGAGACTCGAACTCGCGACCCCAACCTTGGCAAGGTTGTGCTCTACCAACTGAGCTATTCCCGCGTGAGAGGTATAATACCTGAAATGCTGTTAGAAGCAACATAAAATCTAAAAAAACTGATTTAATTGAATAAAATAAAATCAATGTGATATGGTTAGGTTTAAAAGTGAGCAGTTCTATCGTATCGAACGATTTGTTTCCTCTATGATTTCTTACTAAATATTATTGTTATAATAGAACTAAATTTTTGTAGCCATAACTCATATGAAATTAGAGCAACAACTTTTAGGACATTTATCTAAACTTGAACCTATTCATTTAGAAGTGATCAATGAATCTTCTGGTCATGGAGGATATTATCCGGGTAAAGAGTCTCATTTTAAAGTCATCATTGTCAGTGATGTATTTAAAGGTATACGTGCTGTGAAAAGGCATCAACTGGTATATACACATGTACAACACTTACTTATGGCTGGTGGTGGCTCAATTCATGCATTGGCCTTACATACATACAGTTTAGAGGAGTGGGATGGTCATGTGCCTACTAGTCCTGAATGTGCGCATGCACCTAAAGTACAATAGGTATAACAATGACTTTATTTACATTGCTTAAAATAATACATGGCGTTGCCATCTGTTTATTATTTATAACGTTAGTGATTCAAACAATCATTTTATTTAGAAAAAATCCCTCTTTGGATATTTCAAATTTATCTTCTCGAAAAAAGATAGTTATTTTGCAACATAGTGCTTTTGGACTTTTTCTGATTACAGGTGGGTGGCTACTTTATTTAAAAGGCTTTGTTGTTCAAAATTGGTTTTATGCCAAAGCAATTCTTTTTGTGGTGTTACTTTCATCATTAATTAAAGCTTTTAAAAAGGGAACAGGTGAAATCCTACCAGTTCAACGGCGTGGGGGAATTGTTCTTGCATGGATTGCTTTTATTGCAATTCTTATTTTGGTAGCAATAAAGCCAAATTTATTTTAATCAACTATTACAAATTACAATTGTTATATTTATAGAAAAGGCCAAAAATAATAAAGAATATTTTTGGCTTATAAAAATAACAAGGGATGATGAAGATATGACACAATTTAAATATTTGATTCCGATAATGGCAGTTTTTACGCTGACAGCATGTAGTACTATGCCAGTCAAACCAACATACGTATCTCCTGCGCAGTATCAAGGCTTTAGCTGTATACAATTACAATCTGAATATAACCGTATTCAGCAGTATATGGCACAAGGTGTGGAAACACCTAAGAGAACTGGAATGGGTGTGGGCTTAGGACTTGGCGGTGGCTGGGGTAGAGGGGGTTGGGGTTTTGGCCCATCACTTTCTTTTAATTTAGGTCAGTCTTCAAATACAAAACGTACAGAAATTTCTCAATTATTAGGTCAACAAGATGCAATTGCGCAAGCCGCTCAGTTTAAGAACTGTCCTATGAAAATTATAAAGAAATAGATGGAATACAGAGTACTTCTTCTTTGTCAAACCTGATTTAACATTGAAGAAGTGTATATCTGATATTTATTCTTACTGACTAGACTTACGCTTATTACGAAAATATTCAAATACAGCAGGTAAAATACTTAAAATAATAATACCGAGAATAACATGAGAGAAGTTATCTTTAATAAAAGGAATATTGCCAAATAGATAGCCTAATGTCACCAAAGAACTAATCCACAATAAAGCACCGACCACATTAAAGAAAAGAAATTGCTTATAGTTCATATCTCCTGCACCAGCAATAAAAGGTGCAAAGGTACGAAAGAATGGAAGGAATCGAGCGAAGATAATTGTTTTACCTCCATGCTTTTGAAAGAACTCATGTGTTTTTAAAAGGTGTTCTTTTTTAATAAGCTTCGAATCCATTTCAAATACACGCGGGCCAATATATTTACCCACATGATAATTCACGGTATCACCTAAAATCGCAGCAATTGATAGAAGAACAATGAGCGGAATTGGCTCCATGACACCAGTAGAGGCAGCGAGTGCTCCTGCAGCTAAAAGTAAGCTATCGCCTGGTAAAAAAGGCATAATGACTAAGCCAGTTTCAACAAAAATAATTAAAAATAAAATGGCATAAATCCAACGACCATATTGGTGAATAAAATCAAGGAGATGCTGGTCTATATGAAGAATGAAGCTAATGATATCCATGTGTCGTTAAAAGTTATAATCTTATGAAAATGCTAACAGTCTATTTACTGAAAGTCAGTAACTAAAATCTATATTTTTATAATGAATGTACTATTATTTTTTGGCAGTTCACACATTTAAAGAAAAATACCTATACCAGTTATTTTTTTAAATAGTTTTCATTGTCAATAGTCATGTGCCACTGACCATTTTGTAGATAAGGCGCCTTATTTACATTAAATTGAGTGGAAAATATACCGGTACCGACTTGGATATGTTGCGTATCAATTTGTGTAATAGGCGCACTGATGTTTGATTGTGAACTACTTTGTTGGAATGTATTTGCTGTTTTTTGTTCTTGCTGATAAGACGCTTTGTATTGTAAGTTGCCATCGTGACCAATTTCAATTTTACTGTGTGGTGCTTGCCATTGCCCAATAAAGTTCTCTTGGCCTTTTAAGACAGTATTTGTTTGCGCACATGCAATGAGTGGGATGCTAGAAACGATGCAAATAAGAAAGTGATTGAGTCGCATAATAATACCTTTTGAAACGAACAAAAGCACAAATAATCTATATTATATTTAGCATAATTTTAGAAATGAGATCATATAAAAAGCGTAACAGTGTATGACGTAACGTATTTTTTGGATCTACTCGCAAATCTTAAAGCTAAGGCTATTGTCATTATGGCATTTTCTCGTACCAAACAAATTATATATCATTGGAAACGTTTACCATCTGCATGGCTATTGATATTTCAATTAATTATTTTAATGTTGACCTTTTTACCAGTCACCAATTTGTATTATCAATTGGTCATGTGGGGAAGTGGGGTTCTCGCACTTTTATTTATTGCACGTGTCATTAAGCATACTGCTTCATTTCATACATTGGGAAAGTTGTTTATTAGTGGTGCAATTGTCTGTTTAGTTTTAATGATGATTGGAGGCTATAATGTTTATCTGCAAGTGGGTGCTCATATCTTTGAAATAGGCGCTTATCTCTCTGCAACGTATAGCCTACTTAGGTATATGTTTGCTGATCGATATTTAACACAAGACGAATTGTTTGCTGCAGGTGCTGTATTTACGTTACTCGCTTGGGCATTTGCTTATGCTTATAATATTTGTCAGTTGCTGGTTCCAAATAGTTTTACAAACTCAGTGCAAGATACAAGTATTCAATCTTGGCTAGATATTTTGTTTTTTAGTTTCAGTTTGCAGTCCGCTACAGGGCTATCCAACTTGCTTCCAATCGCACCAGCAGTGAAAGTACTTTCAATTTTGCAAATGTTTGTAGGTGTCATGTATTTGGCAATGGTCGTTTCACGTTTAATTGCATTGCAATATATTCATAAATCTTCACCGCCTGAAGATGACGATTAAAATAAAAAAGGACTCTTAAGAGTCCTTTTTTAGTATAAATACTTTTTCTAGATTAGAAACGTACGCGAGTATTTAAACCAATTGTTTGTGCATCTTGAGCAAGATTTGAGTCTACAACACGGTAGTTCTTAGCATTTGCTTTTGTATAAGTTGCACCAACTGAAATTGCAGGTGTGATGAAGTAGTTTACGTTACCACCCCAAATGTGGTCAGTACCTGAATCAAATGCAGATGTGTCTGCATATGTAGCACCAACGCTTAACTTAGGTGTTAGGTATAGGTCAGTTGCTAGACCATACGCTGCGCTACCACGAACAAAGATACTATCTACTTCAAAGCCAACAGCCATGTTTGTGTTGTCGATGTTGCCTACGTATTTCGCACGTGCAGTCACTGCATCAGTTTTATAACGTGCATTTGCTGTATTAGCTTCGTTACGTGCAGTTAATACGCCGTTGTTAAATGCTTTGAAGTTATCTAATGAATAAGCATTTGTTACGTTTGTATAACCTACAGCGACTAAGAAGTTATTTGTAGGAAGTACACCAACTTCTAATGCATAACGGTCGCCACGATCTTTATCTTTGTCACCTTGCTCTTTTGAAGTTACGTCAGTGTGTGTATATGATGCACTGCCGTATACTGGCATAGGGATGTAAGAAGTGTCGTAGTAACCTTCAGCTTTAGCGCCATAAGATTGAGTTTTTTCACTTGTAGAAGTGTTGTTAAACTCTTTTTGACGATCGAAGTGGTAACCTACTTGTACATTAGATGCTTTATTTAAAAATGCAGCTTCAGCTAATGGGCCTTTAGAAGCGTCTACATCTTTAAAATAGAATGTACCTTGACCGTCACCTGTGTAAGAGTTCTCAAATCCTTTTGAATTGATATATTCAGATTGACCTTGTAACTCTACTTGGTAAGCATGAGCGCCGGTCATGGCTAAAAGAACCGCTGTTGCTAAACCGATTTTTTTCATAATAAATGTCCAAAGTTATCTACTTAGATAATGATATTTATTCTATTGTTACAAAATATTTAGTCAATGATCTGATGAACATATTTTTAGATAAATTTGATAGAAAAAAAATATGATGCTTTTACGAAAATTAAAAATTCAAATCAGATCTAAAAAAAATATGATGTATAACAAAGGGGTAAAGTATACAAAATTTTAACTAAAAATAAATGATTGATTAATAAGTAACCATAATATAGATGTTTGTTTTTATGTAATCAATTGTTAATTTTTTGAAAAATTGATTATTTTGTATGCTTTTTGTCGATTTTTAAGACGTAAATGGTTCATTAATTGATGACTTATTGGAGTATTTTTCTTATTTAAAAAGTGATTATTGGTTATATACATATTTAAATGAAGAATAGATGAGTAAATATGGTTGGCATCAGACAGTCATAGTGAATGCCTGATGCCAAGTATCATGTTAGAGCATTGGCTTAAGGAATCTACCTGTATGAGAAGCTTCAACTTGTGCGACTTCTTCGGGTGTGCCTTCAGCAATAATCTGTCCGCCACCTGAACCACCCTCAGGTCCAAGATCGACAACCCAATCGGCTGTCTTAATGACATCTAAATTATGTTCAATGACGACAATAGTATTTCCTTTATTGCGCAACTCATACAAAATATCGAGCAATTTTGCAATATCGTGGAAATGTAGGCCCGTTGTTGGTTCATCTAATACGTATAGGGTTTGTCCTGTATCTCGTTTAGCAAGTTCTCTTGCAAGCTTCACACGTTGTGCTTCGCCACCAGAAAGCGTCGTTGCAGCTTGACCTAAACGAATGTAACCGAGTCCCACTTGCGTCAGTGTTTCTAAACGACGATGGATGACTGGAATAGCGCTAAAAAATTCAGCAGCATCTTCAACAGTCATTTCTAAAACATCAGAGATATTTTTACCTTTGTAGCCAACTTCCAATGTTTCTCGGTTATAACGTTTGCCGTGGCAGGCATCACAAGGCACATACATATCGGGTAAAAAATGCATTGCAACTTTAATCATGCCATCTCCCTCACATGCTTCACAACGTCCACCTTTGACATTAAATGAGAAGCGACCCGCAGCATAGCCACGTGCTTTTGCTTCAGGTGTTTGTGCGAATAGCTCACGAATTGGCGTAAATAGTCCAGTATACGTGGCAGGGTTAGAGCGAGGTGTTCTACCAATTGGGCTTTGGTCAATATCTACGACTTTATCTAAATATTGTAAGCCGTTAATCGAATCAAATTTTTCAGGGGTAAGGGTGGTTGCTCCATTAAGTTGAGTCGCAGCCAACGGGAGTAGCGTACGGTTAATGAGTGTTGACTTACCAGAACCTGAAACGCCTGTCACACACGTCATAATACCTAGCGGAATTTTGAGATCTACATTCTTGAGGTTATGGCCACGCGCACCCATGAGTTGAATCATTTTTTGAGGATCGCTTGGTTTAAGACGCTCTTTAGGCACTTCAATTTTCAGCTTGCCTGCCAAATATTGCCCTGTTAAAGAATGCTTATTTTTCGCTAGCTGTTTGGCTGTACCCTCTGCAATCACATGACCGCCATGTACACCAGCACCTGGCCCAATATCAATAATATGATCGGCCTCACGAATGGCATCTTCATCATGCTCAACTACTAAAACAGTATTTCCTAAATCTCTTAGGCGAATTAGTGTTTGCAGTAGACGATCGTTATCACGTTGGTGTAAACCGATGGAAGGTTCATCTAATACATACATTACACCCATAAGTCCTGCACCAATTTGTGAGGCAAGACGAATACGTTG
Source organism: Acinetobacter pollinis (assembly GCF_015627175.1). Lineage (GTDB taxonomy): Bacteria > Pseudomonadota > Gammaproteobacteria > Pseudomonadales > Moraxellaceae > Acinetobacter > Acinetobacter pollinis. Next base: position 8,069 of record NZ_VTDQ01000042.1, on the reverse strand, counting down.
TGCTTCACCACCTGAGAGTGTTTCGGCAGATCGAGATAGACTGAGATAATTTAAGCCAACACTGACAAGAAAGTGTAAACGCTCACGAATCTCTTTAAAAATTTTATCTGCAATTTCACCTTTAGCGCCTGTAAGGTTTAGATCTTGATAATAATTTTCAGCATCACCAATCGACATTTGTGTAATGTTAGCGATGGTTTTATCTTTAACACGAACATGGCGTGCGATTTCATTTAGACGAGAGCCCCCACATGCGTCACAAGCAGCATTTGAAAGGTATTGCGCCAAATCATCACGAACGTAATTGCTTTCAGTTTCACGGTAGCGTCGTTCAAGGTGTGGAAGAATTCCTTCAAATACCTGAACACGGTTGTGGTGGCGACCGCGTTCGTCTGTATAACTCATATCTATTTTTTCACGACCTGTGCCCTGAAGAAATTTTTTCTGTACATCTTTACTTAAAGACTGCCATGGTTGTTCAAGGTCAAATTCGAAGTGCGATGCAACTTTTTGCAACATGGCGTAGTAATAAGGTTTTTGACGATCCCAACCACGAATTGCACCTTGGCTAATTGAAAGCTCAGGGTTTGGAATGAGTTTTTCTTGACTGAAGTGGCTGCGTGTTCCTAAGCCATCACATACAGGGCAAGCACCAAACGGATTGTTAAATGAGAAGAGGCGAGGCTCTAGTTCTCCAACGGCACGATCACATTCTGGACATGAGTGTTTTGCAGAAAATACTCGATCAGGTTGTTCATCTTTCATCCAAGAAAGTATGGCAATATCCCCACCTAGACGTAGTGCTGTTTCAAAAGATTCAGCAATACGGTTGCCTAAGTCATCTCGAACTTTGAAGCGATCAACAATCACTTCAATCGTATGTTTTTTCTTTTTGTCGAGTGCAGGCGGTGTATCAATTTCTATAATTTCACCGTCGACACGTGCACGAACAAAACCTTGACCTTGCAGTTGTTCAAAAAGCTGAGTGTATTCACCTTTGCGTTCACGCACGACAGGTGCAAGAAGCATGAGAGCAGTACCTTCTTCAAGTACTTTTACTGCATCGACCATTTCAGAGACTGTTTGTGCAACCATAGGTAGGTCATGCTCTGGACAATAGGGTGTACCTACACGAGCATAAAGGAGTCGTAGATAGTCGTAAATTTCAGTAATAGTGCCGACTGTCGATCGTGGATTATGGCTTGTCGATTTTTGCTCAATGGCAATTGCAGGGCTAAGCCCTTCAATAGAATCTACTTCGGGTTTCTCCATTTGTGAAAGAAACTGGCGCGCATAAGCTGACAGAGATTCTACATAGCGTCTTTGCCCTTCAGCGTAGAGGGTATCGAATGCTAAGGAAGATTTTCCTGAGCCTGATAACCCCGTAATGACCACAAATTTATCACGTGGAATATCGAGTGACACATTTTTTAAGTTATGTGTGCGTGCACCTCGGATACGGATATGACTTTGGCTCATAAAGAGGAGAATCCTAAAATTTGATGAATAATTACTTTCTTATAGTGTATATCAATATGCCTGAAATTTGGGCTTATCACCACGTGATGAATTGTTAATTCTTATTATGTAATTTATTCAAAAAGAGATTCTCCTAAAAATATTTTTATGTTTAGCAAGCCATATTTAATTCTCGTTCAAAGATTGATTCAATGGATTCAAAAGCATATTTACGAGGGGTGTTTTGTTCTTTAAATGCATAGTGAATAATTTCTTGTTCAACGGATGAGAGAAATTGTTCATATTCTTTTTCAAAATGGTTCAGATCGAGTAAATCAAAACGGCCTGAATGATTACAATTATAACGCGAGATAAAATCGAGCATAATTTTTTGAATATTTTTATTGGTAAAGTAAATTAGATAGGTGGCAGCTGAGCCACAATGTAGACAGCCTTTATTGATATAAATTTCTTCATTTTCTAGCCAGCACTGACGTAGTGTAACCATCGCTCTAAGTGCCTCCGTACCTTGAGAAAGCTGTTGTTTCATGTGCCCCATACTCTAGCCTGTTATTAGTAATGATTATCATTACATATTTTATTTTAAAGGTCTAGCTAAGATTATAAATTTAAATTAATTTAATAGATATTAAAAAACAATGGCTTAAGGTGTTTCTTTATAGTATTTCTTATATTTTAATTTGGACTACTCTTTAACGAAATTATGTTACTATTTTTTAAGAAATTAGAAGAACGAAAAATGGAAATAATATGTTTATTGTGAATTTAAATTATACGAAACCTCTAAATGAAGTAGACGCTTATTTAGAGAAACATATTGCATGGCTACTACAACATTTTGAACAAGAAGAATTTATTGCAGCAGGAAGAAAAGTACCTAGAGATGGTGGGGTTATTCTTGTGAAATCGATGTCTAGGAAAAAACTTGAAGATATATTGCAAGCAGACCCTTTTCAGATGATTGCAGATTATGAAATTATTCAAGTCGAGTTTTCACGTGCCTTAAGTGGGTTTGATACTTTAATTTCAGCATAAGACATTTTTGTAGAAGTGCTTATGCTGAAAGTTATGGGTTTAGTCTAGACCTAACCATTGGCGTTGATGATACGCACTGTCCCAAAATAACCACTCTAACTCTGCGCCACGACGATATGCGTTGTGCATTTTTTCGAGTGTATGTGCATCTGCCTGCGATGCGACCTGATCGACCGTTGCAATAATATTATTTACAGCTGTATTGAATTCTTCACCTGAATAGGTATCAATCCATGCTTGGTAAGGATTATTCTTTTGGCTATGCTGAACAATATCTTTACCAATTTCAGCGTAAATCCAAAAACATGGAAGTAAGGCCGCAAGTACAATCGGATAACTTTCAGACCATGCCGTCGCAGTTAAAAAAGAAGTATAATGGTGACATGCCAGTGTAAGAGGCGTTTGTTCAAATTGTTGTTTTGTAATTCCAAATTGTTGCATGAATTCACTATGTAGACTGCGCTCTACAATAATGGCAACTTTTGCACCTTCTGAAAACTGAATAATATCGTCCGCTTCAAAGGCTTTTGCTGCTGCTACAGCCAGCGCTCTACCATAAGCCACAAGGTAATGTGAGTCTTGGATAATATAATGTTGGAATACTTCTGGCTTGAGTGTACCTAGAGCCATTTCCCGATTAAAAGGATGGTTTTGAATTTTTTCGTAGAGTTCAAGGTTTTTTTGCCAGAGTGTTTGTGTAAAGGTCATTGGTTGTATCTCTATAATTTTAAATTAAGGCGAAATCGGCCTTAACTATACCTTATTGTATTTCAGCGGAATATCATGCCAAAGAGATTAAAAATTGGCATAATAAGCCCATTATTATTTCATCATATTTTGTTTGTTTTGGGATATATCCATTCCCATATTTGTAGGTCAGTTCATGAAGCATTTTCGGTTTTCTATTCTTTTTACTTTGGTGTGTTTAGTTATTGCTGCATATTGGGGATTTTATCATGGTCCAAATGCAGGAATAGAGGCTATGTTAAATGCAGTAATGATTACGGCTGTACTTGCTGTGATGGAGGTTTCTCTATCGTTTGATAATGCTGTTGTCAATGCTTCGATTTTAAGAGGATGGAATCATTTTTGGAAAATGTTGTTTCTAACAGTGGGAATGATTATTGCCGTATTTGGAATGAGGCTTATTTTTCCAATTGTCATTGTCGCTGTGACAGCAGATATGAGTATGTACGATGTAACGCAATTGGCACTCAATCATCCTACCGAATATTCTGAGCGTTTAATGGCGCATCATCCAGAAATTTCTGCATTTGGAGGCGCATTTTTACTATTGGTATTTTTGAATTTCTTTTTCGATGCGTCTAAAGACGTTCATTGGTTTAGATATCTAGAAAAACAATTTGCACATTTGGCAAATGTACCTGCAATTTCCGTATTTATTACACTCATTTTACTTTTAGTGATGTCTCATTATGTAGTTGATGGTATTCGATTGGCAGTCATTATGTCAGGCATTTGGGGTATTCTTGTTTATGTAGGTGTACAGCTTCTAGGTCATCTTTTAGGAGGAGAACCTGAAATTGATGAGTCGTCATCTGCAAATAATCAGGCAGGTTCAGGGCTTGTAAAAGCAGGAATTGGCGGGTTTTTATATTTAGAGATTCTAGATGCTTCATTTAGCTTTGATGGTGTGATTGGTGCTTTTGCGATTACCACGGATGTGGTCATTATTATGCTCGGGCTTGCTGTTGGTGCAATGTTTGTACGTGCATTAACAATTTATTTCGTAGATCAAGGAACACTTGAATCATATAAGTATTTAGAGCATGGCGCCCATTATGCAATTGGAGCATTAGCAGTCATTATGTTTATGACGGGTGCTGGTATGCATATTCCTGAAGTAGCGACAGGCTTAATAGGGATTGCTTTTATTGTATGGTCTGTACTTGCATCTCGTAAATACAATCGTCAGCATTCAAAATAGTTATTATGATGATTAGAAATTAGATTAAGTCAATTTTCAGGAAATTGTATAGAATAGGGGAGGAAGCATCCTGCTTTTTCCTCACTTTAAAATATATTAGACAGCCTATGAGCCATCTTATAATGCCCTTGAAAGAAAGAACCCACTGATAAAATGAATATGATGAATGCTTTAGAACGCCGTTCAACCTTTGCTTTGAGTAGTATTTTTGCACTACGAATGCTTGGGTTGTTTATGATTATTCCTGTATTTGCTGTAGAGGGGCAATCGTATCAATATGCAACGCCAGCGCTCATTGGTTTAGCTGTAGGTGTTTACGGATTATCACAAGCAATTTTACAAATTCCATTTAGCTTATGGGCAGATCGATTTAGTCGTAAGCCACTTATCGTTTTAGGCTTACTGTTATTTGCAATAGGTGGTGCTGTTGCTGCGATGTCCCACACAATTTACGGTGTAATTATTGGACGTGCTATTGCTGGTGGGGGTGCAGTCTCTGCCGTAGTTATGGCTTTATTGGCAGATGTGACTCGCGAGGAGCATCGGACAAAAGCGATGGCTGTCATGGGAATGAGTATAGGGCTATCTTTTGTTGTGGCATTTAGCATTGGCCCATGGTTGACTGGGTTGGTGGGTATTTCTGGCTTGTTTTGGGTTACTGCAATTATGGGGATGTTGGCCATATTTACCCTATTTTTAGTGCCTAAAACAACACGGCATCATCGTAATTTTCAGCAAGGTTATTTACGTCAACTTAAACAAGTATTACAAATGCCTGACTTAAATCGACTGCATGTGTCGATTTTTTCATTACACCTTTTGCTCACGGCAATGTTTATTTATGTACCGTCACAGCTAATTACATATGCAAATATTCCACTTGAAAAACATGGGTTAGTGTATTTACCGCTGTTGCTAATAGGTGTATTTTTTTCATTTCCAAGCATTATTTTGGCCGAGAAATACCGCAAAATGCGTGGTATTTTCTTAATGGCAATTGTTGGCGTAATTTTAGGCCTGATTGTACTGACGCTCGGTGCGACTTCTAAATATTTATTGTTACTTGGTCTGGGATTATTTTTTGTTGCCTTTAATGTCATGGAAGCATTATTACCCTCATGGCTTTCTAAAGCTGCACCAATTCAATCAAAAGCGACTGCAATGGGTGTAAATGCCAGTGCCCAATTTCTTGGAGCATTCGTGGGTGGAACATTGGGTGGTCAATTGTTAATGTTACATAATACATCTATTGGTTGGTCTATTTTAACAGTAATTGCGTTAGTATGGTTTGTGATCAGTTTTGGTTTAAAGCAACCAAGATATTTATCGTCAATTATTTTAAGACTCCCTGAAGCCAATGATCAAAATACAGCAGAAAACTGGACAGCTGAGTTATTAGATATTCATGGAATTGAAGAAGTTGTTGTGATGGCTGAGCAGAAAGTTGCTTATGTAAAGTTGGATAAGAAGATCATTGATGAAGAAGGAAGACAACGACTGTCGCAGTTATTTGGGAAACAGCACGTTATTTAGGTATAATGGCGATAGAAAATCTTAGAAAGATATAGGAAGCAATAGCACATGCGCGGTGTAAATAAAGTTATTCTAGTCGGAACTTTGGGGCGAGATCCTGAGACAAAAACTTTTCCAAATGGTGGTTCGATCACTCAATTTTCTATTGCAACAAGTGAAAACTGGGTAGATAAAAATACAGGTGAAAGAAAAGAAAATACTGAATGGCACCGTATTGTATTGAATAACCGTCTTGGTGAAATTGCTCAGCAGTATTTACGTAAAGGTTCGAAAGTATATATCGAAGGCTCTTTACGTACTCGTCAGTGGACAGATCAAAATGGTCAAGAGCGTTACACTACTGAGATCCGAGGCGATCAAATGCAAATGCTCGATTCACGTCAAATGGGTGATCAAGCACCAAACTTTGGTGGTGGTGACCAAAGTGGATATGGACAACCAAGATTTAATCAGCAGCCACAAAGTAATGGTTACGGTAATCAAAATACTCCACCGCAAAATACGGGTTACAACTCGAATAATTTTGCAGGTCAGAATGCTGGCGGTGGGTATGGTCAAAATAATGTGATGCAGAAACCTCAGCAACCGAGTTCGCCTGCACCAAATGACTTAGATGATGATTTACCGTTCTGACACTTACTAGAGACCTATATTTGTTAATTTTAAAAATTTATATTAATTAACAAATATTTAAAAGCCCAATCTTTATTGGGCTTTTTTATGACCAATGCGATGTAAAAATAAAATAATTTTAAATTTAGTCTAATTAAAGTCTAAGTTGATGAGAAAATTTTGACACTAAAATAATTTTAAATATAATAGAAAGACTTCATTGGGGAGTAGCCTCCGCTTACACCAAGTAAACGGGTGATGGTCAACATAATTGTTTTGAAAAACATGGCCATCATAGCAAAGACCAAAAATCCTTTGTTGGCAAGACCTTTGATTTATTTCTCTGCTTTGAAAAACTTTAGCTAGCAGGAGAGATGAATCGTTGGTTTTATGCTAGCTAAAGGACTTTATCATGTTAAAGCACTTCCGATTCTCAATTCTTTTTACATTGATATGTCTTCTAGTCTCTGCATATTGGGGATACACACACGGTCCAAATGCAGGCATAGCAAGTATGCTAAAAGTCCTAGCAATTACAATGCTTGTTGCTGTCATGGAAGTTTCTTTATCGTTTGATAATGCTGTTGTAAATGCTTCTGTATTAAAGCATTGGAACCCCTTCTGGAAAAAATTATTTCTTACTGTAGGTATTCTAGTTGCTGTTTTTGGTATGCGACTTATTTTTCCATTATTGATTGTCAGTTTTACTGCCAATATGTCTATGGTGGATGTTGCACATCTCGCTTTAAATAACCCTGTCGAATATGCTCAACAATTAACATTGCATCATGCCGAAATTGTTGCATTTGGTGGTATGTTCCTTCTTCTCGTTTTTCTGAATTTTATTTTCGACCAAAATAAAGATACCCATTGGTTTAAGTGGATTGAAGCGCATTTAGCTAGCTTGGGTCGTGCACCTGCTATATCAATTTTTATCGCTATTGCTTGCCTCATGATTATGAGTGAGTATGTGACAGGTGCAGCACATCATAGTGTAACCATGGCAGGATTATGGGGAATTATGGTGTATGTGGGGGTGCAAGTGGTGAGTGGTTTATTGGAAAGTAACTCTCATGGCCATGAAAATATAAACTTAGGAAAAACCGTCGTTAAAGGTGGTATGGGAGGATTCTTATATCTAGAAATTTTAGATGCTTCCTTTAGCTTTGATGGTGTACTAGGAGCATTTGCAGTTACGACTGACGTTGTCACCATTATGATTGGTTTAGCAATTGGTGCGATGTTTGTTCGCTCTCTTACTGTATATTTGGTTGATAAAGGTACATTAGATGCCTATATTTATTTAGAGCATGGTGCACATTATGCCATTGGTGCATTGGCATTCATTATGATTTCTGGTGGCACAGGACTTCATATTTCAGAAATTATTACAGGATTGATTGGTATATTCTTTATTGGATGGTCAGCACTTTCATCTATTTCTTATAGAAAACAACAAATG
>NZ_VTDQ01000041.1 GCF_015627175.1 Acinetobacter pollinis | reverse complement strand
ATCTGAAAGTTTTTTATCTTCTTCATCAAACCCCAACCTCAATCAATCTAAGAACTAAATCCTAAACCAATCAACTAAGTTATTGTTTATCAAGAAGTTTCTTTCAACATCACCGCCGATGGATACGCATTATAGACCAATCAATTCCAAACACAACCCCCTAAGCCATTTTATTTCTATTTTATTTGCCAATAGAACAAATTGTAGACGAAATTGGACGGTTTTTACTAAATATGGATACTTTTAAACCAAAACAAATGGAGCTAAAGCTATTTTTTAGTTTCAACCTTTATACTTTCAATATAAATCGGCTTTACAGGTACGTTTTGATACATGCCTTTATCTGTTGTTTCTACCTTTGATATTTTATCTACAATATCCATCCCTTTAGTGACTTTACCAAAAACTGCATAACCATCGTTATACATACTTTTATTTAAATTAGGATTATCAACCGTATTAATAAAAAATTGTGCTGTTGCTGAATCTGGATCGCTAGTTCTTGCCATAGCTAATGAGCCGCGAATGTTTTGTAGACCATTATATGACTCATTTTTTATAGGTGCCTGTGTTTGTTTTTCACTAAAGTTTTTGTCAAATCCACCACCTTGAATCATAAAACCCGGAATAACACGATGAAAAGTCGTATTGTCATAAAACTTAGTATTCACATAGTGTAAAAAGTTTTTTGTTGATAGGGGTGCTTGGGCATCATTAAGTTCAATCTCTACATTTCCCATAGATGTTTTCATCTCTACATAGGTATTTGCAAAAACTGACCCACATGCAAGCGTAGATAAGAATAAAAGAATCGATTTTTTCATGTACACGTGATTACTAAAATTTTATTTAACTTAATCTGTAACATGGTTTCACGTGAAACACAATTTTAAAAAGTTAAAGTGATACTACAATTTTATATGTAGGTATCACTTTACTTTCTATATTTTATTGAGCCGTTGTTGTTACGTCTGAAGCTGTAGAAGATGTCATTGGTGATGATATTTGACCAGATGTATCAGTTGAAGCCATTGGTACTGAACCTGCACTTGATGCATCTGTATTTTGTGAAGCTGTCATAGATGACGCTGTATTTTTTGGCTCTTCTGCTTTTTGTGAAGCACAACCTACAGCCGACAAAGTGAATCCAACAACAGTTAAAGAGATTAAAGCTAATTTTTTCATAATCAATCACTCGTTCCTAAAAGGAAAATAAATAAATACTCAACATCGGAGTATTTGCATCATGCATATTTTTTTAAACGCTCAATATGTTGAATCTGCTAAATTTTTAAAGTTTTTCTTTACCAGAGCATGTATTTTGTTAATCGATACTTATTGTCCATGCATGAATTAATTTACCTTAAGCTATTGCTATATCTATTCTTTTTTAAATTTATTCTTCTTTTATTGTTCACTTAATATCAAAATAATAATTTCATTTAGGTCATAGAAAGACACACTCAGATAACAAAGCGATATCTTTCTATATGCATAATCATGATTTTTTTGATTTTTATATTATTATGGCCACTTCATTTCACCTTTTACAACTTTTGCTCCTAACTCTAAGCTACTTACTTCATGTAGATGAGGATATGCTTTTTTCATCTTTGAAATAAGTTGGTTTGCATCTTTGGTTTCACCTACAGCTTTCTCGTATTTTTTAAGGTATTGGATAGAAAAGTCTACAGCAGGCATATTCTGTAGTGACCCATGAGCCATATGTGCAGGAATTACAGTTTTAGGCATGAGCTTTTTAATATCTTGTAAAGTCTCCAAAACCTCCTGTCTAGATGCGCGTGTTGATGTATCAGCCATCCATAAGTGAATACCTGAAGATACTGGAATACCTCCCACTACTACTTTTAAGTGAGGTATCCATAAATAAGTTAGTTCTTTTTTACCCTTAATCTGAATATTTAATCCATCAAAATCTATTTCTTTCGCTGTATAGGTATGAGGAATAATAATTTTATGAGGTGCATTTTCTCCCATTTGCACAGACCAATAGTTTTGTTTTAGTTGATATGTATCTTGGATATGCTTAACCGTTTCAGGTGTAGCAATAATTTGTGCTTGAGGAAATATTTGTTGTAATACATCAAGGCCAAAATAATAGTCTGGATCACCATAACTCACAAAAATAGTTTTTAATGTCTTCCCACTATCTAATATATTTGCAGCGACACGTAATGCTTCAGATTTTGAAAACTGTGCATTAACTAGCATTACCTCTTTATCTGTTTCAATCAGTGTAGATGTGACTCCAAAATTTTCAGAGGATGCAAGAAAAGGTTGAATTTTAATATTTTCAGCATAAGTGTTCTGCATAAGCAGCGCACTATTAAATACTAAAGCTACCGATAACTTTTGTATGGTCGTCATATTTTTATCTCTTCTATTATGAGCAGTTTATTTTAATCTTCTTATATACGCTTTAAAGTTGCTCATTTAAGATAGTCTATTTCATTATAAGCAACAATTTTTTATGGATACCCTAAAAGCCATTCAAGTTTTTGTGACTATTCATCAATACGGAAGTTTTACTAAAGCAGCGGATCATCTTAACTATTCTCGAGCGATGGTATCTCGATATTTAGAACATCTTGAGGAAAAGTTTTCGACACGCTTATTTCAGAGAAACACGAGAAAAATATCTTTAACACCCGCAGGAGAACAAGCATTACTTTATTGTGAAAATATTTTACAACAAGAAAAGCTTCTATATGGATTGGCAGCTCATGAACAACATCAGGGCGTTATTCGAATTTCTTGCAGTAGTTTTTTGTTTCAAATGGGTGTAGATAAATGTATTGCTCAATTCCGTCAGCTTTTCCCAAAGGTAGAGTTCGATATTCAATTGAGTGAGTCCACCATTGACCTTATTGAAGATCGTGTAGATATTGCATTTAGGATTGCACAAAATATTGCAGATGGATTGATTGCAAGGCCAGTTTATCCAATCCCCTCTTCTTTTTGTGCAAGCCCTATCTATTTAAACAAGATAGACACCCTCACTCATCCAAGTCAATTGATTCAGCATGACTGTATTGTTCACTATGCTCAATTGAGTACTTGGACTTTTATTAACAGAGATCAACAACCTCAGAATTATACGGTAAAGAGTACATTTAAAAGTAATGATGTATTAGCATTACATAAAATGTGTGTAGAAGGTTGTGGAATTGCGATGTTACCTACATACGTAGTACTAAACGACCTAAAACATGGAAATCTAAATATTGTACTTCCCGAGTATACAGCACCAGATATTATGCTTTCCTTGGTATATACCTCTCGCCATCATCTTCCACTCATTTCTCAAAAATTTATTGCTTTTATTCAAGAAAACTTACCCATTCTTCTCAAAAAACATGAGGATTGTATTTAATTTGCGAATTAATAAATTTTAGTTCTTGAATTTTACTCTTGCGCCCATACCTTTAAGTTAATCATTTTACAAACTTCCCATGGCAGTTCAGCATAATGCCTGTTCAAGACTGAACGGATGCCAATTAAGGACTGTACATGTTTGAAAAACTTTTTAAACGGAGATCATCAATGGCGAACGAGCAAAAAAACCAAGCTCAAGAAAATCAGTCTGAAGTAGAAAAACACGAACAAGAAGCTCAGGTTGAAGAAAATAATGAGCAAGCTGATGTGAGCGTAGAAGATTTACAAGCCCAAATTACGAAACTTGAAGAAAGTTTAAAACTTGAAAAAGCACGTGCAGCAAATGCAATTTACGAATCTGAAAAAGTAAAAGAGCGTGTTGAGCGTGAAGCAGATACCGCGAAAAAATTTGCTTTAGAAAAATTCGCCAAAAGTTTACTAGATTCTGTAGACAATCTTGAGCGTGCAATTCAAGCAACAAGTGAAGAAAAAAGCCCTCTACTAGAAGGTGTAGAGCTTACGCTTAAATCACTACTCACCACATTAGAAAAAAATGGAATCGTTGCTGTAGATACAGCCAATGGTTTTAATGCCGAGTTACACCAAGCGGTAGGTATTGATCCTGAAGCAAAAGTAGGTGAAATCGGAAATGTTTTACAAAAAGGTTATACATTATCAGGTCGTTTACTCCGCCCTGCGATGGTTACTGTTGGTCAATAATTAACTAATATTAGAGAGTTTTTTTAATTTTTTTAATTTTTTTGCTTGAAAAAATTAGATTCACTCTCATATCGAATAACAAGCGAAAACATTGCAAAATAAATTTTAGAGGACACATTCAATGGCTAAGATTATTGGTATTGACTTAGGTACTACCAACTCATGTGTTGCAGTACTTGAAGGCGAAAAAGTAAAAGTAATTGATAACGCTGAAGGCGCACGCACAACCCCATCTATCATTGCATATAAAGATGGTGAAACACTTGTTGGTCAAAGTGCAAAGCGTCAAGCAGTTACTAATCCAAAAAATACGTTATATGCAATCAAGCGTTTAATTGGTCGTCGTTACGAAGATTCTGCTGTACAAAAAGATATTGGTCTTGTGCCATACAAAATTGTAAAAGCAGATAATGGCGATGCTTGGGTTGAAGTAAACGATAAAAAACTTGCACCACAACAAGTTTCAGCAGAAATTTTGAAAAAAATGAAAAAAACTGCTGAAGACTATTTAGGTGAAGCTGTTACTGAAGCGGTTATTACAGTACCTGCGTACTTCAATGATGCACAACGTCAAGCAACGAAAGATGCTGGTAAAATTGCTGGTCTAGATGTAAAACGTATCATTAACGAGCCAACTGCAGCTGCACTTGCGTTCGGTATGGACAAAAAAGAAGGCGATCGTAAAGTTGCTGTATACGATTTAGGTGGTGGTACATTTGACGTATCTATCATTGAAATTGCTGACTTAGATGGCGATCAACAAATTGAAGTACTTTCTACAAATGGTGACACATTCTTAGGTGGTGAAGACTTCGATACAGCATTAATTGACTACTTAGTTGAAGAGTTCAAAAAAGAGCAAGACGTTAATCTAAAAAATGATCCTCTTGCACTACAACGTTTAAAAGAAGCAGCTGAAAAAGCAAAAATTGAACTTTCATCTTCAAATGGTACTGAAATTAACCTTCCGTACATCACTGCAGATGCAAGTGGTCCAAAACACTTAGTAATTAATGTAACACGTGCAAAACTTGAATCATTAGTTGCTGACCTAGTTGAACGTACACTTGAGCCTTGTCGTATTGCACTTAAAGATGCTGGCCTTTCAAGTAATGAAATTTCAGATGTTATCTTAGTGGGTGGCCAAACGCGTATGCCACTTGTACAACAAAAAGTACAAGCATTCTTTGGTAAAGAGCCACGTAAAGACGTTAACCCTGATGAAGCAGTAGCAATGGGTGCTGCAATTCAAGGTGCAGTACTTTCTGGTGATAAAAATGACGTTCTACTTCTTGACGTAACACCTTTAACACTTGGTATTGAAACAATGGGTGGTGTACTTACACCAATCATTGAAAAGAACACAACGATTCCTTCTAAGAAATCACAAGTGTTCTCTACAGCAGCAGACAACCAACCTGCAGTTGATATCGCTGTTTACCAAGGTGAGCGTAAAATGGCTCAACAAAACAAATTGTTGGGTAACTTTCAATTAGGTGATATTCCACCTGCGCCACGCGGTGTGCCACAAATTGAAGTTTCTTTCGATATCAATGCAGATGGTATATTAAAAGTATCTGCGAAAGATAAGAGCACAGGTAAAGAACAGTCTATTCAGATTAAAGCAAACTCTGGTTTATCTGATGAAGAAGTAGAAGCAATGATCAGAGATGCTGAGGCAAATGCTGAAGAAGATCGTAAATTTGAAGATCTTGCAAAAGCACGTAATGAAGCAGATGCACTCATTTCTAGCGCAAATAAAGCTGTAAAAGACTTAGGTGATAAAGTTACCGAAGACGAAAAAACAGCTGTAAATACTGCGGTATCTGAACTAGAAGCAGTAACAAAAGAAAATGATGCTGAAGCGATCAAAGCAAAAACTGAAAGCTTACAAAACATCTTAATGCCAATTACTCAGCGTGCTTATGAGCAAGCTCAGGGCGCTCAAGGTGGTGCACAAGGTTTTGATCCAAATGCATTTAACCAAGAAGGTGGAGCTCAGCAGAAGAAAGCTGATGATGGCGTTGTAGATGCTGAATTTAAAGAAGTAAAAGATGATAAGAAATAAGATTTCTTAAAATCTAAAAAACCGTGCAATATGCACGGTTTTTTTATGCTCTAATATATAGACGCTTAAAATTATCATGATTTTTCATATGAGCTTTACCGAAGAACAAAAAGCAAAAATTTTATATATTTTAAAAATTCTCGCATGCGCCCTGATTGTAACTTTACTTGCTATTTGTATAGATAAGGATCATGTTTCCAACTTTTTTTTATGGAGCTCATTGACTGCCTTTTTTACTATTCAATACGATGCCAATAGTCCTGTCAATTTTAATCAAGTCACAGGCAATCTCATTGGCTCTAGTATAGGTGTTATTATTTGGTTACTTGTTTCACAATTCTCTAAAGAACATACATATATTAATATTGAATACTTATTACTAATTTTGGGAATATTACTGACTACAATTACATGCATACTTCTAAAACATGCTGAATACTGTGGTATCGCACTATCAGGCTTACTTATCGTTACGGTATACGATGTATCGCATAATACATTTCATGGCGCGCTACTACGTATTTTGTTTTGCGCAATTGGCTGCCTTATCGCATACATTGTCGACAAACTTAGTCATAAAATATTGAAAAATCATATATATAATAAAGCTTAATTTTTTGTGTATGCTATAAATAAGATAAACCTCTCTATTTTCATAGAGAGGTTTATCTGCCCACCCTCTGTTGTGTATTTATGTTTATAATTATTCTTTGTTTATTTTTTGTTGGGCAAACACAGAATATTAAATTTCACAAAGATATGATGTAGTCCAAAACCTACATATGAATAAATATTATACAATTAATTTCAAAGTATTGAATTATATTAATTTTTTTTAATGTTAAATTAAGTAACTGTATTGTTATTAAACGTGACTAAACTTTGGAAACTATAATATGGATCAATCAAATAATTTAATTACGGTTGCTGCAGCAATTATTTTAAATGAGAAGGGTGAGCTTTTACTGGTTCGCAAAAGAGGAACTCTCTTTTATATGCAAGTCGGAGGCAAACTTGAAAATGGTGAAGCCCCAAATCAGGCTTTAATCAGAGAAATAAAAGAAGAAATTGGATTAGAGGCCACAATTATTAAAAGTTATGGTGAGTTTTATACTCAAGCTGCAAATGAGAAAGGATTTGATCTGAAAGCTTATTTGTATCATGTAAAAATCGATGGTCAACCCAAATTATGTTCAGAAATTGAAGAGATAATCTGGATTAACCCATCGGCTACTCAGTATATAAATATCGCGCCCCTCACTTTGGATATTGTATTTCCTCTTGTCAGGAGAGAGCTTTCATAAAATACCAGTTTAATTTTTTAAACTACGAATTTTATTTAGAAACATCTGACCAGCTCGTCCATTTCGATTTAACCCTAACTTTTGCTGTTCTTGTGAAATGGCTTGACGTGTTTTGTCACCAATTAAGCCATCTGCTTCACCAATGTCATAACCTTTAGAAATCAAATAGGTTTGAATTTCTCTTCGTTCTGCTCTAGAAGTTCCTGCATCATCTGTTGGCCAAAGTGCAATAATAGGTCCATTGCCTTTTAAACGATCTGACAAATAAGCAATTGCTAAAGCATAGCTTTCCGCGGCATTATAACTATAAATTGCATCGAAATTTTTAAATACTAAAAATTTAGGACCACTACTACCTGCAGGCATGAGTAACCCTGCTACGGTATTCTCAGTAATATTACCTTGAACTAATGCGCTCCCATCTATTCTCGTTACTCCTTTAGAGAGCCATTCTGATAAAGGTTTTTTATTACGTCTTCCTTCATTATTAAATATAAATCCTGATGGAACTTTTACTTCAAAGCCCCAAGGCATGCCTGTCTGCCAACCTGATTTTTTAAGAAAATTTGCAGTAGATGCCAACGCATCAGAAGTATTAGAAACCAGATCTCTACGCCCATCACCATCAAAATCAACAGCCAATCTCTCATAGGTTGAAGGCATAAATTGTGTTTGACCAAATGCTCCAGCCCACGAGCCTATTAATTGATTTTCGGTTAAATCACCACTTTGCAAAATTCTAATTGCAGCAAAAAACTCTCCTCTAAAATAGGATTGTCTTCGTCCTTCACAACTTAATGTACCTAAAGACTGTAATAAAGGATATTTACCAACAATGTTACCAAAATTACTTTCTACGCCCCAAACAGCAACAACGACTTCAGGTGGAACTCCATATCTGTTTTGTATTTGACTTAGAACTTGTTGATGCTGATTTAACTGTGATCGACCTAAAGCGATACGTTCATCATCAACAAGACCCGATAGATAATCCCAAATAGGGGTAGAAAATTCTGGTTGATAATTTAACTTATCTAAAACAGAGTAATCTGGTGTTAAATTTTTTGTATATTGATCATATATATCATTTTGGATACCAGATGCCAGTGCTAGAGGATTTATTTGAGCGAGACATTGCTGAAATTTAAGATCCGAATCTCCCTGTTGTACAGCAGTTTTGACAATTTTATCATTCACAACCAAAGGCATAATTTTTTGTGTATCTGACTTAATAACAAGCTCTGCATGAGACATCGTACTTATAGCAATAATAGGAAAAATAAATAAATTCAAATAATTTTTCATCTATACAATCCTTGGTTAATTTTTAGATTAATTTTTTTAGAATATCAGGATTTTTTTTAAATCTAATATATAAATCGTAACTTTGAATTCAAAAAACATATCCATAGATTTTGAATTCAAGTTTTCAAATTTAAAATAATGATTAAATTTAAATAAGAAAACTGTGGATAAAATAATAAATATAAAAAAGCGACTCAGAGGTCGCTTTTTTATATTTTTATGAAAAATGAATATGTAGCTAAATATTCATATCACTTTGTAATGCTAATGGTTCAGGTAAAATCTTAGCCAATTTTCTACACAAATCAGTTAAATTTTCTGAACCATGAGGCATTAATGTAATATGTCCTAGCTTACGGCCTACACGTTCAGACTTATTATACAGGTGTAAATGTGCTCCCTCTAAACGAAGAACATCGTCTATTTTAGGATGCTGACCAATAATATTCACCATAACTGTAGGACGAATACAATCCGTTTCACCCAACGGTAACCCTGCTACAGCGCGAATATGGTTTTCAAACTGAGAACATGTTGATCCTTCAATAGACCAATGACCAGAGTTATGAACCCTAGGTGCCATTTCATTTGCATACAAACCTTGCGAAGTCACAAATAGTTCTAATGTAAGTACACCAACATAATCTAAATGATTTAAAAGTCTTGTAATGTACTCTTGTGCAACAGGCTGTAAGCTTTCACTTTTTGGTGCAGGCACAATAGAATGAGATAGAATACCTTGATGATGATGATTCTCAGCCAATGGCCAAGTTTTTACATCTCCATCTTGTCCGCGTACAGCAATAATAGAAACTTCTCGAGAAAACTGAACAAAGCTTTCCGCAATTAGACTTTTCGCTGCACCCAATTCTTCCCATGCTTGTGAAATTTGGTCATGCGTACGAATAATAAATTGCCCTTTACCATCGTATCCACCCATTGCTGTTTTAAGAACAATTGGTAATCCCAACTTTTCCACAGCTATGTGTATATCTTCTAAGTTATCCACAGCAAGGAATGGCGCAACGGGGATATCTAATGCTTTAAAGAGATTTTTTTCAGATAATCTATTTTGTGCAATAGCCAAAGCTTGTCTTGGTGGATAAATTTTCTTACCACTTTGCACAAGCTCATCAACTTCATTTAAAGGCGTATTTTCAAACTCTAAGCTAAATACAGGCGCACTTTCTATAAATGGTTTTAAATCTTTACTTTCATGACTTGTAAATACTTTTCCCAATATTGCAGAAGGGCACGTTACATTTGCTTCGTAAAATGTACAATGAATATTAAGAGGTAGTGCAGCTTGGGCCATCATACGACCTAATTGACCACCTCCAAAGATACCAATCGTTGTATCCATAAATTATTCCTCTAATTATACATTCCCAGGAATATTATTATTCGCAACCTTTTCAGTTTGCGATGCTCTAAATGATGCAACATTATTCGCAATTTCAGTATGAGTTAAACCCAAAATCTGTGCAGCCATAATTGCAGCATTTGTTGCTCCCGCAGGTCCAATAGCTAGTGTACCTACAGCAATACCCGCTGGCATTTGAACAATTGAAAGTAGAGAATCTACACCATTTAAAATTGAAGATTTTACAGGAACACCTAATACTGGAAGATCAGTTTTAGCAGCGCACATACCTGGTAAATGGGCTGCACCACCTGCACCGGCAATAATAACTTGAATACCGCGATCACGTGCAGTTTCTGCATATTCAAATAAACGGTCTGGAGTACGATGTGCTGAAACAACCTCTGCCTCAAAAGGAACGCCTAATTTTTCAAGCATCTGTGCAGTATGTTCAAGCGTTGCCCAATCTGACTGGGATCCCATAATAATTCCAACTAATGGTGTTGCTTCAACTTTAGCCATGTTCATTTAAAATTCCGAGAGTAGAAAATAGAGGCGATTACTTCTTATAAGTAATACTTTAAACTCATTTTATTATAACTGTTTTTTCTATCGCTCCCAACCCAACAACAAGTTAAAGTTTTTATGCAAAAAATAGAATAAAAGTGTCATTTCATTCACTTAAAAACTTTCAATTTCATTTATTTTTTCATCATTTAATAAAAGTTTTTTCCTCTATTTTTATATCCTTTGGCATGTTTCACTTTAAGCGGATCTGGCAATTCATTCAATATGACAGTCATCAAGCTAAATTTCTGATCATCAGATAAAGACAAAGGGAGAAACAAAGGATAATCTAACTCATGAAAGAATGACATAATATTAGAGTCTTTATGGACATATTTCATTGTCCAGTCTATATAATGATGATTTTGAATTTCAATTTCTTCTATTTTATTTATTTTAGTTATTTTATCACTTGTACCTAAATATTTAACCAGCTTATCAACTGTATTTTTATTTCCCTCTATACAGTGAAAAAATGATTGGTTGGCATAATAGAATACTCCAGATACATTATATTTATGATTATATTTAGATACAACTTCATAAATAAACCGAAGTTTATCTACAAGTGTTTCATTCTCCTGACGACTCACTAGGCCAAAATAGCAGTATCGCACTTTCATATTTTTAACCAACCTTAACCACACCAACCATTTTTTCGTCAAGAATTCCAATTACACCATACCAATATAATGAAATAAATGTACTCCCATCCCAAAATCCATTGAAATCAATCATCATTTTTTGGGAAGCGTATCTTGCTCAGCAAGAACTAACTCATCCAAAAAATCTGATAGATTACTGTCATTTAAACCTAAAGACATTAATGTTTTCTCACCGCGATTTTTAAAAAATAATTCAACTCGCGAATTTCTTTGTACATACTTCATAGACCAACCATTAAATCTACGCTCTTGTATCGCTCTTGTCCCAAAATAATGAACATAATGATGACGAGGATCTACGGCAATACGATCGAATAAATCTTCAATTACTATTTCAAGTCCTTCTATATACTGAAAAAATCGCCCTCCAGAGTAGTATAAAACCCCTGTAACATTATGTTTATTATTAAATTTCTTTGCGACTTCTAGTATATCATGAATTTCATCTAATAAAGTTTCATGGCTCCCTTTACGCACACTGCAATAGCATAAAGCATGTAATTTCACACAATTTGCTCCCTTGTTGAAACGTCTGTGATTAGTATGGAACATATTCACAAAACATGAAAGATAAAAATAAAATAGAATAAAAAGCATCCAAAAATTGTAAGCTTTTACTTACAATTTTTTATTTTTTTAACAAATATAATAGGATAAGATCAGAAAAATATATTTGAAGAGATTAATATTTTAATTTGGCCACTTCAGATCAGGAAAAACATGAATAATTTATACATTACATTGGTGTCAGATGACATGCATGTTTTGCATTTACAAAAAATTGAAGATATGACGAAGACAAATGATCATATATCAATGAATACATTATGGATGGATATCAATGACGCAAGTCTTATCGATTTTTCAATCTATTCAGCATTAGCAAATGCCCAACGTGGTGATGTCATTAGTCTTAAAGATAAAAGTTATCGTGTCAGTCAGATTTCTTATAATAAACCTAGAGAGATAAGCTAATTTACTTCAATCTATTTTCTATTTTTAATATAAATATTTCTCTTATTTTTGTTTTACACGGTAAATATAGGTTTATATCATATCTCTAATATAAAGATATAGATAGATAGAAATGACCTTTAAACATATTCATTATAATACAGCAGAAATTAACTGTATTCGGCAATTAAAAAATTAATTATTTATATATCACCTATTATTAAGAATAAAATATAATACTATTATAATTATAAAATCTTAGCTTATTTCTTCACATAAATTTACAGCCTTTTTTCCTTATCCTTATGCAATAATAAAATGAGAAGCACCGAACTATACCCATAATTTTATACTTAAATTTATAGGAAATTTATCATGAAATCTCGTGCAGCTGTTGCATTTGGTCCAGGCCAGCCTTTAAAAATTGTAGAAGTTGATGTTGCACCACCTCAAAAGGGTGAGGTACTTATTCAAATTAGTCATACAGGCGTTTGCCATACAGATGCCTTTACACTTTCAGGAGAAGATCCAGAAGGGGTATTTCCTGCAATTTTAGGTCATGAAGGCGCAGGTATTGTGGTTGAAGTCGGTGAGGGTGTAACAAGTGTACAACCTGGTGATCACGTCATTCCGTTATATACCGCCGAATGTAAAGAATGTCTTTTCTGTAAATCAGGTAAAACTAATCTGTGTACGGCAGTGAGAGCGACTCAAGGTAAAGGCTTAATGCCAGATGGTACAACACGATTTTCCTATGAAGGACAGCCTATCTATCACTATATGGGTTGCTCTACATTTAGTGAATATACTGTCGTTGCAGAAGTATCTCTTGCAAAAATTAATCCTGAAGCAAACCATGAACAAGTTTGTCTTTTAGGGTGTGGCGTGACGACAGGTATCGGTGCAGTTCACAATACAGCCAAAGTACAAGAAGGTGATAGTGTCGCCGTCTTTGGTTTAGGTGGTATTGGTCTTGCGGTCGTACAAGGTGCTCGGCAGGCTAAAGCAGGTCGAATCATTGTTGTCGACACAAATCCTGAAAAGTTCAAACTTGCAGAATCGTTCGGAGCAACTGATTTTCTTAATCCTAAAGATTTTGATCAACCCATTCAACAGGTTATTGTTGAAATGACAGGATGGGGAGTCGATCACTCTTTTGAATGCATTGGCAATGTAAATGTCATGCGCTCAGCACTTGAATCGGCACATCGTGGTTGGGGACAGTCAGTCATTATTGGGGTTGCTGGTGCAGGACAGGAAATCTCAACCCGTCCATTCCAACTCGTAACAGGACGAACTTGGAAGGGGACTGCTTTCGGTGGTGTTAAGGGTCGTAGTCAGTTGCCTACTATGGTTGAAGATGCAATGAAAGGAGATATTCAACTTGAACCATTTGTCACACATACCATGCCACTTGAACAAATTAACGATGCATTTGAACTAATGCATAAAAGACAATCTATTCGTACTGTAATTCATTACCAAGCAACATAATAAATCGTCTCGCAACTACTACACTAAACCGTTGTAGTGGTTGCTATTTCAGCTTTTCTTCACCAATTATAACTATCTTTTCTACAATAGCCTTGCTATGGTTTCTTCAATTAAGATCAGCACCTTACTCATGTTCACATCAGAAAAGAACAGAGTAAAATTTGGAGAAAATTAAATCATGCATCTGCATATTTTAGGTATTTGTGGCACATTCATGGGTTCTTTGGCACTGCTTGCACGAGATTTAGGGCATAAGGTAACAGGGTCAGATCAAAATGTTTACCCACCCATGTCTACACAGCTTGAGAATGCAGGTATTGAACTCATGCAAGGCTACCATCGTGAACATTTAGACCCAAGACCTGATTTAGTGATTGTTGGTAATGCAATGGTTCGAGGGATTGATGCTATCGAATATATACTTAACGAAGGTATACCATATACTTCAGGCCCTCAGTTTTTAGCTGAACATGTACTACAAGATAAACATGTATTGGCTGTTGCAGGAACGCATGGAAAAACGACGACTACAACTATGCTTGCATGGGTACTTGAACAAGCAGGCTTAAATCCTGGCTTTCTTATTGGTGGCGTACCCCTTGGTTTTAGCCATAGCGCACGTTTAGGAGGTGGGCAATACTTCGTTGTTGAGGCAGATGAGTATGATTCTGCTTTCTTCGATAAACGTTCTAAATTTGTTCACTACCACCCTAAAACAGCAATTTTAAATAACTTAGAGTTTGACCATGCAGATATTTTTGATGATCTAGCTGCCATTCAAAAACAATTTCATCATCTTGTTCGTACTATTCCGAGTGAAGGCAAAATTATTGCACCCATTACCGAATCAAATATTGATGATGTACTCAAACAAGGTTGTTGGACACCCGTAACAAGAACGGCGCTCACATCATATAACGATGCTGAAATATATGCAGAGCTCATTGAAGCAGATGGCTCTCATTTTAAGGTGTATCATCATCAACAGTTTGTTGGTGAAGTGAAATGGAATATGACAGGCCAACACAGTGTTGCTAACGCCCTAGCTTCAATTGCTGCTGCAAACCATGTAGGTATTGACATTGGACAAGCATGTGAGGCTTTGTCTAAGTTTGGGGGGGTAAAGCGTCGTATGGAGTTGCTAGATACGATTGATGGTATAGAAATATATGACGATTTTGCTCATCATCCAACAGCAATTGCAACAACATTGGATGGCGCTCGCAAAAAATTGGGTAAGCGCCGTTTATGGGCAGTGATTGAACCTCGTTCAAATACAATGCGTCTTGGAACCCATAAACAAGGTCTTGCACATGCAACTGAACTTGCAGATCAGGTCATTTGGTACCAACCCGAAGGTCTTAATTGGGACTTACAGCCTGTCATTGATGCTTCAAAAAATGAAGCTTACGTAACTCATTCATTAGATGACATCATCAAACACATTGTTAAAGATGCACATGAAGGTGATGCGGTTATTATTATGTCAAATGGTGGTTTTGGTGGCTTACATCAAAAGCTTATCAAAACCTTAAAAAAACAATAATATTTGCTTTTAATTAGACAATATGACAAAATATTTCTATTGAATGAACACTATTCAAACAGAATTGAACAAGGGGAGTAGCCTCCTTAACTTAGTAAAGTACTAAGTGTCAGGTTTCGTCATTACACTTTGCAAAAACAAAGTCGGTACCTGAGCACTGTCATCATACAGTGTAGGCAAGACCTTGATCATGTTGTCACAGAGGGTAAATAAATCATCTGGCAACTGGTCAAGGTTTTTTTATGGCCAAATGCAAGATGAAGGAGTAAAACATGGACTCTGTCGGAAACTTTTGGCTATACGGGGTATTCTTTTGCCTTGTTGCCGTGATGTTACTGATTGACTTTTTAAGTTTCAAACAAAAAGATACTAAAGATGGAACACAGGGTGTTTCATTAAAACAAGCGGGGATTTGGAGTGCTGCATGGGTCACTGTTGCATTACTCTTTGCAGGAGGTCTTTGGGCATACCTACAAAATACCGTTGGAACAGAAATCGCAAATCAGAAAACCTTAGAATATATTACAGGTTACTTGCTTGAAAAATCTTTAGCAATTGACAACGTATTTGTCTGGCTCATGATTTTCTCTGCATTTGCTATTCCACCTATTTTACAACGCCGTGTCTTATTATATGGTGTGCTTGGCGCGATCATTTTAAGAACTATTTTTATTTTTATTGGCGCATGGCTTATCCAAGAATTCTCGTGGATTCTCTATATCTTTGGTGCTTTCCTTGTTTATACAGGCTATAAGTTCTTAAAAGGGCAAGATGAAGACCCAGATATTGAGGACATGAAACTTCTCAAATGGTTAAGAAAAAAACTACCTATTACACCAACCTTGCGTGAAGATAAATTCACCATTCGTGAAAAAGGTAAGTTGTTTGTTACACCATTACTTATCGTACTCATTTTGGTAGAAGTTTCTGATGTTATTTTTGCCGTTGACTCTATCCCTGCAATTTTTGCAGTAACAAGCGATCCATTTATTGTACTGAGTGCAAACCTCATGGCAATTTTGGGTTTACGTGCAATGTTCTTCCTATTGGCTGGTGCAGCACAAAAAATGCATTATCTACCTTATGGATTAGGCGTTATTCTTATATTCATTGGTTTTAAAATGCTTATGTTGATGTTTAATATCCATATTCCGATTTGGTTATCTTTAGGTGTGATTGCGGTTGTCCTTATTATTACCACGATTCTTTCACTCCACTACGACAAAAAGCAACAGCAATCTTAAGAAAAAAGGCATGCAAAGCATGCCTTTTTTATTTTCGCATGACATCAACCCATTCTAAAAATAAGTTACAATCTATTGAAAAAATAATATAGATAGGCACACCATGTCTTTGAAACACTCTCCTCAATCTTCTGTTATTCGTGGTAATTTTTTAGATATTACACAGACCGTCACCCAAGCGAATGATATTAAAAATTATGTCCGCTATATTGAAGACGGCGTAATGATTACTTGTGAAGGCAAAATCACATGGTTTGGTACATGGGACGATGGACAGCCATATTTACCTCAAGGTGTAACCGTACAACATTATCCAAATGAACTTATTCTTCCCGGTTTTATAGATACTCATATCCATTACCCTCAAACAGAAATGGTAGGTGCCTATGGTGAACAGCTATTAAGCTGGCTAAATACATATACATTTCCTACTGAACTTAAGTTTAAAGATAAAACATATGCAGATAAAATTGCAGCAATCTTTATTCAAGAATTATTGAAAAATGGTACTACCACTGCATTGGTTTTTGGTACGGTTCATCCTCAATCCATAGATGCACTATTTGAAGAAGCTGAAAAATTCGATATGCGCCTTATTGCAGGAAAGGTCATGATGGATCGACATGCACCTGAAGATCTGTGTGATACCGCTGAACAGTCTTACCAAGACAGTAAAGCACTCATTGAAAAATGGCATGGGAAGGGAAGAGCACTCTATGCAATTACACCACGATTTGCACCAACCTCTACCCCTGAACAACTTAGTAAGGCAGGACAACTAAAACAAGAATTCCCTGACGTGTATGTACATACACACCTGAGTGAAAATAAAGACGAAATTGCATGGGTAAAATCACTATTTCCGGAAAGAAAAAATTATTTAGATGTCTATAACTATTATGGTCTTACAGGGAACCGTTCTGTATTTGCTCACTGCGTACATCTTGAAGAGGATGAATGGCAATGTATGCATCAAACAGATTCAGCAATTGCCTTTTGTCCAACATCGAATTTGTTCTTAGGTAGTGGCTTATTTTCTTTAAAACAAGCTTGGGATAAACAGGTCAAAGTGGGACTCGGCACAGACATTGGTGCAGGGACATCTTTTTCACAATTACAAACACTGAATGAAGCATATAAAGTTCAACAATTGCAAGGTGAAAAGCTTTCAGCATTTGAATCGCTTTATCATGCAACACTCGGTGGTGCAAAGTCACTCGATCTAGATGATAAGTTAGGAAATTTCAATATTGGCAAAGAGGCAGACTGTATTGTTATACAATTCAATGCTACTGCTTTACAGCACTTGAGGCAATCAGAAGCTAAAGGTATTGAAGACCGATTATTTGCACTCTTTACCATGGGAGACGATCGAAATATTCACACCACATACATTCATGGAAAAATTGCATATACGCAAAAACCTCATTAAAGAAATAGCATCTCATCAATCTAAAGATGCATATTGCTATCTTTTGCATTAAACTAGTATGAGTTTTTTTAGGTGTTGCAACGCAACACCTTTTTTATTCAGACAAGTAGGACCTTCCCATGACTGTTCCAATGCGTGTGATGATTTCCGCAGACGAAATTCAAACCAAAGTTAAACAGCTAGGTGAGCAAATTAACCAGTTCTATGCCAATAGCGATAAAGAGCTTGTATTGATTGGTTTATTACGTGGCTCTGTTATTTTCATGGCTGACTTATGCCGTGCAATTGAGAAAACGCATGAACTCGACTTTATGACAGTTTCCAGTTACGGTGGAGGCACTGTTTCAAGCCGAGATGTTAAAATCTTAAAAGATCTCGATGGAGATATCCAAGGCAAAGATGTCTTAGTGGTTGAAGACATTATTGACTCAGGAAATACGCTAAGTAAAGTATTAGAAATGCTACAAACACGTCGTCCAAATTCAATTGAATTATGTACGCTTGTAAGCAAACCTTCACGCCGTGAAATTGAACTAGATGTCAAATTTTTAGGTTTTGAGGTAGAAGATCGCTTTATTGTCGGATATGGTCTCGACTATGATCAAAAATACCGACATATTCCATATATTGGCGAAATCGGTTTATAACAAAAAGTGGCAAAAGCCACTTTTTTATGCACAAAACAACAACATTCATCTTTGATTCTTTGTCTATTATAATTTTAAGAAAACGTAAATACTAAAACGCAATACTAAAATAAACCAAGACTTTAAGGAGCATCTTATTATGTGGAGCCTAATCGTCACCATTTTTATTGGATTCTTAGCCGGGTTAATTGCTCGTGCTTTACATCCAGGTAATGACAAAGCAGGATTTTTGGTCACCACACTGTTAGGGATAGCAGGTTCTTTAGTTGCAACATACGGCGGTCGCATGTTGCATTTATATGGTCCTAATTCATCAGCGGGCTTTATTGCCTCTGTCATCGGCGCAGTGATCGTATTATTTGCTTATAACTTTTTTACCAAAAGTGACTAAACCATAAAATTTTTAAAAAGGCAGTATATTTATATACTGCCTTTTTTTATTTATATTCCTGTATTTTTCAAAATCTTTTCAATTTCACCTGCAGACATATAACCTAGTGTTTTAAAACCATTTGAAAAAATAATTCCCGGTGTACCTTCTATTCCTATTTTTTTACCTAGAAGTAAATTCTTTTGAATAGGATTATTACAACTGGCATCGTTTTGAGGATTAATATTTTCACGAATTAACTTGTTCCAATAATAAGGTCGACTTGTGCTACACCACACTTGCTTTGAAGAAAAGACAGATTCAGGGCGAATAGGATAAAGAAATACGTAAATTGTAACATTCGTCAAACGATCTAATTCTGGCTCTAACTTTTTACAGTAAGGACAGTTAGGATCAGAAAAAACAGCTATTTTATGCTGACCGTTTCCTTTTACAATTTTAATAGCATCTTGTAAGGGTAGGGTATCCCAATCTACTTTATTGTTTTGTATCATTAAATCCTTTGTAAGATTCTTTTGATCTTTTAAACGAATCATAGAACCGACTAGTATATGCTCAGCGCGCTCGTCTACATAGACAATTTGTTGGTCTAATGACGCACTATAAACTCCTTTCATTTCTGTAGATTGAAGATGCTGAAAATCCAAATTTGGATATTGTTTTTTTAATTGAACACTTAAAGTACTTACATCTGAAAATAGGCTGGTTGATACCAATAAATTCATCAGTAAGACTGACCTTATTTTCCACATAACTCATCACATTATAAAATCACTAGAAATTCAGTTTAACCACATTTATACAAATATTCTGTTTAAAGTTATATTAGGCAATGTTCCACGTGAAACAAATGATAATTATCAACTTTAGGTTATATATTATTTAACTTCCTATCGTATTTTATTTTTTAGTTGGGAAAAGAATAATAATCCAAACACTAAAATGGCATATAAATATGATGAACATAAATCAAAAAGTTATTGTAATTACAGGTGCTTCTTCAGGTCTAGGATATGAAACGGCTAAACATTTAGTACATCATGGCGCAAATGTCATTTTGGGTGCACGCCGTATTGAAAGACTACATGAGCTAGCAAATGAGTTAAATATTTCTCACGATCATTGCGTTCAAACAGATGTACGAGATTTGGTACAAGTTCAAAATCTGGTTGCACAAGCGATAAAACTATATGGCAGAGTTGATGTCCTAATAAACAATGCAGGCGTAATGCCACTATCACTTTTAGAAGAACTCAAAGTTGATGAATGGAATCTAATGATTGATGTCAATATTCGTGGTGTCTTACATGGTATTGCCGCAGTATTGCCAATAATGAAAGAACAGAAAAATGGACAGATTATTAATATATCTTCTGTTGTAGGCCATGTTTTTGGGCCACTCTGTGCTGTATATAGTGCAACAAAATCGGCTGTCTTAGCTATTTCAGAAAGTTTAAGAAAGGAGGTGAAACCCTATAATTTACGCACGACAGTTATTTCACCAGGTGCAGTTGCAAGCGAATTAAAATATGGCTCATCTTCAGAAATGTCTCTTAGTGCAATGCAAAGCTTTTATGAGCAAAATGAGATTCCTGCGTCAAGCTTTGCTAATGCTGTACTTTTTGCTATTCAACAACCTAAAAACTTAGATATTAATGAAATTATTTTCAGACCAACCATTCAAGAAGTATAAAATTTAGATGGCAAAGTAAGGACTTTAGAATGTTATATACCTATCTGGGTACAAGCGACTTATATGTTTCACGAGTATGTATAGTCAAACAATCAAAAATATAAGACAATTTAAAAATGAGTTATTCAGAACATTTTAGACGAAAAGTGATAGCGAAGCTTGAGGAAGGATATTCCATACGAGCGGTATCGACACAATTTGAAATTGATAAAAATACAATTTTGAGCTGGAAAAAACGAATTGAGGTTAAAAGAACTCGCCCACGCAAACCTTTTAAA
>NZ_VTDQ01000005.1 GCF_015627175.1 Acinetobacter pollinis | reverse complement strand
TGTATATACATCGTTTATGCAGCTCAGTACGTAGGATGTATCAACAAAAATCATTAAGTACTCAGATGTCATGGTCAATTTCCATCTTCAGTATATTGCTGTTGGTTGTCATTGGGTTTGCAGCTTATCGTATTGCTCTTGAAGAGTCTCAAGAAGTCATTAATAGCCAAATGGAGCATATGGCTTACTTTTTAGAGCAAAATAATCCGACGTTAAGGACATCGACATTTAATCCAAAACGTCATTATGGAGAAGTTGATTTTTTCATTGATATCGTTGCCAAAGACCATCTGCAACAATCTGGATTGACTGGCGGTTATCTCATGCCATACAGTGATAAAAGCTACGTGAAAAGACAGAAAACATCACGTGGAACACTCATTATCTATGTCAAACCGATTGGTGATAAACAAATTCAAATTAGTCAACTGAATCATGTACGTGTCAACCTTGCAAAAGAGTTGGCCATTAATATGCTATTGCCTTATTTATTTTTTGTACCTTTTGGTATTTTGGGTTTATATAAATTAATCCAGAGACATTTACGTCCTTTATTTACACTTAAAGAGATTTTTTCAGTAAGACATCCCTCTGATTTATCACCCATTCATGTTCAGCAACTGCCTGCTGAGATCTCACCTGCAATTAATGAGTTAAATTATTTATTTAAGCGAATAGAGGAAGCACAAATTCAGCAAAAATCATTTGTTGCCAATGCTGCACATGAGTTAAGAACGCCATTAACGGCGATTAATTTACAAACAAATTTGTTATCTAAGCTCAAGCAAAATACAGCTCAATATGATGAAAATATGGTGGATTTAAGACTAAGCTTACAGCGAATGATTCGTTTGGTCGATCAGCTTATGAAATTGGCGCATCAAGATGACATGGCTGTAAATGAATTAGAGCAGATGAATGTAGTAGATGTATTACGAACTGCTTTAAATCAGCTATCAATGAGTGCAAAAGAAAAAAATATTCAAATGCAGTTTGTTGTCGATCATTATGAAGAAGTGTTTGTCTGGGCAACGCAGTCTATTTTAGAAACAATTTTTTTAAATTTAATTGATAATGCTATCAAGTATAATCGTACCAATGGTCAAATTTTAATAAAAGTTTATGCAGATCATTCGCATACAACTGTAGAGTTTCACGATGCAGGCCCTGGCATTGATGAGAGCAATCTAAAGAAAGTAAAGGAGCGATTTGTCCGCTTAGAAAGTACTCAGCATCAAGTTGTAGGTAGTGGTTTAGGATTATCTATTGTTGAGGCAGCATTGAAACTCATAGATGGTCAACTCTCCTTTACAGATTCATCGATTTTAAGTGGATTGAATGCAAAAGTAATGTTTAAAAATAAAAATGTATTGCCTAATGACACGGTCGTACATACAGGTAAATCTATTTAGATTTACCTGTTTTAAAATTGATTTATGCAAATTTAAATGCAACTAAACTAATAGCTAGAGCTGACATACCAATAACCAAACCATATACAGTTTCATGACCTTTGGCATATTTTTTTGCAGTCGGTAATAGTTCATCTAAAGCTAAGTACACCATCACACCTGCAATAATGCCGAATACGATACCATAGACCAAATCATTTAAATAAGGGGCTAAAAAGATATATCCGAGTAATGCACCGATGGGTTCTGCAAGGCCTGAAACAAAGCTTGCGGCCACTGCATAAAGTTTATTTTGTGTTGCAATATATACAGGGAGTGCAATTGCAATACCTTCAGGAATATTATGTATAGCAATTGCCAATGCCAATGGAGCACCTACAGTTGGGCTATCTAGTGTTGCAAAAAAAGTAGCTAATCCTTCAGGTAAGTTATGTGCTGTAATTGCAAACATAGTTAATAAGCCTGTTCGCATAATTTGTTTTGTATTTAATGCCTGAGAGGATTTTTCTTCTAATCCATCATGAGGATTGGGAATCACTCTATCTAAAATTAATACCAAGACGAGGCCGCCCAAAAAGGCAAACGTTGCGAAACTATAGCCTATATTTTCAGGATAGACATTTGAGAATGACTCAATTGATTTATTTAAGATTTCCGTTAAAGAAATATAAACCATTGCACCTGCTGCAAATGCTAAGCCAAAAGAAAGTAATCGAGGACTAGGCTGTTTAAAAAAACAGACCAGTACTCCTCCAATGACGGTTGCTAAGCTTGCAATAATTGTGACTAAAAAAGCCACTAAGATCTGACTATCCAATGTAAATTTACCCTCATCTGAATAATTATTGTAAGTGACTTAGATGGATCTAGCCCAAAATAAATCACTTTGAATGGTTATCACTAAGGTAATCGGAATTAGAAAAATATAAAAGTTTAAAACAAGAGAATAGGGAAGTTTTATTAGAGGAAATAACTTTTATGATGATTGGATATTGTGTTTATAAGATAGACCAAATAAGAAAATAAAAAAGGAGAAAGAATTTTTCTTACTTTCTCCTTGAAAATTGTACTTATCCGAAGCGACCAGTGATGTAGTCTTCTGTTTGTTGTTTTTGTGGGTTAGTAAATATATTGTTTGAATGATCTAGCTCAATTAATTCACCCATAAACATAAAACCAGTATAGTCCGATATACGGGCTGCTTGTTGCATGTTATGCGTTACAATAAGAACAGAGTATTGTTGTTTAAGCTCTTCAATGAGTTGCTCAATTTTTGCTGTTGAAATTGGATCTAATGCAGATGTGGGTTCATCTAATAAGAGAACCTCTGGTTTAAGTGCAACAGCACGTGCAATACATAATCGTTGTTGCTGACCGCCTGATAAACCTAAAGCACTTTTATGCAGTTTGTCTTTTACTTCATCCCAAAGTGCTCCGTCACGTAACGCTTTTTCTACACGATCATTCATGTCTGATTTAGAAAGCTTTTCATAATGACGGATTGCATAGGCAATGTTTTCATAAATTGTCATTGGGAAAGGGACAGGTTTTTGAAAGACCATTCCAATTTTTGCGCGAAGCTGATTAATTGAAATTTGGTCTTTAAGAATATTTTTCCCTTCGAAAATAATTTCACCTTCTGCACGTAGTTTGGGATAAATATCATAAATACGATTAAAGATACGCAATAGGGTGGATTTCCCACAGCCTGATGGACCAATAAGCGCCGTCACACGATGCTCAGGAATAACCATATTAATATTTTTAAGTGCTTGAGTGTCGCCATAGTAAAAGCTTAGATTACGAACATCTAACTTTGCTTTTTCTGGTTTAGGTGCTGTTTTATTCATAAAATCGAGTGTGATATCTGAATGATGAGGCGTAGAGGTAGATTGATGAGGGTTGCCTAGAATGGCTTCTTTAATATCCATCTTATTTCTCCTTTTTCACTAAGAGTGAACGTGAAATGATGCCTAAAATAAGAACAAAGAGCATCATAACCAATGCACCTGCCCAAGCCAGTGCGTGCCAGTCATCATAAGGGCTCATTGCATATTGGAAAATAACAACAGGTACATTTGCCATTGGTTGCATAATGTCTGTCGACCAATATTGATTGTTAAGTGCAGTAAATAAAAGCGGTGCTGTTTCACCTAAAATTCGTGCCAGTGCGAGCAATACCCCTGTGATAATGCCTGACATAGCTGCTCTATATAGCACTTGATTTACGATTTTCCAGCGAGGGATACCGAGTGCTTGTGCGGCTTCTCTCATGGTATTTGGTACAAGCTGTAGCATTTCATCTGTGGTACGTACGACAACAGGTAAAACCAAGAATGCGAGAGAAACTGAGCCTGCAAGGGCAGAGAAGTGTCCCATGCGTCTTACCATAATCTCATACACAAAGAGTCCAATTACTATAGAAGGTGCAGAGAGCAAAATATCGTTAATGAATCGAATACAAAAACCAAGTTTTGTATCTCGTGCATATTCAGATAAGTATGTTCCAGCAGCAATACCAACGGGTGTTCCCACAAAAATGGCAATAGCACTCATAATAATGCTACCGACAATTGCATTAAGCAGACCACCCGATTCACCTGGTGGTGGTGTCATGGCGGTGATTAAATTTAAATTAAGTGCAGGTAAGCCATTGATGAGAGTGGTCCATAGAATCCACACAAGCCAAAAGAGTCCGATAATTGCAGTGATGAGTGAGAAAACTTTTGCAAGAATATTTTTAATTTGTCGAGTTTTCCAAAGCATATTTGACATAATTATGCTCCCTCACGACGAGCCAAACGGCCTAACATGAATCTTGCTAAAGCAAGTACAATGAATGTAACAACAAATAGGATAAATCCTAATGCCAGTAATGAAGATAAGTAGAGACTTGAATCTGCCTCAGTAAATTCATTGGCAATGGTTGCAGAGATTGAGTTTCCAGGCTGGAGTAAAGAAATACTGAGTTGATGTGCATTTCCAAGGACAAAGGTAACGGCCATGGTTTCACCAAGTGCACGACCTAAGCCCAAGAAAATACCACCAAGTACAGAAGATCGAGTATAAGGTAAAACGATATCCCAAATGACTTCCCATGTGGTGTTCCCAACTGCATAGGCAGATTCAATGAGTGGTGTTGGCACAGTAGAAAAAACCTCTCGCATAATAGAAGATACAAAAGGAATAATCATAATACTCAGTACAATACCTGCAGTAAGCATACCTAGACCAATAGGTGGGCCTTGGAAAAGTTGACCAATCAAAGGTAAAGCGCCCATATGTTCATCTACCCATGGATAAACGTGGTCTGCCATGAACGGTACAAATACAAATAGACCCCACATACCGTAAATAATGGATGGGATTCCAGCTAATAATTCGATTGCAGTTGATATGGGTGTTTTTAACCAATTCGGTGCAAGATTAGTGATAAAAATTGCAATACCAAAGCTGACCGGAACAGCAATAATCATTGCGATACACGATGTGACCAATGTACCGTAAATAGGGACAAGAGCGCCAAATTGCTTACTTACAGGATCCCATGCGCTGTTCCATACAAATGAGGTGCCAAATGTTTGAAATGCTTCTTTACCTCCCCAAATCATTGAGAAAGAAGCAGCAAGCATAATCAGAAGAACAAAAAGAGCACAGCTTTTGACGGTATAGTGAAAAAGTTTATCGTTGCGTTGATCTTTTAGATCTGTATTACTATTTTGTTTCATCATCGAAGAGCTTCATTTTTAAAAGAAATAAATCCAACAAATCAATTTGCTGGATTTAGGGAGATAACTTGCATGAATTACTTGATGTTCTTCGACCAATAGCCCTCGATTTCCTTCACTAAGTTGTTTGGTAAAGGAATATAATCAAGTGCTTTTGCATCTGCTTGTCCATTCTCTAAAGACCATTTGAAAAAGTTCAATGCTTCACGGCTTTCATTCACAGATTTTGGTACTTTATGCATAATTACAAATGTTGTTGCTGTAATTGGCCAAGAGTTTTCACCTGGTGCATTGGTAATAATATTGTAGAAATCTGGGTTTTGATTCCAGTTTGTACCTGCTGCTGCTGCTTGGAACGTATTGGTGCTTGGTTGAACAAATTTACCTGCTTTATTTTGTAAAGCGGTATAACTCATTTTGTTTTGTAAGGCATATGCAAGTTCTACATAGCCAATAGAGCCTTTAATTTGTTTAACGTATGCAGCGACACCTTCATTCCCTTTGCCGCCTACACCTGTTGGCCAAGAAATAGATGTACCTTCACCAGCTTTTGTTTTCCATGTTGGACTTACTTTTGAAAGGTAGTTAGCCCAGTTAAATGTTGTACCTGAACCATCAGAGCGATGAACAACAGAAACACGTTGGTTCGGCAGTTTTAATTTTGGATTAAGTTTTTGAATGGCAGGATCATCCCATTTGGTAATTTTTCCTAAGAAAATATCTGCCAATACAGGACCTGTAAGTTGTAAAGCACCAGGTGCAACACCTTCAATATTTACGACAGGTACAACACCGCCAACAATTACAGGGAACTGTTTTAGACCAGCAGTGTTTAATTCTTGAGGAGTCAGAGGCATATCTGAAGCACCAAATGTGACTGTACCCGCTTTAATTTGTGCGATCCCACCACCTGAACCAATAGACTGGTAATTTACTTTATTGCCTGTTTTTGTATTGTAGGCCGCAGACCATTTTGAAAGTACTGGATAAACAAAAGTTGATCCTGCACCTGTGATTTCAGCAGCATGCGCAACAGAAATTGAAAGTGCTAAAGGTGCCACTAGAGCCATTAATGATGACTTAAATAGTTTTGTTGTGCGATATGCCATGGATGAGATTCCCCAAGTTTTGATAACCTATATTTGCTAAAAATATAGATGCGTATTAGACGAAACTGACTATAAATTAAGAGACATTTATGACACTCATATGACGGAAATATTTTAGTTTTATTACTAAATAGTCTTTTAAAAACAATATCTTATATAATTATAAATCGTAAAAAAATATGAATAAATTAAGTTCTATTTAATATTGATTTGATTCATTTTTATAATGAGTTTATCTTGTTTATTTATAAGGTATAAATGAATAATAGTTTGGACTGAAAAAAATACTTACTTGTCTATTTATTCATAAAATATATTAATATAGTATTGTAGGTTACAGATAGTTATCATAATTATGAGTGAAAATTATACAAATATTCTGTGCATAAATTTATAGAAATATTTAACATTAACAAATTTAGATTTAATGAGGATTTCACTTTTATTAAAAAAAGATGAATTTGTCATGTTTTATATCATTCATATTTATTTTTTTGCAAAAAAGCATAAGCTAGATAGTGAATAGTATAGATTATGACTTAATTATATTTAGAAAATATAAATCAAGAATAACTATTATGTAATAATGTTATAACATAACGGTTTGTTTGAGTGTTGTTGTCGCATGAAGATTTTTTCTCTTGGGGTTGTTCCTTTATCTCTTTTATTTGTCAGTACAATTTCTAATGCACAAGAGCAAAATGCAGTTGAAACGCTCTCTACCATAAAAGTTTCATCAAAAGACACTACACTTCCTTATTTAGGGAAAAAGTCATCTGTAGCAACGAAGTTTGATGTAGACCCTATGAAGTCTTCTCAAAAGGTTGATGTAGTAAGTCAAAATGTTTTAAAGGATATTAATGCTCAACGCATTAGTGATACTTTATCTGTAGTCAGTGGTGTCTCTGCATTAAATCCAATGGGTGGATTATGGGACAATTATTCAATTCGTGGTTTTAATACAGATCAAACCATTGGTGCATCTAGTCTACGAAACGGTATTCTTTCAAATCTAGGGCTTAGTGCTGCAAAAGATATGGTAAATATTGAGCAGGTCGAATTTCTTAAAGGGCCTGCTGCTGCAATGTATGGTGCAGGAGATCCAGGTGGTACATTAAATATTATTACTAAAAAACCTAAGTTTGAACCAGAGCATCATCTTGAACTCAGAGGTGGCTCGTATGACCAGTATCGTGCGGCAATAGACAGTACAAATGCACTTACAGATACAATTGCATATCGTTTGGGAGTGTCTTATGAAAACAACCATAGCTTCCGTGATGATATAAAAAATAATCGATTATTTGTCGCACCACAGTTAACTTGGCAGCCTTCTGATCAAACACAAATTGATTATGATAGTGAATATTCTGTGACACGCAGTCTATTTGATCGTGGTGTACTTGCTAAAAACAAACAATTGGGTGTTATTCCAAATAGTCGCTTTTTAGGTGAAAAATCAGATGGTCTGATGAACATGAAAGACTATTTACAGCAGGTACGTATCAAGCAAGTTTGGAATGATCAATGGACCAGTCAAATGGCATTGAATTATAAAGAGAATGACTGGAAAGGATTCTCCTCAGAAGCATATCAATTGTTAAATAGTCAAGGAGATTTAAACCGAGAGCGCCGTTATCGTGATTATAAAACCACAAGCTATTTATTTAACCATGATCTATTAGGTAGATTTAATGTTTGGGGGATTCCAAACCAAGTAGTTATTGGAACGACAGCAAGTTATTTAGACATTGTAAATAACTTACAGAGATATCGTGTAAAAGGTACAAACTCATTAGATATTGTCAATATTTATAACCCTATTTATGGACATGCTTCACCAGCAGTTAAACCAGCGTTTAGCCCAGTAGAAAAACAAACCAATGTGGGGCTTTCAGTAAGTGATATGATGGAATTTACAGATCAATGGTCTGTAACGCTAGGGGGACGATTTGACCTTTACAAACAATCATATCGTGAGTCATCACAAAATATTTCAGGCTCTAGAAATTTTAATCATTTTAGTCCTAAGTTTGCGACAAATTATCTTATTAACGATCAGTTTTCTATTTTTGCAGGGGCGGGACAATCTTTTCACTTAAATTCAGGTTTAAATATTCAGAATCAGCCTTTAGATCCTGAAAAAGCATGGACGTATGAGGTCGGCTTTAAAACGAAATTATTAGAAGATCGCTTAACATCGAGTATGTCGGTGTTCCACGTGGAAAAAGAAAATGTAGCAAGAACTGATACGAATAACAGTACTTATATGATTACGACGGGAGAGGAGCGTAGTCGAGGTATTGAATTTGATTTAACAGCTCAACCGACTGATGCATTGAATCTTAAACTTGCATATACATACATTGATGCTTCAGTAATGAAAGGAGATGTATCTCAGGGTATTCGACAAGGTGCACGTTTATTGAATACACCTAAGCACACAGCAAATTTACTTGCGATGTATGATGTGTGGCAGTCTGGTTCACAGAAAGTTGGTTTAGGGGGCAATATTCAGTATGTTTCTGCCCGTTCTGGGAATGTCGCAGATGATGGTTTTGAGTTACCTGCATATACCCTAGTTAATCTAAATAGTTATTATCAAGTAAACGATAAATTGCGTTTCCAAATGACATTAAATAATGCATTCAATACGACTTATTATAGCTCTAGCTTAAAAGATCTTTGGGTGACGCCAGGTAACCCTCGTGAAGTATTTTTAACAATGAATTATCAGTTCTAAGTGATGGGTATGGGGGAGTACGTATTTAAAATACGTATTCCTCTTTATTTGCTGATAAATAAAATTTTTTAAAATCAGTAACTATTCGAAAAATAATAAAAAATACCAATTTTTCTAAATTATATATTCTAAAATATGCTATTATTTTCGTAATTATTTTGCTTAAGTGATGTTCTTGTTTAAGTCTGGTTTAGCCCTTTCATTAGGTGCAATCATCTTACAACTTGCCGTTTTTTTACAGCCTTTTTTGCCTCAGCAATATCAGGTTGCATTAGTGTGTGAGCAAATCACAACCGCTCTGGCTTCAAATAGCCCGAGTGAAGAACATCATCATATGCATGATATGAAATCGATGCAGATGTCTGAACATCCTCAAACAATGCACCATGATGCTGCTCATCAATGTCCATTTTGTACAGTATATAATCATATTATTCCATTTATAGATTTAGGTATTGATGAGGTCTTCGAACGTCTGAATATTCGGTTATTGGCCTTTGCTCAAGCGTTTCAGCATATCTATTTTGTATTACAGCGACTATTTTTAATCCCTCAAGGGCGAGCGCCACCATCTATTGCTTAAATTCTAGAAAACTTAACTTTAATAGGTGTTTTTAATACCTATAGCACTGTTTTATCTAAAATTTGAGATAGATATGTTGAATTCAAAATTTTTTATACAGCGATTGACTGTAGCGATCTCTTTTGCGCTTTATTCTAATTACACTTTGGCAGAAACAGCATCGGACACACCTTATCATTTAGTTCCCATCGTACTCACAGCACAACAAGGCAACGAATCTCATGGTTTGGTCGTCATAAAAGATCCTAAGCAGCCTGTGCAACCTATTCCTGCAATAGATGGTGCCTCTTATTTACAAAGCATTATGGGTTTTAATGCAGTTAAAAGTTCAGGTATGGCAAATAGTGATGTGACATTTAGAGGAATGTTTGGTTCGAGAATAAAAATGCTCATCAACGGTTCTGAAAATCTAGGAGCATGTGGTGGTCGTATGGATTCACCTACTTCGTATATTTCACCAGAAAGCTTTGACAAAATTATTGTCGTCAAAGGCCCTCAAACAGTTCGTTTTGCCAATCCCGGATCAGCAGCAACGGTTATGTTTGAACGTGGCCCTGTACATTTATCCGAAGGTAAAAATATGGAAGGTCAGGTAAGTACAGTGGTGGGTTCTTTTGGTCGATGGGATCATAATTTAGATCTAGCAATTGGAGACAGCACAAAATATTTAAGGGTAAATGCAAATAGGTCGATTTCAAATAATTATAAAGATGGTAATGGAAAATCAGTACATTCAAATTGGGAGAAGTGGAATACTGATTTAGCAGCAGGTTGGACACCTAATGATAATACGTGGATAGAAGCAACTGCAGGCCGTACCGATGGTGAAGTGGCATATGCAGGCCGTGGTATGGATGGGACGAAGTTCGGTAGAGAAAGTTTAGGTTTACGTGTTCAGAAAAAGAATATTAATCGTTTTATTCAAAAAATTGATACACAAGTGAACTACAACTTTAATGATCATGTCATGGATAACTATCGTATGCGTCCTATTACAGGAATGAAAATGCTATCGAATGTTGCACGTGAAACATTAAATAGTCGTTTGGAGTTGACCACTATTTGGACGGATCGTTTAAGCATAGTTACTGGCGTTGACAGTCAGCATAATACACATACAAGCCGTGGTGGGTTGAAGTACACAAGCTTACCGAGACAAAAAAATATGACTTTTGAGTCCTATGGTGCATTCTCCGAAGCAACATACGACATTACAGCTCACCAAAAGCTTGTATCTGGTATTAGATTTGATGCCGTACAAGTTCAAGACTTCCGTACTAGAACTAAAATATTTAATCAAACGCGAAACGCTGTTCTGCCAAGTGGTTTTTTACGTTTAGAGAGTGAGTATCCTGAACTCAATGCAAAGACTTATATTGGTATAGGTCATGTACAGCGCATGCCAGATTATTGGGAAATATTCTCTCCAATGATGTTAGATACAACTGGTTCAAAAGATGTTTTTAATGGTGTGAAAACAGAAAAGACAACACAGATTGATGTAGGGTATCAATATAAACATGGCGCCTTATCACACTGGGCTTCTGCCTATGTTGGACAGGTGAATGATTTTATTTTAATGCGTTATGCACCCAATCGGAGTGTTAACAATGTCGATGCACAAATTGCGGGTGGAGAATTGGGGTTAGGCTATGCGGTTACTGATCATCTGCAATTTGATGTAAGTGGTATGTATGCTTGGGGAGAAAACACAACCAATGATCGAGCATTACCACAAATAGCGCCGTTTGAAGCACGTATAAACCTTAATTATGTTACTGATAAGTACAGTCTAGGTGCCTTATGGCGATTGGTTGCTCCACAACATCGCTATAGTAAAAATGAAGGAAATGTTGTGGGTTATGATTTAGGTGAGAGTAGAGGTTTTGGTATTCTTTCCCTGAATGGTACGTATCAAATGACAACAGATCTCAATTTGGCATTAGGTATAGATAATGTACTTAACCGAAGCTACTCTGAGCATCTTAATAAATTAGGCGCCGCAAGTGCGGGCAATATTGGAACAGAGCAAATAAACAATATTGGTCGAAATTATTGGTTAAGATTGCAAATGAAGTTTTAGGTATTTATTTATCATGACTGTAAACGCTCACTCAATCTTTTAAAAGGTTTAGCGTTTGAAGACCGTTTCTGATGTTTGTTTGAAGAGACGGTCTTTTAATTTTTATGGAAAGTGCTGAAATGCTGTTTAAAAAAGATACATTTTATAGAAATTACTCAATAAGTTACAATTACTCAATAAGTTACAATTATTCAATCAAATAGTTAGTGCAGTTTAAAAATAAATTCATATAATTCATACGTTTTTTCCATTCCCGACCTGAAAAAGGGTCGGTTTTTTTCGACTAGATGGGTTTGTATTTAAAAATAAATATAAAAGAACAGAAGCCTTTTTCTTCATTTGAATGGTCTATGGATTATCTTTTATTTGCAGTGCTATAGATTCTTAGCCATTTGGAAGTTAATAAAACCATACATAACAGCCAAGAATGGTAGTTTTTAATAAAGTTTTTCATGTCATTATCACGCATAATAAAAAAAACTTTTTTCAAAATGGATAAGAAATTGGATATTGCAGTCATTGGTAGTGGCATGGCAGGACTTGCTGCTGCACGAATTCTAAAAGATGCCGGACACAATATAACCGTGTTTGAAGCACTTCCTGGTCGCGGCATGGACAGTCATACCATTGAGTTTGATGGGGGCATGATTGATGCACCTTTGCGTGTGATGAATCCATATTTATGGAAAAATACGCTAAGCCTTGCAACTCATTTGGGTATTGATACTTTTCCTGTACGTACCTATATGTCTTGTAGTTGGTTGTTTGAAGAAAAGACAGAAACATGGCTAACAACATCGCGTGCACCGATTGGAAACTTCCCAATTATTAATAATCGTAAGGGATTACAGCAATACGGTGTGCGTTTAGTGAAAGGCATGCTTCAATTAAAAAGTGCCATTTATCGCTTTTTTAAGTCTAAGCATCAAGATATTACCTTAACTGAGTTCATTAATAAAAATGAAATCGAAGAGGTATTTTGGCATGGTGCAGTCATGCCTGTACTCTATACAATTTGTACTTGTAATCCTGAAACGATTGGCGAATGGCCAGCAAAACCATTACTGGTATTTTTACAGCAGTTGACCAATGGCGACCAGCTACTTCGTTTACAAGGGGGTACGCCTGCATTTGTAAACAAACTCATTGAAGGTGTAGATATTCAAAGTGGTTCAGCAGTTACCAAAGTTGAAATTCAAGGCGAGAAAGTTTACGTTGAAAATGAAGCAGGTTTTCACCAATTATTCGATCGTACAATTGTTGCAACACCGACAAATAAACTTGAAGACTTCTTAGATAAAACGCAATTTGCTGAAGATATTGAGTTATTAAAGCAATTTAAATTTGAAGAAGGTGACTTGGTCATTCATACAGATTCAAGTGTGATGCCTCCACGTCGTAAAGATTGGTCTGTTTTAAGTTATATGATGGATCGCAAGTTCACCAAGCAACAGTTTACTGTATGGATGAATGCAGTTGAACCGACTTTGGTGGGTAAAGAGGCTGTTTTCCAAACATGGCGTCCTGTGACTCCGATTGATCCAAAGAAAATTGTTTCTACTGTTAAACTCAGTCGTGCTGTGGTGAATTGGCAAACTGTAGAGTTAAATAATGAGTTGCAACGCCGTCAGAAAGCAGTGGATCGTAAAGTCTATTTCTGTGGTTCATGGTCTTGTGATGGTTTACCAATTTTAGAATCTGCGGTGACATCAGCAATGCAGATTGCAAAAAATTTAGGTGCGCCTTTACCTTTTGTTGGTCTTAAACCAAAGGTTGAAATTGCACCTGAATTGGGTTACTAGACTAAATATAGCGACTGGTGCATGATCATTTGAAAGCTAAAATGCCCTCACACAAGTATGCAATTAATGCTGTGATGCTTGGAGATACATCTTCGTTGCCATGGACCAATTTGGGTTTATGGCAAGTGGGGATAGATTATCCTCAAGCTTGCCAAAATCTGGCAATTACTTTGGCAAATGCTCTCGTTTTGAATTCAAATG
The DNA here is from genome assembly GCF_015627175.1 of Acinetobacter pollinis. Classification (GTDB taxonomy): domain Bacteria; phylum Pseudomonadota; class Gammaproteobacteria; order Pseudomonadales; family Moraxellaceae; genus Acinetobacter; species Acinetobacter pollinis. The sequence goes on along the minus strand of NZ_VTDQ01000005.1, from coordinate 97,423 downwards.
ATTATGTACTTGACCTAGGTTGTGGATGGGGCGGAAGTTTAAATTTATGGCAACAAAAGTACAATGTAAGTCATATTGATGCTGTTGAGTTACAAGCAGAATGCTTTCAACATCTTGGTCGGCATAAGGCTCTAAAGCAGATCAATAAATATCAGGGATCATTTTTGAATTTAAAATCACTAGATTTAAATTCAAATTATGATGCGATTATGTGTATAGATGCGTTGTATCATCATGCTTTGCCCCATTTTTTAGCTTCAATTGAACCATTTACACATGGTCGTACACGTCTTGGTTTTCATTATTTGGTATTTAAAAGCCGTTGGACATCACTCTCTTTTCTGCAAAAGAAAAAATATCGCTATTTACTCGGGTTAGCTGATGTTAATTTAGATCATATTTACTCTTCTCACCAACTTGAATGTGTCTTAAAGCAATTTGGTTGGCAACATACGGATATTCAGATACTTACAGAGCCAGTATTGGGTGGGTTTTCAAGTTATATTACAGCACGAGAAAAAGAATCTAATCATATCCATGGTTTAGATGGCATCAAAATTAAGCTCACCGCAAAACTATGCCATTTGCTATTTAAGGAAGGTATTTTAGATTATGTGCAAGTTGTTAGTTATAAATCGACCGAATCTTCTTAAAAATACGTGCGCCAAAAACGTTAATGCATAGCCCTAAAATAACTATTAATGTACCTATGAATTGCTGTATCGACAAAACCTCATTTAAAAATATAAAAGCTGAAATTAGACCAACAACAGGAACCAATAATGTAAGTGGTGCAACTTTCCATGTTTCATATTTGTGGAGTAAATGGCCCCATAGACTGTAGCCAATGAGAGAGCAAATGACAGAAAGATACATTACAATCATGACATCTTTAAAAGAAAAATGGCTCAAACTATGTTCTATTTGAGTTTTTCCTTCAAATATAAATGAGCAAATAAGAAAGGGAAAAATTGGGAATAATCCACCCCATGCGACAAGAGAAAGCGTTTTTGTCTGACCATTCTTTAAAATAACTTTATTACAGATATTTCCCATACCCCATGAAAGTCCTGCTGTGAGAACGAAGAAAAGCGGTAATACTGGAATAATGGTTTGGGTATTTTGCATATATTGGCTAGAGGCTAGGGTGATTAGCCCAAGTAGTGCAACACAAATACCTATTATTTGAGGTAAATGAATTGCTTCTTTTAAAAATAAATAGCTCAATAAAATTGTAAAAAAGGCCTGAGACTGTAGAACTAATGAAGCAATTCCTGCGGGCATGCCAAGATGTATAGCTAAGAAGAGTAAAGCAAATTGCCCAAAACAAAGTGTAAGCCCATAAAATGCAAGCAGATGAAGTGGGATACGTGGGCGAAAAATAGCAGGAAAAGCGACGCATATGAAACGTAAGGCACCGAGTAAAAATGGTGGAATATCTGCAACACCGAATTTAATAACGACAAAATTTAAACCCCATGCCAAAATAATGACCATTGCCAAAAAAATATCTTTAATCGCCATTTTTTACTTTCCTTGTTCTATATTTACTTTTTATCCTGTATAAGAATTTACAGCATATTTAACCTAAAGCGTTAAGTTTTTTTATTTTAGTACAATGATTTTTATGATCTTTTTATATAATATAAAGTATTGAAACGTTGGTTATTTCTTATTTTTTGCTACTTTATTGTAGGTTGTCTCGTAAATATTAAATAAGTCTTATATAAATATAAAATATATTCTTAGATTAAGGGATTTATATGTTTAATAAAAAAGTTTTATGTTTTGCGATTTTAGCATTAGGGATTCAAAGTACCTTTGCACAAATGTCGTGGCCACCAGAAACGGGGGCAAAAGTCGTAGGGAATGCATTGGAATATCCTACGACATTAAATAGTCAACAAAAGTCGATGTCTGATTTTTTGAATCATGGTGCTAAAATTATCAACACTCAAATGGGGGAGCGAGGGCCAATTTTTACTTTGCAACAGGGTAAAAAATCTTTGTTATGCTTTGTTTATCCAGCAAATGCACAAACAGATCAAAATGTTGCAACATCAAAATGTTATGGATTAAATTAAAAAAAATCCTCTCTATAAGGCATAGAGAGGATTTTTAGAATTCGTTGGTGCCGACACTCGGATTCGAACTGAGGACCTACTGATTACAAGTCAGTTGCTCTACCAACTGAGCTATGTCGGCAACGTGTGGCTATTCTATAGGATTATTTCTAAAGGTCAAGCCAAAAAATAAACAAATAGAGTAAATAAGGACATTCAGATAGATTAAAAGAAGAAATATTAGGGTCTAATTTTAAGATGAATTTTAAGTTATTGTTTATAAATAACTTTATAAGAATAAAAATAGCTCTAAATAAAGTGGAGAATTTATGGAATATTAATTTTATCTTAATATATTCATCACCGAAGTGTAATAATTGGCCGATACCATGTCGATCATCGAATGGTAAGGTATTTATTTCATGCGTAGTTGGAGTGAATCTAAAAAAGCAAAACCACATATAGAACTCATTCCTATGATTGACGTGATGATGTTCCTCTTGGTGTTTTTCGTATTAATTAGTTTAAATGTTATTCCTTCTCAAGGACTAAAAACACAGCTTCCTTCAGCCACTACAGCTCAGGCTTTGAAGCCACAAACCAAAGCCGTAGTGACATTATTGCCAGATACAATTCAGCTGGATGGTCAGAAACTGACAGTAGATCAGTTATTACAGAATTTAAAAAATCAAAAACAGCAGGGTCAAAATCTTTCAATAATTATTAACAGTGACAAGGGCGTAGCTGTAGAGCAACTTGTTCAAGTCATGGATCGTTTACGTGCCGATGGCTTTACTTCCGTCTCTTTGGCCGCGCGGAAGCCATAAGTATGAGTACATACTTCGTTTATCAAAATAGACATATTTTAAGTTGGTGCCCTGCGGTTTTTATGGGTGCCTATTTATTATTTATGAGTCAGCCTGATGCACTAAAGATTCAACCGAAATACGATGAAAAAACAATAGAGATTTCATTGGCAGAGCCACTGCCTGAGCCAACACCTAAAGTGATTGAGCCTCAAACACAACCTGAACCAATACCTACACCCACTCCAGAGCCTGATGTTCCTGTGGAAGATGCGATTGAACAAGTGAAGCCTAAACCAAAAGTGAAGGTAGAACAGCCTAAACCGAAACCTGAGCCTCTAAAACCGAAGATTGAACCAAAAGTAAAAAAGGTTGAGCCAAAAATTGAGGCGAAAGTCGAAAAGGAAGTAGAAAAACCAACGCCAGAAGTTACGCAAAAGACAGATACCTCGAAGGTTGAAGCTCCTAAAGCCGACGTTGTTGAGAAACCAAAAGCTGAGCCTGTGGTGGAAAAGCCAAAGCCAACACCTCCAGTAGTACATAGTACAGGAAATCCTAGCGCGGAAGCAGGTTACTTGAAGCAAGTACGTGCCGCGGTTGAAGAGCAAAAGCGTTATCCAACAGGTAGGGATGCATCATTAGATCGTCCCGAAGGAAATGTAGTGGTGTGGTTGCAAGTTGATCGTTCAGGAAAAGTCCTTGATTCAGGAGTTTCAGAAAAATCGAAAAGCATGTTGTTGAACAGAGCTGCTTTGTCAAGTTTACAAAATATTAAGCAAGTTGAGCCATTTCCTGCAGAAGCTTTTGCAGGGGAAAGTCAGAAAAAATTTATTGCCACATTAAACTATAGCGCACCTTGATGTTGTCTGCGTTAGGGAAATTATCTATGAAAATGTTTGAAAAGAAATTGTTATCAGTTTCGATAGTATCTATTTTAATGTCAGTTGTTGCACATGCAGAAAATAGTGCAGTTAATGTTGGAACAGTCAGTGTTAAAGGTCAATCACTTGGTGGTGGCTTAATGGTTCAGGAAGATACACCCAAAGCACGTTCGGTGGTTACAGCAGAAGCTATGAACACTAATCCAAGTGCGGGGAATGCGCTGGATAAAATTGCAAATGTTCCCGGTCTGCAAATGGCGAGTAATGACTCGACAGGTATTAGTGGTCTGAACTATAGCATGCGTGGTATGAATGCAGACCAAATTGGTTTATCTGCAGATGGAATTCCACTTAATGATTCAGGCAATTATGCCGTTTATCCTAACTTGCTCGGCGACTCTGAAAATGTAAGCCAAGTTTTTGTCACTCAAGGTTCATCTGAAGCAGATGGTCCACATATTGGTTCAAGTGGCGGTAATATTGGTTTAGTGACCAAGCGCCCAGACCGTGATGCAGGTGTATTTGTAGAGCAGAAATTTGGTAGTAATAATTTAAGAAAAAGTTTTGCTCGTTTAGAAACAGGTAGAATAGGTAATTTTAGTGCATGGCTTTCGGCATCTCATACGGAAGCAGATAAATGGAAAGGCCTTGGTGATTTAGAGGGAAATAAAGTTGAAGCTAATGCCTTTTATAAAGCAGATAATGGTAATACCAGTAGCTTGATTGTTAAATATAATAAGCAGAACAATTATCAGTATAATACCATCACGAAAGCAGATTATGACTCGGCACCCACAGCAAATGGTACAACTGGACATAAAGCAGACTACTCATCAGACCCTACAAGTTCAAAATATTATCAATATGCACGTAATCCATTTGAAAATTTAAATATTTCATTTACACAAGATTTGATTCTAAGTGAACGTCTTAAAGCAACTATTCAGCCATACTATTATTGGGGTAACGGTGGTGGTGCCGTCGGATCGAGTACTTTATCTAAATCATCAAATAAATCGAATGTATATGACTTAAGCAATTTAACGGGGTCTGCATCATATTATAGACCATCAATGACGACCACATGGCGTCCAGGAATTACTACAAAAGTAAAATGGGATGTAACAGACGAGCATAGTATTTCGGCGGGATATTGGTATGAGCGTGCACGTCAGCGTCAAACTCAACCTTATATTTATGCAAATAATGGCGTGCCTACAGATGTTTGGGCAGAATCAAATCAAGTTGTAGATGCAAAAGGAAATATTGTACAAGGGCGTAATCAATTTACGACCACACCTGCACAGCGTATTTGGTTGCAAGATACGTGGTATGTTTCTCCAAAAATCACTTTAGCAGGTGGTTTTGCTTGGGAAAGTGTACAGCGTAAAGGTGAAAATAAAGGAAGTCTTTCGACAACTGCATATCAGAAACAAGCAAAATATAATGAGCTTTTACCTAATTTTAGTGCAAAGTATCAGCTTAATGAACAGAACCAATTTTTCTATAACATCTCAAAAAATATGCGTGCACCACAAAACTATGTGTTGTATAACGCAGATGATTCTTTAAGTCTCAAACCAGAAATTAGTTTAAATAATGAACTGGGATGGCGCTATCAAACAGATAAAATGCTAGTAAGTGCCACTCTATTTAATCTGCATTATAAAAATCGTCAGCTCTCAAGCCAAAATGGAGGCGGTGACGATATTATGATTAATGGTGGAACAGTTGATACTCGAGGCTTAGAGTTAGAGTGGAGTGGAAAGCTACCTTATAACTTAAATTATTATACATCATATAGTTATACAGACTCTGAACAAAAAGACAATGTCATGAGTAAAGGCGTTGCCTTACCAACGAGTGGCAAGCAATCTCCGAATACTTCAAAAAATGTACTGACTGCTGGTCTTGGTTATGACGACAGTCGTTGGACATGGGATTTCAAAGGAAACTATACAGGCCCATTTTATGGTGATATGACCAATGATGAAAAAATTGCAGGTCGTACAGTATTTGATTTCTCGGCAGGTGTACATTTACCAGTAGACAAAAAGTTTATTAAAGAAGCAACCCTAAGCTTTGGTGTAAATAATTTGTTTGATAAAGAATATCTAGCATCAGCAAAATCTGTAAAACAAAACTCTAAAACTCTCGGACAAGCTAAAGGTTCATCTCCTCAATATATTATTGGTGAAGAGCGTACGTTTGTAATTTCTTTATCTGCAAAAATGTAAATAAAAAGGTAACTTAAAATGAATGCTGAACTGATCCATAATCTTATTTTCTACGTGATGTACGCTTCTTTGGTTGTATTGGCTGTTATTTTTATTGAGCGAGTGATTTACTTCTCTTGGACATTGAAACAGAGTAAAAAGCTAAAAGATCAATTACAACGTGATGCAAAAATTGATGAACAGCAAGTTGATAAGAAAGACAAGAATCCTGCATATGCTTTAATTCAGCCTCTACTCACTACACACTTTTCCTCTGAAAATGAAAAGTCAGATGTTATAGAACAACAATACTTACAAAGTAAAGGTGCGTTAAATAAAGGTATTTGGATTTTAGAAACGATTGTGACTGCTGCACCTTTATTGGGTCTTCTAGGTACCATTCTTGGTATTGTAGATACATTCCATGCGCTTGCTGCATCGGGTACCTCAGATGCAAGTAAAGTATCTGGTGGTATGGGTACAGCACTGTATGCCACAGGACTAGGTATTGCGATTGCATTAATTGCATTAATCGCGAATAATTTCTTAGGTAGTCGTATTGAAAAAATTAACGAGCTTTCAAAAATTTTACTCATTCAAGTCAGTAAAGAGAAAAAATTAGCAAAGCCAGAAGTCGTTAATGAAAAGCGTTATGCTTAGTTGTAATTCATCTCAAGAGCTCAGACGACTGTGTCGTTTGGGCTTTTTTAGTATTTTATCTATATTTATGACAACACATACATCTTATGCCAAATTTCAGTCTGAAGGGATGGAATTGGTTGTAAATACACCCGTAGAAACACAGTTACAAAATGATGATCTACGTAGTGCAGCAGTCGTTTGGGAAGAAATGTTTGCTTCAGCAAAACATAGTATTGATATCGCGCAATTTTATGTATATAACCAGTCAAATTCTAGTTTAGATCAGGTACTCAATGCATTGCATCAAGCTGGTGAGCGTGGTGTAAAAATTCGATTTTTATTGGATCAGAAAGGAGTGGATATCTCTAATCCAGAAACAATTCAGCGAATTCAAGCAATTCCTCATTTAGAATTACGAATTATAGATTTTTCTAAAATTGAAAATGGAATTATTCACGCAAAATATTTTGTTGTAGATGATAAAGTAGCTTTTGTTGGAAGCCAAAATTTTGATTGGAGAGCATTGACGCATATTCATGAAACAGGTTTAGCGATTCACCAAATAAATCTTGTTCAATAAATAGCCCATATTTTTCAGGTGGACTGGATAAACCAAGCACGTATTCATCAGGGAAAAGCGCTTGAAACATTTTCTCAGCATCAGATTTTAAATGATCCGAAGAAAGAAAGTTACTTACTGGCCAGTCCTGCGCAGGTAACGCCAAATGAAACATATATTACTGAAGAAGCTTTTCCAAAATTGATAGCAACTGCACAGTCAGAAATAAACATACAGGTGATGCAGTATTCTCCACTTAGTTTTACAGAGACAAAAGGGAAAAGAGCGTTTTATCCATTAATTGACAATAGCCTGCGTGCAGCTGCAGCCAAAGGGGTAAAAGTTAATTTAATGGTGGCTGATTGGAATGTGAAAGAGCCCGATCTATCATGGTTAAAAAGCTTGGCACTTATACCTAATATTCATATTAAAATTGTGACGATTCCTAAGAGCAAACAAGGCTTTATTCCCTTTGCACGCGTTGTTCATAGTAAATATATGACAATAGACCATCATACTGCATGGGTAGGGACATCGAATTGGAGCGGTGGTTATTTTGACAGTTCAAGAAATTTAGAAGTTGTCTTGAATGATGAGCATATGGCAAGGCGTTTAGATATGCTATATGAGCAACTTTGGACAAGCCCTTATGCACAAGATATTGATGTTCAAAAAAAGTATATGAGAGTAAACCCAGCAAAAGAGTAAATCATGCAATATAAACACTGGATTTATACCCTGTTGGGACTTGTAATGCTTAGTGCATTCGGATGCCAACAAGTTTCTAAAGTGGTTTCAAATAGAAATGTACTTTGGCAAATTGTAAATGAACGTTGTGGTACAAGCCAAGATCTGAAAGGCGATTGTCTTGTAATTAATAGACAAGAAGGCTATGTGGTGTTGCGTGATATTAAAGGGCCTGTACAGACTTTAATTATCCCTACACAAAAAGTGACTGGTATTGAAGATGTACAACTATTGAATGTGCAAACGCCAAATTACTTTCATGATGCTTGGGTAAATGCCCAAATTTTGAATCAGCAAAATAAGAAAGAAATTGATCCGAAGTATCTTTCTTTTTCTGTGAACTCTTCGCATGGACGTACACAAGATCAATTGCATATACATTCATCATGTTTAAAGGAAAATGTTTATACAGTGCTTCAAAAATATCGCTCAGATATTCGTGAGCAATGGTCTATTTTACCCGATAAACTTTTGGGTCATACGTATATTGCTAAGAAAATAAAGGTAGCTGATTTAGATGAGCAAAGTCCATTTTTACAGCTAGAGCAATATGTAAAAACACAGCCAAAGACAAAAATGGGTGACTATGGTCTAGCAATGGTTTCTATAGAGAATAATGAGGCAATATTACTTGCAACGAAGTTTAATGTATTAGAAATGAACTTAGGTTCAATTGAAGAAGTACAAGATACCGAGTGTCAAGTGACTCATTAAATAAATGGAAGTGCCATCACATCTAGTGTTATGGCACTCGATTTTTAAACTCGCATTTCTATGCCTTGTGCGGCAAGATATTCTTTTGCCTCAGGAATTGTATGTTGGCCAAAGTGAAAAATACTTGCTGCTAGAACAGCATCAGCACCACCTTGTAAAATACCATCTGCTAAATGCTGTAAATTGCCCACACCACCTGATGCAATGGTTGGAATAGAAACTCGATCATTAATGGCACGCATAAGCGCAATGTCATAGCCCGCTTTTGTACCATCTGCATCCATACTTGTAATGAGTAATTCACCTGCGCCGTAATCTGCCATTTTTACAGCCCACTCTATAGCATCTATTCCAGTTGCTTTACGACCACCATGGGTAAAAATTTCCCATTTGTTATCTGCAACTTTTTTTGCATCAATTGCGGCAACAATACATTGCGCACCGAAGCGTGAAGAGGCTTCTTGTACAAATTCAGGATTAAATACAGCAGCAGAGTTAATACTTACTTTGTCTGCACCTGCATTTAAAAGTGAGCGAATATCTTCGACTTTACGTACACCACCACCTACAGTGAGTGGGACAAATACAGAAGAAGCCATACGCTCTACAGTACGATATGTAGTATCTCGACCATGATGCGTTGCTGTAATATCCAAGAAGGTAATTTCATCTGCACCTTGTTCGTTATAACGCTTTGCAACTTCGACAGGATCACCTGCATCACGAATGTCTAAGAACTGAACGCCTTTAACAACACGACCGTTATCTACGTCTAAACAAGGGATGATTCGTTTTGCAAGCATAATTGTAGTCCAATGGTCTATAAATAAAGTTCCCGTGAAGGGCTACAAACTTGATAAACTTCATGTATTCTATCAAGCTTATTTTGTTTCACGCAGGTTTTCTATGTCTGTTTACACACCGTTGAATGTTGATGAAGTCCAGCAGTTTGCTGAGGCCTATGGTTTAAATGTTATTGCACTTGTTCCCATTCAAGGTGGTATTCAAAACACAAACTACTTTATTATTTGTAAAGATGAGACGCAATATGTTTTAACGGTTTTTGAAAATGAAACTGAGCAAAGTGCGGGTGAATTAGTCCCTGTTTTAAAACAATTAGAACAACATGATGTACCTGTTGCTGCGCCGTTAGAACATAGTGGAAAGGCGATTCATTATTTAGTAGGTAAGCCTGCACAAATTGCTCCACGTGTTTGGGGTGAACATCCTGAAGAAGCAACTGTCGAGCAAGTGAAACAAATAGCGATCGCACAAGCAAAATTGCATATCGCGCTACAAGATTTTCCTTTGTCGCGTAGTCATAGTCGTGGCCATATTTATTGGACAGATATTGGGAAGACATTACAAAAAGAAGAAATGTCTGAGCAAGATGCGGCATTGTTTGAGCGTGTTTATCAAATTTTTGCAAAGTACCAAAAACAATATCCAAATCGCGCACAAGGTTGGATTCACTCGGATCTATTTCGTGATAATACCTTGTTTGAAGGAGATCGGTTAGAAGGAATTTTAGATTTCTTTGAGTTAAATTTTGATGAGCTACTCTTTGATATTGCCATTACGATTAATGATTTTTGCACGCAATATCCTGATGTTTCTTTAGATAAATCACGTGTAGATGCATATTTAACAACATATGAAATGATTCGTCCGCTTAGTGAAGATGAGCGAATGTGTATGAACGTCTATCTGGCGATGATGGCTTGTCGTTTCTGGTTATTACGTTTAAACGTAGCGAGACTCAATCGTTTAGAAGGGCGTGGAGGTGATGATGTTTTTCAAAAAGATCCTGCTCAAATGCGCGCAATGCTTATTGAACGTTTAGCACATGTGACTGAGCTATAAGTAATGAAGAGAGATCAAGGCCGTTTAACTGAGTGGTTTGATGAAAAAGGTTATGGCTTTATTCAGTCAGACCACCAAAAAGAGCATAAGGTATTTTTGCATATTCAAGATTTTGCAAAAAAAGGACCACGGCCTTTGATTGGATGTGCATTAGATTATGCAGTGGTTGTTGATGCGAAAGGGCGTATACGTGCAAAAGATGTTATTTATTTAAAGGCATCTCAAACTCATAAGCCACTAAATACACGCATCGAGTCATTTTCTAAGCAAAATTCAACTTTGGACAAAATGACCATAGGTATTATTCTGTATTGGCTCATTCTCTTTGTCTTACTGAACGTTGGAAAGTTACCGCAGTTTTATTTCTTATGGCTTGTCTTAGTGAATGCTATTACTTATTTGGCATATCGCCGTGATAAAACTGCATCACAACGAGGAAAGCAACGTATACCTGAGATGACTTTGCATCTCCTTGCATTGTTAGGTGGCTGGACTTTTGCGTGGTTTGCGCAACAAAAGTTCAGACATAAAACACAAAAGCAACCGTTTAAAAAGATTTTCCTCTGTACTGTTGTCATTAATATATTGTTTACTATAGGTATGCTTATCTTATTAGAACAATAGAAGAGGGATATATGTCATTTGATGCACAGTTTAAGTCAGACAAAACACTTACTTTTGTACTCTACATTTTGTATATAGCTGCCATTTTTTCTGCAGGTATTTTGGCAGTTGTTGCACTTATTATTAACTATGTAAAAAGAAAAGATGTACAAGGAACAATCTTTGAAAGCCATTTTACTTGGCAAATTCGTACAGTTTGGTGGTACCTACTTTGGAATATTTTGGGTGCTGTTCCACTTTTTATATTTTTAATAACCACCAATGGCGCAGACTCACAAGATGTTGTCGGTCCTGTAGGGTTAATGATTTGGATGGCAATTGTCGTTATTGCATGGTTTTGGATTATTTATAGAGCTGTTCGAGGCTTAATTGTATTGAATGACAATAGAGCCATGTACTCATAAAAAAAAGAGGTCATTTGACCTCTTTTTTATGGTTTTTATTTACTATCGAGTAGCATTTGTGCTTCGCGTAGGTTTAATGAACCTTCATAAATTGCGCGACCTGTAATAGCACCTAAAATACCGTGTTGGCCTTTTAATTTTTGTACATCATCTATATTGGTTACACCACCAGATGCAATGACAGGAATGCCACAATAATCGGCAAGAGCAATAGTTTGCTCCATATTCACACCTTGCATCATGCCATCACGTGCAATATCAGTGTAGACAATGCTTGAAACACCTGCATCTGCAAATCGTTTTGCTAAGTCGGTTGCTTTTACATCAAGTACATTTGCCCAACCGTCTGTTGCTACATAGCCATCTTTAGCATCTATACCAACAATAATATGTCCAGCAAATCTTTTACATGCTTCTTCTACAAACTCAGGTTCTTTTGCTGCTTTTGTACCAATAATAGCAAAAGATACCCCCGCCTCTAAGTAATGCTCAATAGTTTCTAGTGAGCGAATACCACCACCAATTTGAATAGGTAGTTCAGGGTGTGCTTTAGCAATTGCTTCAACAACATTTTTATGAATAGGTGTGCCTGCAAAAGCACCATTTAAATCTACAAGATGGAGACGACGTGCACCCTCATTCACCCAATGCGTTGCTGTTGCTACAGGATCATCAGAAAAAACGGTATCGTCTTCCATACGTCCTTGTTTGAGTCGAACACACTTTCCATCTTTGAGGTCAATTGCAGGAATAATTAACATGCTGTCGCACCTTGTTCTCAGTTAAAGTCGTAAATATGCTTTGATATTAGCAAACTATCTGTTGTTGTCTATGAAAAAAGCAGATTTAGATTGCAATAAAATAACCAAGCTAAAAGTAGAAGATTTCAAGGTAATGAAAGTAGAACGTAATTACGTGAGTAAGAAGTATATATCTTTGATCGTCTGATAGAAAAAATATCACTCCTGTAAACAATAAGGAAAATAGTGGTAGAACGACAATATAGAACCATCCTAAATACTTTTCCCATGCCTTTGTTTCTCTAACATTGCCATACTGATTTGCTTCGCTAGTACCAGCAGCACAGTATAAATAGATAGAAAATAAAATGTTAACAATAGGTATGAAACTTAATAAAACCATCCATCCACTTTGATTGCAATCATGTACACGTTTAATACTTAGTACCGTATATAAGTAAAACAGGATAATACCAAAAATAAAAAAAATAATTATTGGGAAAATGAGGTTATAAGTGAAGTCAGGATGATGATTATGAAAAGAATTACTAGATAAACAACGAAATAGAATTGGAAAAATAAGTAAAGCAAATATACTACCGACTAAACCGTACCATGCTGCAAAAGAAAGTCTTCCTAGACGGCCTTTACGTGAAAATATTTTAGGTACTTTTTCATCATTGGTAGAAGAAGGATTTTGAGAAACTTCAGTGGTCATTTGTGTGCTCTATTTTGCATTTTTGTTATTATATGTTAATTTTTTATCAAAATAAAATAATAAAGAGGCCATTTTAGCCTCTTTATATTGTTCTAAATCTTTAGTTTAAATATTCCACTCTACAAAGTTTTTAAGTAACTGTAAGCCAGCGGTATGACTTTTCTCAGGATGGAATTGTGTTGCAAATAAATTTTCCTTATGAATTGCTGCACAAAAATCTAAACCATAATTGCATGTAGCAGCTACTGTGCTCGTATCTTTAGGTTCGACATAGAAACTATGTACAAAGTAAAAACGTGAATCTTGTGAGATATCTTTCCACATAGGATGGTTTGGCTCATTTTGATGAACTTGATTCCACCCCATATGTGGTACTTTAAGCTGATCTATGTCTGGGAAGCGTTTTACCGTTCCTTCAAAGATACCTAATGCATTACTACCGCCATTTTCTTCAGACTGCTGTAACAGGGCTTGCATACCCACACAAATCGCTAAAACGGGCTTATTAAAAGCAGCATGTTTAATGACTTCATCAATGCCAGCATCTTGCATACCTAATATACAGTCACGCATTGCACCTACACCAGGAAAAACGATTTTGTCGGCTTGTGCAATGAGTTTTGGATCATTGGTTACATCTACACTTGCACCCACATGCTCTAAAGCTTTTGCAGCAGAGTGTAGATTACCCATGCCATAGTCCAAAAGTGCTATACGTGTCATTTATAAACTTCCTTTTGTTGATGCGATTGTACCTGCCGCACGTGGGTCTTGTTCACATGCCATACGTAAAGCACGTGCAAATGCTTTGAATGTACTTTCGATTTGATGATGACTATTTTTTCCTTTTAGATTGTCAATATGCAGCGTCATTAATGCATGGTTTACAAATCCTTGGAAGAATTCTGAGAACAAATCAACATCAAATGTTCCAATACGTGCGCGTGTAAAAGGAATGTCCATAAATAATCCCGGACGCCCTGAAATATCTACGACAACACGAGAAAGAGACTCATCAAGTGGTGCATAGAAGTGACCATAGCGACGGATACCTTTTTTGTCACCAAGTGCTTGTGCAAAAGCTTGGCCAAGTGTAATGCCACAATCCTCTACTGTATGGTGGTCATCAATTTCAAGATCGCCATCACAGTGTATATCTATATCAAATAGACCATGTCGCTTGATTTGATCGATCATATGATCTAAAAAAGGAACACCAGTATTTAAAGTGCCCTGACCTGTACCATCGAGGTTTACACGAACACGAATTTTAGTTTCGTTGGTGTTTCTCACTACTTCACTGATACGTTGAGTCGTCATGGACACATTCCTTAATAAATGGCTGGTTTTAATAACAATGGCTGTATTTACTATAGCAATATTAGATGGCTCAGGAGGGTTAATCAATGCCTATCACCATTCATCCTTATTCTTCTTTAGAAAATAAAGAAATAGAAAGGCAATTAGAACAGCTTTATATGACGAGTCCTGAGTTTTCTAATGGTATAGAAGCTGTTCACGAATTAAAAAAAACGATAGGCGAGCAAACATTATTGTATACAGCAGAATTTAATACCAAAATTATTGCGGCAATTTGGTGCTTTAGAGCTGAAGCGAATTCTAAGCGTATTTTAAAATATATTGTTGTACATCCTGCCAATAGGGGAAGAGGGGTTGCTCAAAGGCTAATTTCAGAAGTATGTTTTATGGAAAAAAAGCATAATCTACATACTTTATTTACTCCTGGCTGTGCAGCAATTAAACGAATCCTCGATTTGCTGTCTAAATGATATTCATATATAACTCAATTGGGTTTAAAAATAATCATTTGTAATAAATATTTTAATAAGTACTTGACGCAAATGTCATGAAGCTGTTTAATACGCACCACATCGGCGCGATAGCTCAGTAGGTAGAGCAACGGATTGAAAATCCGTGTGTCGGCAGTTCGATCCTGCCTCACGCCACCAAAATTTGTGTTTTCAATCCCTGGTCCCATCAGGGATTTTTTTTGAATAAAGAATGTTCAGTTGATTGAATTATGAATATTTTTTATTGACTTTTGTACCTGTTTCAGGCTTAATACACCCATTGGCGCGATAGCTCAGTAGGTAGAGCAACGGATTGAAAATCCGTGTGTCGGCAGTTCGATCCTGCCTCACGCCACCATATTCAAAAAAGCCCTAGTATTTTACTGGGGCTTTTTTTATGCTTATTGTTATAGTAGATGGTTAGGATCGTAAAAAAATTAAAATCTAGATAGAGAAACACAATAAAATTATTTAAATGATAATCATTTTCAAATATATTAATAATGATATAAGGTATTGATGAAAATGCGAGAGAAAATGACGAAAAGTCTTCAAGAAGTCAATAATACAGTACCTATACCCAGCTCCAATGCTTCTTTTTTTCGAAAACTGTTTGCATTCTCAGGGCCAGGTGCGCTTGTTGCAGTGGGATATATGGATCCTGGTAACTGGATTACTTCTATTCAGGGTGGGGCACTGTATGGATATCTTTTATTGTCGGTAATTTTGCTTTCAAGCTTGATTGCAATGCTATTGCAAGCCATGTGCAGTAAACTTGGTATTGTTACAGGAATGGATCTAGCACAAGCAACTCGAACACTGACAGGAAAGAAAGGGGCTTTTATTTTATGGGTTATTGCTGAGCTTGCTATTATGGCAACCGATGTTGCAGAAGTGATTGGAACAGCAATTGCCCTTAATTTATTATTTGGCATGCCATTAATGCTAGGGGTATTGTTAACTTTATTTGATGTCTTCTTATTACTGTTGTGTTTATCCTTTGGTTTACGCAAGATTGAAGCTTTTGTATTTACACTTATTTTGACAATATTTCTCATTTTTGCCTATGAGGTCATGCTCGCTTCACCTCATTTGGGTGACATTGTACGTGGATTTATTCCACAAAAAGAAATATTTACTGCTTCTTTGTCTGGTCAAGATTCTGCACTGCTTATTGCTTTAGGAATCGTGGGGGCAACTGTTATGCCTCATAATCTTTACCTTCATTCATCTTTAGTACAATCGCGTCAATATGATCGTAAAACTAAAGAAGGGATTAAAGATGCAATTAAGTTTTCAATTTTCGATTCAAATTTGCAGTTAACATTTTCTTTTGTGATTAATTGCTTACTACTAATTCTAGGCGCTGCGTTATTTTTTGGTCATGACCCTGAACAGTTAGGGCGGTTTTCACAGTTATATCATGCGTTAGAAAATCCTGCGATTGTTGGAAGTATAGCCAGTGGGTTGCTTGCTACATTATTTGCAGTTGCATTATTGGCTTCAGGACAAAACTCAACGATTACAGGCACTTTAACTGGACAAATTGTCATGGAGGGCTTTGTTAACTTGAAAGTACCTGCATGGTTACGTCGGTTTATTACACGTGCTTT
Source organism: Acinetobacter pollinis (assembly GCF_015627175.1). Classification (GTDB taxonomy): domain Bacteria; phylum Pseudomonadota; class Gammaproteobacteria; order Pseudomonadales; family Moraxellaceae; genus Acinetobacter; species Acinetobacter pollinis. Next base: position 81,022 of record NZ_VTDQ01000005.1, on the reverse strand, counting down.
AGCAACATTACCTATTTTTCTAGCAATTTATTTTTGGGGAGATCGTGAAGATGTGATCGAAGGCTTACTTATTTACTCACAAGTATTTCTAAGTATTGCTCTGCCTGTCTCAATGATCCCATTAATTTGGATTACATCGAATAAGAAGTGGATGGGAGAATTTGTTAATTCGAAACTAACGATTGCTGTAGGTGTTATTTCTACTACACTATTAGTGGGGTTAAATATTCAACTTATTATTGAAACTGCTAATAAATTATTCGGTTAGTCCTGAATTAAGCGTTTGCCTAGGCAGACGCTTTCAATTTCTTCGAAATCTAATGTTTCATAAAAATGAATAACCGATGTATTTTCTGGTCGAACCATGAGTTGAATTTTAGGACAGCCAATAGCAATAAGTCTTTTTTCAATATTCTGTATAAGTGCTGTGGCTATACCTAGGCGCTGATGGTCAGGATGTACTGCAAGATAGTGAATCCAACCTCGATGTCCATCATATCCTCCCATAATGGAAGCAATAACATTGTTATCTTTTTCTGCAACTAAAAATAGATCATCTTTTTGATTCATTTTTCTAAAAATATCCGTTTCAGGATGATTCCATGGACGCGTAATATTACAGATTTCCCATAATTCAACGACTGTATCTATATCTTTATTTTCAATTGTTCTAATAATAAACATAGTAACCACATCAGTAATATTTAGTATGAAAGATCGCCATGTAAGAAAAAATCATGGCGACTTACCTTATCGTTTAGTTTTTGTTGGGTTTCATTGAACCATAGTCTTCGAAATTGGTATGCCACTCAATTGCTTCTTTTAAAAGATGTGGTGTGTGGCCACCTTTTTCGCATGCGCGGTTAAAATAATCTTCGAGGATTTCTTTGTAGTCAGGATGAACACAGTTTTCAATAATGACTTTTGCGCGCTCTCTAGGAGCGAGGCCTCTTAAATCTGCTAAGCCTTGTTCTGTAACAAGAATATCTGTGTCGTGCTCTGTATGATCTACATGACTTACCATTGGAACTACCGAAGAAATCGCTCCACCTTTTGCAATAGATTTCGTAACAAAAATAGCCAAATGTGCATTTCTAGCAAAGTCGCCTGATCCTCCAATGCCATTCATCATTTTAGTACCACCTACATGTGTAGAGTTTACATTACCGTAAATATCGAACTCTAAAGCAGTATTGATACTAATAATACCGAGTCTACGTACAATCTCTGGATGGTTAGAGATTTCTTGTGGGCGAAGTACAAATTTATCTTTGTATTTTTCTAGATTATTAAAGACACGGTCACCACATTTCTTAGAAAGCGTAATCGAACACCCAGATGCAAACTTCATTTTTCCTGCATCAATTAACTCAAAAGTACTGTCTTGCAATACTTCTGAATACATAATCAAATCTTCAAAAGGTGCATCTTTAAATCCAGTTAATACTGCATTTGCAATTGAGCCAATACCTGCTTGTAAAGGTGCAAGATGTTTAGGCAAATATCCAGTTTTTACTTCATTTTCAAAAAACTGAATGAGGTGATCTGCAATTGCTTGGGTTTCAGTATCAGGATCTGTTACTGTCGAAGGCGAATCAGGCAAGTCATTAAATACAATACCAAGCACTTTATTTGGGTCAAAAGGAATCCCTTTTGTACCAATTCTATCGTCTACCTGTGTCAGTGGAATAGGGGCACGACTTGGTCGTGCTGAAGGAGTATAAATATCATGTGAACCCTCTAAGGTTGGGCTGACTGAAGTATTAATTTCAATAAGAATTTTATCTGCAAACTCAATAAAGCTCGCGGAGTTACCAACGGATGTTGTAGGAATAATCAAACCATCTTCTGAAATAGCAATGGCTTCTATGATCGCGATATCAGGTCTTTTTAATGTGAAGCCGCGCATTTGTTCGACAGTTTCAGAAAGATGCTGATCGATAAACATGACTTGTCCCTTATTGATCGCTTTTCTAAGTGTCGTATCGACCTGAAATGGCATACGACGGGCAAGAATACCTTTTTCGGTGAGTTTCTTATCGAGGTCGTTCCCTAAACTTGCACCTGTAATAAGTGTAATTTGAGGTGCTTTATCATTATGTTTTTCGGTCAATGCTAAAGGAATGGCTTTTGCTTCACCTGCTCGTGTGAAACCACTCATTCCAATAATCATTCCATCTTGAATAAAGTCTGCTGCTGCTTCTGCTGAAATAACGCGCTCTTGTAGTGGCGCAAAACGAATACGATTAGATGACATGTTGAACCCTTCAAACATTATTTTTTTCCCTGTATCAGCGATTTTACGCTGTTGTACTCACCGATGTAACTACCTTAGTCTAAGGTATAATAATCCAAAATAAATATATGTATTTTAAATAGCAACTTTTGAAAGCGTTCTTAATCTGACAATTTATGTTTTTACATTTTTTGTTTGAATGGGAAGAGAGATTATTGCTTCAAACCCACCCTCATCGCGATTTTTTAAGGTTAACTCTCCTTGGTGAATATCTACAATACGTTTTACGATGGCAAGCCCCAATCCACTGCCTTGGATAGTACGTGCTGTATTTCCACGAACAAATGGTTGCATGAGTGCTTCTATTTGATCATTGGGTACGCCTTCACCATGGTCGGCAACACTAATTTCAATTTGCTTATGATTGACTCGTGCAGAAACTTCAATAGGCTCTGCACCATAGCGTTTTGCATTATTAATTAAGTTACCAATGAGTCGTTTAAGAGATAAGCTCCGTGCTTGAATGACGGGTATATCTTCTGGGGTAAATCGAATATCTAAAGGACTAAACTGAACAATTAATTCTTGTAAAAGGCAGTTAATGTCTGTATCTGAAAGTATCTCATCCGAACCATCGCGCATATAAGAAATAAATTGGTTCAAAATCGCATCCATATCATCGACATCATAGATTAATCCTTCTTTTAAGAAGGCATCAGGCAACATTTCAGCTGTTAGTCGAATGCGTGTTAAAGGGGTTCTTAGGTCATGAGAAATACCTGCAAGCATAATTTTACGATCTTTTTCAATTTGCTCTAAATTGTAGACCATATGATTAAATGCCTGATTTACTTCTCTAATTTCTAGTGGGCCGTGATTGGTTGTCAGATAAGGTGCTGTACCTGTTTGGCTATAGGCATTGGCCGCATTTTGTAATCGTTTGAGGGGACGATTTAACTGACGTACTAATGTGAGAATAATGATAAATGCCAGAATAGGAATACCAAAGAGCCAACCAAATATGAGTTCTGGCTTATAGTTTGCATAAGTGGTTAATGGTTCTTTGAGCCAATGACCATGCATATCTGGTGTTTGTACCCAAATTGTTGGTGAAGGCTTAAATTTAAAATAAACAGTCACTTGCTCTCTATTCACTTGTAACTCTTGAGCAAGGCGTTTTTCTATTCGACTTGTAATAAAATCTGCAATTAATTTTTCTTGTACATTCGGATATTGCTTAGGATCCGTAATGTATTCCACGCCCAAACGACGATATAACCATGTATCAACATCGATATCCTTTCCATGATGAGAGATCGTGAAGTTGGGGTTGTGAATAATATCGAGTTCTATGGCTAAATAGCGTGCATGTTGCTGTATTTCAGGCAAATATAATGTACGCCAGAAAAACCAAAGTGACATAAATAAGCTAAAGAACACCACGGAGGCAACCAAAACAGTTGTTCGCATTGCCGCAGAACGTGGCTTAATTTTATCTAGAAACTTTTCCATTTTGGTACGCTTTTGCGCGTAGTAACCAGATGAATCAATGAGTTCTTTAGGGTTAATTGGATCAAGTGTCACTTAAGTTTCCTAGCATAAGCATATATAAAGCAGTGGCTGTTATTCTGCACCATCTGGGACAAAAACATAACCAACGCCCCACACTGTTTGAATATAACGTGCACGTGCTGGGTTGTCTTCAACCAATCTGCGTAAACGTGATACTTGAACGTCGATAGAGCGTTCCATTGCACCCCATTCACGGCCACGCGCAAGGTTCATCAGCTTGTCACGAGTAAGTGGTTCACGAGGGTGTTGTACCAATGCTTTGAGTACAGCAAACTCACCTGTAGTTAGTGTAACTACTTGACCCTCACGTGTAAGCGCACGTGTTGACAGATCTAATGACCAAGGGCCGAAACTGACAACTTCCATTTGCTGACTTGGTGCACCTGGCACTTCACGGACTTGGCGACGTAAAATTGCACGAATACGAGCCAGTAGCTCATTTGGATTGAATGGTTTGGGTAAGTAATCATCTGCACCAGCATCTAAACCTGCGATACGGTCAGAATCACTTCCTCTAGCTGTAAGCATAATAATAGGAGTGTCGATGTTAGATTGACGTAATCGACGACAGATACTTAACCCATCTTCCATTGGAAGCATAAAGTCTAAAACAATAAGAGAAAATAATTCGCGTTGAAGTAAACGATCCATTTGAGTGGCATCGTGTGCTGTTTTGACGACAAAGCCTTTATCTTCTAAAAAACGCTGTAAAAGTGTACGTAAGCGTACATCATCGTCGACTACCAAAATACGTTCAACACGGTCTGTATCTACAACATTTTCCGTGTTTTCAGCAGGTACCACTAAACTCATAAAGTGCTCCCTTTTTAATCAATTATTTAATATTAGATAGTTTGAGTATAATGCTTTCAACCTGTGTATGGCTATGTATTAATTTGCCTAATTTTACAAATATCTACAGTGACATGACGGATTGTATAACTTTTCATTATATGTCTTTAGGTGGTTGTTAAAGTAGCGATATTCAAGGTAAAGATACCTAGAAATACATTTAAAAACAAAATAAGTGCATATTTATTGCGATAAATTTAAAAAATCCTACTTCTACCTGTAGATTTTACGAGCATGGTCTTTATAATCTCTGCTTTTAGTTTATGTTCCTTAAGTAGGATTCCATACGATGACTGACCTCGTTCAGCAGTTGGCAAGTGAGCTTGCCGCACGTCCGAACCAAGTAGAAGCCGCAATTCGTTTAATTGATGAAGGGGCAAGTGTTCCATTTATTGCACGTTACCGTAAAGAGGTAACCCAAGGCTTGGATGACACGCAGCTTCGTCAGCTGGACACACGTTTGAGCTATTTACGTGATTTAAACGAGCGTCGTGAAAAAGTCATTCAGTCTTTAACTGAACAAAATAAATTGAGTGATGATTTACTTACACGTGTAAATACTGCAACAACAAAAAATGCATTAGAAGAAATTTATGCGCCATATCGTCCAAAGCGCACAAGCAAGTCTTTCAAGGCAAAAGAAGCAGGTTTAGGGCCTATTGCAGAGCGTATTTTGCAAGAAGAGATAGAGCCAACACTTGCACTTGATGGTTTTGCTCATGAAGATTATGCAGACACAGAAAGCCAGTTAGATGCTGTACAGCATATTATTATTGATACGTGGGCGCAAAATATTGCACTATCTGTCGACTTAAAAGCGATTTTTTCTAAAACGGCTGTTTTAAATAGTGCAGTTGCTTCAGATGAAAAGCGTGAAGTAGGCAAGAAGTTTAAAGATTACTTTGAGTTTTCAGAAAATTTAAACAAAGTACCTTCTCATCGTTTACTTGCGATGTTACGCGGTCGTCAAGAAAACGTATTGGGTTTAAAAGTAGATGGTGAAGATGAAGCACCATTATTACGTATTGAGCAAGAATATGCCTTAGACAATATTCAACCTCAAGCACGTCAAAATTTCTTAAAACAGACGGCAAAACTTTTTTGGTTAGGTAAAATTAGACCACAAATCGAACATTCATTGCTGACTGAAAAACGCTTGGCTGCAGAAGCGGAAGCAATGCAAGTATTTGCAGAAAATCTACGTCACTTGTTACTTTCAGCACCTGCTGGCGGTCGCTGTACACTGGGTGTAGATCCAGGTGTTCGTACAGGTGTAAAACTTGCAGTTGTGAATGCATCGGGTGACGTTGTTGCACATAGTACAGTTTATCCTTTTGCTCCAAAAGAAGATAAAGCTGGTGCAAAAGAGGAGCTTGCACGTTTATGCCGTGAATATGCTGTCGATTTAGTTGCAATTGGTAATGGTACGGCAAGTCGTGAGACGGAAACGATTATTGCTGAAATGATGGCAGAAAATAGCGACCTTAAACTGACACGTGTAACAGTCAGTGAAGCAGGTGCATCGGTTTACTCTGCAAGTGAGCTTGCTTCACAAGAGTTACCTGAGCTTGATGTTTCAATTCGTGGTGCAGTATCTATCGCACGCCGTTTACAAGATCCTTTAGCGGAGCTTGTGAAAATTGATCCTAAGTCAATTGGTGTAGGACAGTATCAACACGATGTAAACCAAGCAGGTCTTGCAAAAGCACTTGATGCAGTTGTAGAAGACTGTGTGAATGCTGTTGGTGTGGATGTAAATACAGCATCACCAGCTGTATTGGGTTACATTGCGGGCTTGAATAAAGCAATTGCACAACAAATCGTTGAATATCGTAAAGAACATGGTCCTTTTAATGATCGCCAAGTTTTGAAGAAAGTTCCTCGTTTAGGTGAGCGTACTTTTGAGCAAGCTGCTGGTTTCTTACGTATTCACCATGGCGAACAACCATTAGATGCTTCTGCTGTACACCCTGAAAGTTATGGTCTAGTTGAAGATATCGTGGCTGCAAAGTCGACGACTGTAAAAGATATTATTGGTAATACTGAAATTCTTCGCCAAATTGATGCGGATCAGTTTGTAAGTGAAAAATTTGGTTTACCAACAGTGAAAGATGTTTTAAGCGAACTTGAAAAACCTGGTCGTGATCCTCGTCCTGAATTCCGTACAGCTAAATTCCGTGAAGATGTAACAGAAGTTGCGCATTTACACGAAGGTATGGAGTTAGAGGGCGTCGTTACAAATGTGACTAACTTTGGTGCTTTTGTCGATGTTGGTGTTCATCAAGATGGTTTAGTACATATTTCTGAGTTGGCAAATGAGTTTGTTGCTGACCCACAAAAGATTGTAAAACCAGGCCAAATTGTACAAGTACGTGTTATTCAGGTAGATGCAGAGCGTAAGCGTGTGAATTTAAGCATGCGTCCAGAAGGCGCTCAGGCTCCTGTAAAAGCACAGCGCCCGCCACGTCGCGAGCACAAGGGACAAGATGAGCAACGTAAGCCACAACACAAACGCCCAGCACAACCACGTAAAGATCAACCAAAACGTGCGAAGCAAGATAAACCACAAGAGCAAAAAATTGGTGGTTTAGGTGCGTTGTTATTACAAGCAGGAATTAAAGGGTCAAAATAATTGACTGACATAAAAAAGCCTCCTTATTAGGAGGCTTTTTTATTACCAATGCTCACCCGGAAATAGTTTGGCATAAGCGCGTTGAATAAGGTTTAATTTTTCTTTTTTACCTACGGACGCTGTAGAGCTTGGAAATAAGTTAAAGCCAATAGACATCAGCTTATTATTTAAATCCGGAACGATTGAGTAAGTAAGCGATGCTAAACGGCCCAAATTTGTCGCTACACTTTTAGGGCGTTTAACAATAGCATATGCAATAAGATCTGCAGCTTGTTCTGTAGAGAGTGTTGGAACGTAGTTATAAATTTTTGTGGGTGCAATCATGGGTGTGCGTACTAATGGCATATATACAGATGTAATTGCAATTTTGTGTGCATGTACTTCGGCTGAAAGACAGCGACTAAATGCATCAAGTGCAGCTTTAGATGCAACATAGGCAGAAAAGCGTGTAGCATTTGCTAAAACACCAATCGAACTAATATTAATAATATGTCCATCACGACGCTTAATCATATGAGGTAAGATGTTCAGTACTAAACGGACAGCACCAAAATAATTAAGTTGCATGGTTCTTTCAAAATCGTGAAAACGATCGAGGGACTCTTCAACGGCACGACGAATTGAACGTCCTGCATTGTTAATTAAAATATCAATATGTTCAATATTTGCTAAAATTTCCTGAGAGCATCGGTCAATTGCATCCATGTCATTTAAATCGCATGGGAAAATAGATGCTTGACCGCCAAGACGTTCAATTTCTATTTGTACCTCACGTAAATTTTCTTCTGTGCGTGCTACTAATAAAACGTGTGCACCTGCAGAAGCAAGGCGTTGAGCAATTGTACGCCCAATACCACTTGAGGCCCCAGTAATCAGTGCAACTTTTCCTTGAACGCGTTGTTGAAAAAGATTCTCTAATTTTTTTTTCACGAAATGGTACCTAGGCGCATATGGTTGGTGAGCAGACAATATCTTCATCTGATTTCTATGATAAGAAGTATCAGCGATATCACGAAAGCATATCGTAAAACCCAACAGGAGATAATGACAAAATATGAAAAATAGATGCGTATTTTTCAGGTTGAGAATATTTTAAACAGATTTGAAAACAGTACAATCTTTTGTCACAATGATATTGAATAATAATGTTGTTGGTATGAAGTGATAGAACCAATGACAATAAAAAGGCAATCACCTTATTTTCTGAGTACTTTTAGGTATAATAGTTTCAAATATTTTTAGCTGTACATTATTTTCAATTGAGGAGTCCGCGTGGCCCAATATATCTATACAATGAACCGAGTATCTAAAATGGTTCCGCCGAAGCGCGAAATCCTTAAAGATATCTCTTTATCATTTTTCCCTGGTGCAAAAATTGGTGTACTTGGTTTAAATGGTGCGGGTAAGTCTACGCTACTTCGCATTATGGCGGGTGTAGATAAAGATTTTTCTGGTGAAGCACGTGCACAACCTGGTATTAAAATTGGCTATCTTGAACAAGAGCCACCTTTAGATCCAAACAAAGATGTACGTGGTAACGTTGAAGATGGTCTACGTGAACCTCTAGATGCTTTAGCGCGTTTAGACGAAGTATTTGCTGAATATGCAGCTGAAGATGCCGATTTTGATGCACTTGCGAAAGAGCAAGAAAAACTTGAAGCAATTATTCATGCATGGGATGCACATAATTTAAACAACCAAATGGAACAAGCCGCAGATGCGTTACGTTTACCTGCATGGGATGCAGACGTAAACAAACTTTCTGGTGGTGAGCGCCGCCGTGTTGCACTGTGTCGTCTGCTTTTGTCTAAACCTGACATGTTGTTACTTGATGAACCGACAAACCATTTAGATGCAGAGTCTGTATCTTGGCTTGAACGTTTCTTAAAAGACTTCGCGGGCACAATTGTTGCGATTACCCATGACCGTTATTTCTTAGATAATGTTGCTGAATGGATTTTAGAACTTGACCGTGGGCATGGTATTCCTTACCAAGGGAACTACACAACGTGGTTAGAGCAAAAGAATGCTCGTTTAGAGCAAGAGAACAAACAAGAAGAGTCTTTTGCAAAGGCATTGAAAAAAGAACTTGAATGGGTTCGTTCAAATGCTAAGGGTCAGCAAAAGAAAAATAAAGCACGTATGGAACGTTTTGAAGAGTTAAACTCTAAAGAATTCCAAGAGCGTAACGAAACTTCAGAAATTTATATTCCACCTGGCCCTCGTTTAGGGAACAAGGTTGTTGAAGTTGACAACATTAGTAAGTCATTCGGCGATCGTTTACTTTACGAAAATCTTAGCTTCTCTGTACCGCCAGCTTCTATTGTAGGTATTGTTGGGCCAAATGGTGCAGGTAAAACAACGCTATTCCGTATGATGACAGGTGAGCAAGAACCAACTTCAGGAACGGTTACTGTTGGTGATTCTGTAAAAGTAGCTTATGTAGGTCAGATTCGTGATACGTTAGATGATAACAAAACGGTTTGGGAAGAAGTTTCAGGTGGCTTGGATATTTTACGTGTAGGCGATTACGAAATTGCTTCTCGTGCTTATATTGGTCGCTTTAACTTTAAGGGTTCAGACCAACAAAAACGTGTTGGTGAACTTTCAGGTGGTGAGCGTAACCGTTTACAACTTGCAAAAATTCTTCAGCAAGGTGCAAACGTTATCTTACTCGATGAACCATCAAATGACCTTGATGTTGAAACGTTACGTGCCCTAGAAGATGCTATTTTAGTTTTCCCTGGTACCGTTATGGTTGTATCGCATGACCGTTGGTTCTTAGACCGTATTGCAACGCATATTCTTGCTTTTGAAGATGAAGGTCCTGAATTCTTTGATGGTAACTATACAGAATATGAAGCATTCCGTAAGAAAAAATTGGGCGATGAGGCTCGACCAAAGCGTCAAAAATATAGAAAAATTGGTGGCTAATTACTAAGCCAATAAAAAAGCCAGCTCCTATGTGAGCTGGCTTTTTTTTGTTTAGCGAATACTTAAACTAATCAATGTATAACGTTGCAGAGTCGGTTTAACTTTAGGGTTAAACTTTTGACTGACTGAAATTAGATATTGACCAGTATGGGGAAACTTAAATGCTAATTTCCCTGATTTGTCAGATGTAAAATGTTTTGCTTGTTCGTCATTTTGCCCCAAAGATCGTATTGTAATTTCTGCATCTGTCAGTGGTAAACCTTGATATGTTGTTTTTAAAACAATAGGCTCGTTTGCCTTTATATCTGTTGGATGAGTACTAAAATCAACATGAATACTTGAATCTGACTCTTCTTTTAAAGGAGAACTGTGCTGTTTAGAAACGTAGCTTTTTATCGTCCATTCTCGTGTAACTTCTATCAATTTGGGTGCAGTCGTAAAGTCACTTGGAATAACAAATGTACGATCTTTCATATCTGTGACTTTATTTGCTGTAATATTAAAAAAAGTGCGCCATTCATCATTAAAATATATATATTGTAATTGATGAGAAAGCACTGATTGAATTTTATATGTTCCTTCAGTCGGGAGTTCTAAATCGAATGTGCTTGCCGACTTTAATGTGCTATTCGATTGAACTGTTTGAACGTTTTGATGAGGATCAGTGATGGTAAAAGTTGCATCTTTCAAAGCAATTTCACTATTTAGAGCCTCTTCACTGTAGCCTGCTGTAATAAGAATGCGATGATTATCTGTTGTACTTATAGGTGCTGTTAAGAATGGTTCATGCGCATATGACATAGTTGAAAATAGAAGTGAAATAAATAGAACAGGTTTCATAAAAGAATACTGACAATAAATGATAATCATTATTATTTAAAAGTATCTAAGTTGCAAGATTTATTCTATAACTATATAAAATAAGGAGTAAAACGTGAGTGGGCATGACCATCGTCATGTAGAGGTAACAGAGGGGAGTGCTAAAAAATTAGCGATAGCTTTGGTTTTAACCTCTATATTTTTAGTTGTTGAAATAGTTGCAGGATTTGTGACAGAGAGTTTGGCGTTACTCTCTGATGCTGCACATATGTTTACGGATGTAATTGCGTTAGCAATCGCTTTAATTGCTGTGCATATTGGCCAATTACCAGCAGATGACAAACGTACGTTTGGTTATCAAAGGTTTGAAATATTAGCTGCTTTGTTGAATGCTTTAATGTTATTTATGATTGCCTTATATATTGTATATGAGGCATATAAGCGCTTTACGCAGCCAGCTGAAATACATAGTTTAGGCATGTTGGTCATTGCTAGTATTGGTTTAATCATAAACTTAATTTCTATGCGAATTCTTGCTTCAGATGCGAATAATCGTTTAAATATTAAAGGTGCTTACCTAGAGGTTTTAAGTGATGCAATTGGATCGATGGGGGTTATTGCTGGTGCAATTGTCATTTATTATACAGACTGGAAATGGATAGATTCTGCTGTTGCTATTCTTATTGGCCTATGGGTTTTACCTCGGGCATGGATATTATTGAGGCAAAGTTTGAACATTCTGCTTGAAGGTGTTCCAGAAGAAATTGATATAGAAGCTCTACGACAAGATTTACTCGAGTTGCCTGGTGTGCATGGCATACACCAGTTAAGAGTGTGGGCAATTACTTCAAAAAATGTACATTTAACAGTACATGTATTTGCACCTTTGGTGAATCAAACAAGATTATATCGTCAGGCTGTTGACATGCTCTCTTATCGCTACGGAATTACAGAGGTAACCCTGCAGATCGAAACTGATATTTCACTCAATCATGAGCATACTCATACTCATGATTTTTCTAAACATTAAAATTACATGTTAGATTTGCCACTGGTTGTTGCATTCGCGGCATTTCCAAGCTTTCTGTGACTGCATAAATGCTTGCATAGAAAGCTTAAAATTAGGTAAGTCTTTCCAAAATAGTACACCGGAAATAGCAGTAATGACGAATACAATTGCTGTTGCAATTTGTAGATTTGTTCCTGCACCTTTACTAAAAATCCACATCACAATGTTTGAAATGATGAGTAATAGCAGTAAAAAGATAGAAAAAACTAAAACCATAAGACTTTTTGGGACATCTGGTCGTGTTGCATTGCCTGCTTGTGCAACAGGAATGACTTTTTGACTTTGGCATTTAGGGCAACGATATTGCATGAAAGCTCCAAAATAATTTTATCTTCATTTTAGCGAAATTATATAGAAATAAAAAACTTTAAGTCAGAATCCCTTTTTTTATCTCCAATTTCACAAGAAATATCGATAAGTATAAATAAGAATAATTATTGTTTTTATTTTTGAGTCATATTATTTTATCACATATTTTTACATATATTATACTTTAAGAGACCCAGAATGCATCAAAAGCTCTTTTTTTATCAACGTCAGTTTCGCTATTCAAAAACAGCATTTGCAACATTATGTATTTTATTAGGCATATCTGCATCGATACACGCACAAGAAGATGGAGCAACACCCCCCGTTTTAAATACGATTCAATTACGTGCGCAAGGAAACTGGTTGGAAGATGTGACTGCAAAAAAAGTCTTCGAACATCCTGGTGCAAGAACGATTATTGATCGTAAACAATTGGATGAAACGGCTTCTACAACGCTAAAGGATGCATTAAAGCAAGTTCCAGGTATTCAAGTACAAGATAATGCAGGTACAGCAGGAAGCGATCTGTCTCTTAGCTTTGGTGTACGTGGTTTAACATCGAGATTCTCACCACGCTCTACTGTACTTATGGATGGTGTGCCATTGGCATTTGCACCTTATGGTCAACCTCAACTCTCTCTTGCACCAACAAGCCTAGGAAATATTTCGTCAATTGATGTAATACGCGGTGCAGGTTCAGTACGTTTTGGACCACAAAATGTAGGCGGTATTATTAACTTTAATACACGTGAGATTCCAAGTGAGTTTAAAGGTAGTGTTGGCCTAATAACTGAGTTTGCTAAAAATGGTAATGTGAAGTTAAGCCCGAATGCATTTTTAGGGACTACATTCGAAAATGGCTTAGGTGTGGCCTTGATGTACTCTGGAACACAAGGAGATGGCTATAGAGATGACAATGATCATAACAATATTAATGATGTTATTTTAAAAACAGCTTATCGTTTTACAGATACAGACAAACTTGAGTTTAGTTTACATCGATATGATGCAAAGGCCGGTATGCCTGGTGGACTAACGCCACAACAATATGCTGTTAACCCTGATCAATCTGTTATGAAAAATGATTTCTTTGAGGGGCATCGTACAGATGGTTCTTTAAAATATACGCATCAGGATGATGTAAATACATTTGAGGTTTTAGCGTACCATACTGATACGTATCGTAATGCAGTTATGGAAAATCAGGCGCAAAATTCAAAAACTAAAAAGCTAGAAATGCAACTTAGAAATGCGCCACGTACTTATAGAGTCTCTGCCATAGAACCACGCTTTTCACATGCTTATGCCATTGGTCATACAAATAATGAAATCTCAGTGGGATATCGTTATCTTTATGAAACCAGTAAAGAATATATTGGGCGTAGCGCATTTTATGCAATTAATAGTCCTGTAATTACCCAGTTAGATGGTTATTCATCTGCCAATGGTAAGACTACAGCACATGCGATTTATTTGGACAATAGAACAGATATTGGACGTTGGTCAATTACGCCTGGAGTGCGTTTTGAGTCAATTAAAACGACAGAGAACTTTAATCGGTTAAATGCAGATAATACGGTTAAAAACTCAATTACACCTGTAGTAAAGTCGAATGAGGTGTTGCCAAACTTTTCAGTCAAATATGCCATTAATGATCAGTGGAATGTATTTGCGAACTATGGTATTTCATTCGGTCCACAGCAATATAGCCAAATGGCAAAAATCGATGGTGATCGAGCTGTTTCTCAAACTGAAGGCCTACGCCCTGAAAAAGCAAAAAACTATGAGATTGGCACACATTATTTAGGCCATGGCTTACAAGCAGAGTTAACCGCTTTTTATATCGACTTTAATCAGGAGTTAAAGCGCTCTAAAATTAATGGCGTTGAAGAGTGGAGTAGTCTTGGTGCTACACGTCATGCAGGATTTGAATTGGGTGTAAACTATGATTTTGGTCAAATGTATGATGTACTTCAAGGCCTGTCTGCCTATAGTAATTTAACGTATACCCATGCAACCGCAGCAGCTGGAGTTCGTAAAGGTAAAGATATTCCACTTTATTCTCGTTGGGTCGCAAATCTTGGGTTGGGCTATAAAGTTAATCAATGGACGATTAATACAGATCTTTTTGCACAATCGAGTCAAGTTGCCACAAATAAAGACGATTTAGTCATTGAAGATGATAAAGGTCGTTTTGGACGTATTCATGGTTATACGACCACTGCCGTGCGTGTAGGATATGACTTTAACCAGCAGTTAAAAGGGTTAAAAGTTGCTGCGGGTATTAAGAATGTATTCGATACAAACTATTTTACCCGTTCATCTGACAGTATCTATGGTAAATATGAGGGTCAACCAAGAACGGTTTTCTTACAAACTTCATTAGATTTCTAAGTTAGTACATTTAGCAGTAATACCCCAGCAAATTGTTGGGGTTTTTTGACGATTAAACACATAAAAAAAGCCACTGAATATTCAGTGGCTTTTTAGAATTTGGCGTCCCTACGGGGATTCGAACCCCGGTTACCGCCGTGAAAGGGCGATGTCCTAGGCCTCTAGACGATAGGGACTTCTAGAGTATTCTGAATTTAAGTGGCGTCCCTACGGGGATTCGAACCCCGGTTACCGCCGTGAAAGGGCGATGTCCTAGGCCTCTAGACGATAGGGACACATCAGAAGGTGGGCGTATATTAGGTTTAATCTGGCTCACTGTCAAATGCTTTTTCATTAAAAATGAGGTATTTCTAATCTTTTGATTAAAAAATAACAACAATTATGTTTTTAGGTAGTTTTTTGAGCAGATTTAAACAATGATTGAGTTTTAGGCATTTGTTTTAAGTAGTTTGTTTGTTCAAAAATGGAACGTATAACATTTGGATGTTGTAAGTACCCAATAATCTCGTGTGGCTTATCTGCAAAGGTTGTAATGAGATGATTTTTGACTTTCGGTGAAATTCCAAATCTTGGTGCAGTCATTGGGAAGGTTGTTAAATAGTCGTCTCTGGAATAGAAATTGTACCAGTCGCCATATAATGCTTTAGGTCGCTGAATAGGGGAGACAATATGTCGTTGGACGACATTAAAAGGAAGTGGAGATGCAAGCGTAATAAATCTTTCTATAGGATAATCTTTTGAAAGCTCGTGTAAGACATTATAAGCAATGACAGTTCCTAAAGAATGGGCAACTACAATATGTTGTTCTCCTTTCTCAAAACACGACAATATACGTTCATGAATTTGTTTCTTAAAAGTTGTATCGTACCAATACAAATATGCTTCTGAAATAAATTTTTGAACCAATGACTCATGTAGGTTTGGAAAGTGGTTAAGCAAAATGACCATTTCTTTGAGTACATGATCTTTAGCCAATTGGGACATGAGAAAAAACTTTCTTTTAAGAGAGTATTTTAGATTTTCGTCATAATGAGGCAAGAGTGGAATTTCTAGAGCTTTCTGAATTTTCTCTTTATTTCTTTCTTTGAGTTTGGGAAGTTTTTCAAAGAAGGCCCAATTAGGATTCATGGTATCTAAATCAACAGCATTTTTCATATTTCTGGCTGTTAAAATGTCGCCATAAAATGGAAATTCGAGATTAATATCTTTCGATGTTAAATCAAGATTGTTTCGTTCTAGACCAATATTAAATACATTTGACCAATGATGCTCGAAAGATTCTGCATCAAAGTTTTGTTGATTTATGCCATGAATAAAAACAATCTTCATATCTGTTTGAAGTACATCACGATAGCTAAGACTTTTTAGTATAAATGCATAAAAAAAAAGTGTAGCGATTCGCTACACTTTTATAATAAAAGACGTTTGTCTCTTATTATGAGTTTTTCTTTCTATATAAAAAGAAATGACTGATATAACACAGTGCAATAAAGCCCAAACAACTATAAAAACCTGGAAGCATTTGGGGATCTGCCGCCATACTTATGCAGGTAATCACACAGAAAATGAAACCAAGAATTGGCGTGATAGGAAATAATGGTGCTGCAAATTTAAGTTCTTCCTTGCTATGGCCCAACTTGTACCATTGGCGGCGAAAATTAAATTGGCAGACACAAATTGCTGTCCAAACAATAACCATGGTAAATGCAGCAACGCCAAGTAAGTTCTTAAAAATCGTTTCAGGTGCAAAATGCTCTGAGAGTAAACCAGGAAGCGCGCCAAACATCGTCACAATAATTGCAATAATGGGTGTACCCGATTTTGTAAGTTTTGAGAACACTTTTGGAAGTTGCTGTTTATCAGAAAGCGACCACATCATACGTGATGCTGCATATAAACCAGAATTTGCTGCAGAGAGTAATGCTGTAATAATGACGAAGCGTATAATGTCTTCGGCATAAGGAATACCAATATATTTAAATACCGTCACAAAAGGGCTACTACTCACTGAATTGCTACTTAAACCAGCTTGTTCGTAAGGCAATAGCGCACTAATTACAATAATTGTACCTACAAAGAAAATAAGTAGACGCCAGATTGAAGCATTAATTGCTTTTGGAATATTTTTGGCAGGATTTTCAGTTTCTCCAGCTGCAACACCAATGAGTTCTGTGCCTGAAAAAGCAAAGTTAACAATCAGCATTGTGGCAAATATTGGGAAAATACCTTGAGGGAACCAACCGTGAGAAACCAAGTTTGTAAAAAGAGGTGCTGTCGGTTGGTTGTTATAATGAATTATCCCAAATATGGCTAATATTCCAAGTAATATAAAGCTAATTACGGTAATGACTTTCACCAGTGCAAGCCAGAATTCTGACTCTGCAAAGAGACGTGTAGAGCTAATATTGAGTGTGAAAACAATTGCAGCAAATACAAGCGTCCATATCCACATCGATACATGTGGGAACCATTCTTGCATTAAAAGTGCAGCAGCAGTGAACTCTGTTCCTAGGGTGGCTGTCCATGTGAGCCAGTATACCCATGTAATCATATAGCCTGTACCTGGTCCAATATATCTTGTGGAATATTCTCCAAAAGAGCCAGATACTGGCATATGAACAGCGAGTTCACCTAAGCACAGCATAACAAGGTAGGCAATTAAGCCACCTAGAAAGTAAGAGATGATGGCACCTACAGGCCCCGTTTGTGCAATGACTTCACCCGAGCCTAAGAATAGGCCTGTGCCAATGGCACCACCTAGTGAAAGCATCACCAAGTGTCGGGTACTCATAGCGCGTTTGAGCGGCGCAGAATTGCCCTGATCCAATGGATCATTCGGAGGAGATGACGGCATGAATACACAAATCAATTGAAAAAAGAAGCGAGTTATTGTAGAGAAAAGCTATAAATGTGCAATAGCCTTATAAATGAACAAAAATCAAGACACTTTATTTGTTTAAAAAGATACCCTTCAAAACAAATGGCTTAATCGTACTTTGTGTTATATTTCGTTTTAGATATAAACCAAACAAAAATATATGCTTACAATTCTCATTTATTCACTTTTGCCGTTAGTCTTTGCTTTGTTTTTAGGCTGGAGCGGTGCACGTGTTATTTCTTTATCTTTACGTCAATATTTAATTAAAAAAATAGGATATGTAATTTGGATATTGCTGGTTTCAGTGGGTTATGAATTTGGAAGTGTCCTCGCAAATCCTTTGGTTGGTCGGCAAGTCTCCTTAGATGCTTTTTTGTATGCATCTATACTTAGTTTGACCACATTTTTTTTACTTTTTACTCAAAAAAAGCGTGTAGGGTTAATACATGCTTCAGTCAAAAAAGAACTAAAAGATATATGGCCTCCAATTATAGAGTGTATATGTGCAATCTCTATGGTGGTTCTTGGTGTTTTGTTATATAGCTTATTCCCACAGGTTTTGGTGAATACTCCTTTAACAACTTATTTGCTCTATATTGTTATTGTTTTGATTGGAATTGATTTAGCTTCTATAAAAATAGAGAGATTTACCTTTGGGCATATTTATGTACCTCTTATGGTGATATTGACCCTGTTTATCGCTGCTTTTTTTACAAGCTATGTATTGGATTATAAGTTTTCAACTTTAATGATGGTCGGAAGTGGTTTTGGTTGGTTTAGTCTATCGGGATCTTTGGTCGCAAAATTAACCACCAATGAGTTGGGAAGCTTTGCGCTTCTGACTGATTTAATTCGAGAGTTGTATGCGATTATTTTACTATATATATTTGGACAGTACCGTTCACATGCCGTCATTGGGGTATGTGGCGCAACTGCTATGGATTCAACTTTACCTTTTGTAAAAAAGAACTGTAGCGATTTAGATGTACAAATTGCGATATTTAGCGGTTTTATATTAACAATTTTGGCACCATTTTTTATTACCTTCTTTGCATCTTTTAGATAAGTATTTTTGTTTTTAGAGTAGAACTGATTTTGATAGCTATTGTATAGGTACAATAAAGTTTATATATTAGGTAGGTCGGTCTACATATTTATTATGGTATGGTTATGAATAAAGCAAAAGATAAAATATTAGATGCAGCATCTGTCCTTTTTTATAACGAAGGAATTGAAGCAACGGGTATTAATAGCATTACAAAAAGAGCGAATGTTGCGAAGATGTCTTTGTACAACAATTTTGAAACGAAATCTGATTTGGTGGCTGCATATATCACGGCAAGACATGAAGAATGGCTTCAGTTATATGAGTGCCGTGTATTAAAAGTAGAACATCCTATAGATAAAATATTGGCGACATTTGATGCATATCAAGACCATGCCGAGTTCAATTATGAAAATGGATTTAGGGGGTGTGGTTTATTAAATGCAGCTGCAGAATTTCCTGCCAATAGTCCGCATAGACAAGCTGTAAAAATACATAAACAAGAAGTTGAAAATATTATTAGAAAGCATCTTATAGATTTAAAACTAAACGCTGAAAAAATAGATGAACTTGCTTTAACGATTTCTTTTCTATTAGAAGGGTCTATATCACGTGCAGGTTTAGAAAGTTCAAGCCGTAAGATTTCAAGTGCAAGAAAGCTAGCCGAGAATATTTTAGTGAGAGAAAACTCATAATGAAATCGAGTGTAAATATTTCACATTATTATGGATTGTTTAGCATTCTGTTGGCGGCTTTTCTATGGGGAACCACTGGGACAGTTGCATCACTTGCACCGACTTTAAGTCCTTTAGCTGTAGGGGCTGCTGCTATGGGAGGAGGGGGAATTTTACAAGCGATACTTGCACGGAGGCAAATTGCTCAACAGATTAATGATATTCAATCCAATTTATCTATACTTTTAGTTGGTGTAATTGCTGTTGTATTGTATCCATTGGCATTTTATTCATCTATGCATTTGGCTGGTATTACTATTGGTACTGTTGTATCTATGGGTACGGCTCCTTTATTTACTGCAATACTTGAAAGAGTTTTCGATAAAAAGCAATTATCTTTAACATGGTTTATTAGTTTCATTTTGGGAGTTACTGGGGTAGCGTTATTATCAATAGGAGAAAGCTCCCATATCTCTGAGTTAGATCAAAATCGGGAAAGTCAGAAATTTATAGGTTTAATCTTAGGTTTGGTAGCAGGGTTCACTTATGCGCTGTACTCTTGGAGTGCAAAAAAACTAATTGAGCGTAAGATTCATTCCAAAGCAGCTATGGGAACAATGTTTGGAGGTGCAGCTCTTTTTCTTTTACCTGTACTACTCATTACAGGCGATCATATCTTCTCGAGTAATATAAATCTCTATGTAGTAGGATATATGATCTTTATTCCTATGTTTTTAGGTTATGTACTATTTGGTTATGGTTTGAAAACAATAGATGCCAGTAAAGCGATTACATTAACTTTATTTGAGCCAGTTGTTGCAGCAATCTTCGCAATTACAGTTGTTGGAGAGTCTTTAAATGTACTTGGTTGGTTTGGAATGGGATTAATTATGATTTGCTTGCTACTACTTAGTAAAAAAGCCTAGTATTTTAATACTAGGCTTTTTTAGAATTTGGCGTCCCTACGGGGATTCGAACCCCGGTTACCGCCGTGAAAGGGCGATGTCCTAGGCCTCTAGACGATAGGGACATATAAAAACAACAAAGAGACTGGTGGAGTTAAGCAGGATCGAACTGCTGACCTCTACAATGCCATTGTAGCGCTCTACCAACTGAGCTATAACCCCAGCTGTGTTGTGAGCGCTATACTATGAATAACACTCACAGAGGTCAAGTAAAATATATATATTATGAATCAGTTGAGTTGTTTTTAGCCAACTCTAGAGATTCATTCAGCTTTTCCCATGTTTTTAGTTCTTTTTTACTTGGTTTTCCTACCACTTCAAGTGCATGTCTTAAGCGAGCATATGTTAAGTCTGGTCCAATGGTGACCATTGCTTGCATAATTGGTGTTGCACTGGTTGAACCTGCAATTGCGATAAAAAACGTAGGCATAAAATCACGTAGTTTAATTTCCATCTGATTTGCTAAATCCATGAGAATTTGGCTTACAGTGTCATTATTCCATGTGAATGTTTTTTCCAACCGCCAAATTGCAAATTGTAGGCTTTGACGCACTTGTTCTGCCGATAGTTTCTTATGCTCAAACATCTCTGGCGTTAAAGTTGGCATATGATTGAAGTAGAATGCTGACCAATTTACTGCTTCTGAAAGTAAACTAATACGTGGTTGAATCGCTGAAGCTATATCTTCTAATTTTTGGCGATCATTCTGCCATTGCAAGATACGTGTCATCAGTTCTGTAGGTGTAAGAGATTTAATCCATTGACCATTTAACCAGTTTAGCTTTTCGACATCAAAGATTGGACCACCAAGAGAAACACGTTTGACGTCAAAGTTAGCTTTCATCTCATCTAGGGTGAAAACTTCACGCTCATCGGGCATAGACCAACCCATACGTGCCAAATAATTTAATAATGCTTCAGGAAGTACACCAATGTCTTTGTAGTAACTAATTGATGTTGGATTCTTACGTTTTGAAAGTTTAGATTTATCTGGATTACGTAATAAAGGCATGTGACAAAGCACAGGCATTTCCCAACCAAAGTATTGGTAAAGTAATTGATGTTTTGGAGCAGATGGAAGCCATTCTTCACCACGTAATACATGGGTAATTTCCATTAAATGGTCATCTACGACATTTGCTAAATGATATGTCGGTAAACCATCTGTTTTCAGTAGAATTTGCATATCTACTTGTACCCAAGGAATTTCTACTTCTCCACGTAGAAGGTCATTAAATTTACAAACGCCTTCTTCAGGAACTTTCATACGAATAACATGTGGCTCACCTGCGGCAAGTCGACGTGCTACTTCTTCATTTGAAAGTTGAAGGCCGCGGCCATCGTATTTAGGTGTTTCACCACGTGCCTGTTGTTCAGCACGCATTTGATCAAGCTCTTCTGCTGTAGCAAAACAATAAAATGCATGGCCTTTTTCTACGAGCTCTAAAGCATATTTTTTATAAATATCCATACGCTCAGATTGGCGATAAGGAGCATGAGCACCACCAATGTCTGGGCCTTCGCTCCATTGTATACCTAACCAACGTAGCGAATCTAAAATCATTTTTTCTGATTCTGGCGTAGAGCGTTGTTGGTCTGTATCTTCTATACGGAGAATAAATTCGCCCCCATGTTGTTTTGCAAAACATAGATTAAATAAGGCGATATATGCAGTTCCGACATGTGGGAAACCAGTAGGGGATGGAGCAATACGTGTACGAACAGTCATAGTTACTTTAATTCAAATAAAAACCATTATAGCGTTAAGTGTAGCGTGAAAAATATATGTCGCAATCGCTGAATTTAACTTTGACTGTGGTTTTTCTTAGGAGTCGTGTGAAAAAAGACTTTGGAGAAAACGAGAAAAGCGGTCGTGTTGAGCTGCAAAGAAGTTTTGAGTGGGTTGTACATGTATTGTGGTTAAAATTTTAATGTCGTCTGAGTTCGAACTGAGCTGGTCGACAGCTTGACGTTGTTTATTTAGTGTTTGCTCAATGAGTGAAATATGAGATTTTTCAGTAAAATTTTGCTTGCTAATCAAATTTGAAGTGGGCTTGCTAGAATGCGCTTTTTCTATAGCATTGGCATAAACAGATGTTGTATTTATTCCAATACACAGGCTTAGTAAAACCAAGCGAAAAACCGTCATTTCTATACTCCCAATACATGCAAAATTAATGTTCAGATCCGTTATTGTGACTTTATCGTGATCTTAGTTGTTACTATACCGTATTTTGATAAAAATGAGAGTCATTTTATTTTACAATATGTATACAGGGATAAAAATTATATCCACAGTTGTAATCAATACATCGATAAAACTATACGTTCATACTGTACTTTGTATTTTCAAAAATAAAATTCTTTGGAAGATTGGCTAAGTTTGTATAAAAAATAGATAAAAACATCATTATGCCTTCAATTGGGTTAATATTTTTCTACAAAAAGGTATTTGGTACTTGTGATAAAGCCATAGATAATGTGCAATTACATTTTTAAATCATTTGATGCTTGCTTTTTATGTCACATATTTCTGTACTGCTTAATGAAACCATAGATGCGCTACTTGCTGACCGCGATACAGGAGTATATGTAGATGCAACTTTTGGTCGAGGTGGTCATACAAAGCTTCTACTTTCTAAGTTAGATCAAAACAGTTGCGTTTATGCTTTTGATAAAGATCCTCAAGCTTTAGCTGTTGCTGCTGAGTTGGAGCAAGAAGATTCTCGCTTTAAAATTATTCATGCAAGTTTTGCAGACATACAAGCTGAGTTAAATGCAATTGGTGTTGAGCATGTAGATGGAATTATGGCCGATTTAGGCGTGTCTTCTCCACAGCTTGACGAAGCAGAGCGAGGGTTTAGCTTTATGCACAATGGGCCACTTGACATGCGTATGGATAATTCTAAAGGTCAAACAGCACGTGAATGGTTGCTTGAGGTTGAAGAAGAGAAGTTAGCAAATACGATTTATCAATATGGTGAAGAGCGTTATAGTCGCCGTATCGCACGTGCAATTAAGCAAGCAGGTGATATTACAACAACAGGTGAATTGGCTGAAATTGTAAAAAAAGCACATCCTAAATGGGAAAAAAATAAACACCCTGCAACACGTGCATTTCAAGCGATTCGAATTGCAATTAATAAAGAACTTGAAGATATTGAAGTTTTTTTACCTCAAGCAGTGGCATTGATTCAACCACAAGGTCGTCTAGCTGTGATAAGCTTCCATTCGCTTGAAGATAGAATGATTAAACAGTTTATTCAAAAAGAATCGACATTGTCTGAAGATAGCGGTTGGGGGATGCCACAACAACAAGAAGATACAAGACGACTCAAAAAAGTTGCGCGTATTTGTGCGAGTCCTGAAGAAGTAAAAAGTAATCCAAGATCTAGAAGTGCATGGCTTCGTGTTGCAGAAGGGCTTGTAAATAAAGGCAAAAAATGAACTTAGAAGAAGCAATAGCACCTCAGCCTTCTCGGCTGAGCATTACTCATAAAAAAATCATTGCATATGTTGTTCTTGTACTTCTTATTTTTGCCAGTGCAACAATGGTTGTATTTGAAGTATTTGAATATCGGCATGACTATAGACAAATGACAACCTATTTACGTGAAGAAGATGATTTAAATGCGGAATGGGGTAGGTTGCTGATTGAACAACAAACTTTCGGATCGACCTCCCAAATTGGAACGCGTGCAGTAACACAGTTAAGAATGTTTTCCCCACCTACTGCAGATACTGTTGTAATTTCTTTACCTTCTTTGGAGCAAAAAAAGTAAGGTTGCTCTATGGCTGAAAAACAAATGAAGCAAACACGTAAACTAAAACGTTCAATTACAGAAAAACCAACCGCTACATTTGATCAATGGCGTTTCTATTTAATTTGGGGTGTTATTCTATTCTGCTTTGTCGCATTGGTATGTCGTGCATTTTATGTTCAGATTATCAATAAAGAATTTTTGCAAAATAAAGCAAATGCTTTAATTCAGCGTGATCAGACCGTAGAACCTATGCGTGGGGTTATTAGTGATCGTAATGGAATTCCATTGGCGATTAGCTCCCCAATTATGAAAATTGTTCTTGATCCAAAAGATTATTTTGAAAATAAAAAATTATATGAATTGATGACAGCACCATCTGCAGATGGTAAGAAACGTAAACCAAAACAAAAGCTTCCAGATAAAGATTTTAATTTAGATGAGTTGGCTGATGCTGTTGGAATGGATCGTGCAACACTAAAAGCACGCATGAAGGCACATCCAAATTCGCGTTATTTGGTATTAAAAACCGAAGTGCCACCACCTGAAGCAGATATGATTTTACAGCGTAACTTTCAGGGGGTATACACTGAAAAATCGTATAAAAGATATTATCCACAGCCTCAGCCAAATGCTCAAATTATTGGTTTAACCAATAATGATGGTAAAGGTGTAGAAGGCTTGGAAATGAAGCTAAATACACAGTTAACAGGGCAACCTGGTTTACAAACCAATATTCGAGATAAATTTGGTAACCGTGTACGCGATCCAGATATCATTCGACCTGTTCAAAATGGTCAAGATTTTACATTAAGTATTGACTCTCGGATCCAATACTTGATGTACCGTGAGTTAACCGCTGCAGGTGTTGCAAATAACGCACGTTCTGCAACAGCAATTGCTGTTGATGTAAAAACAGGTGAAATTTTAGGGCTTGCCAGTTGGCCATCATATAATCCGAATGATAAAGACGATCTAAATAATAAAGATGCGATGCGTAACCGTGGCGCAATTGATATGTTTGAACCTGGTTCGACCATGAAGCCATTTACTATTGCAGCTGCACTCGAAAGTGGAAAATATACGACCAATTCGATTATTGATACACATCCAGGTTCTATGCGTATAGGTTGGCATACAATTCGTGATACACATGACCATGGTGTGCTTACACTTGCCGGTGTCATTATAAAATCTTCGAATGTGGGTGCTGCAAAAATTGCATTGTCTTTACCAGCCACTACCTTACCAACGACTTTTAAGCGTTTTGGTTTTGGTTCTAAATCGGCAGTTCATTTTCCAGGTGAAAGTGCTGGTTTAATTTTGCCTCAAAAATATTTAAATGTTTCTGAAATTGGCACAATGGCATATGGTTATGGCTTAAATGCCACTGTATTACAACTAGCACAAGGGTATGCCATGTTGGCCAATCATGGTAAAGAGCTACCATTATCTTTGTATAAGCTAGATCAACCTGCCGAAGGCAAACAAGTACTAGAACCTAAAATTGCTGATGAAATTGTGAATATGCTTGAGCAAGTCACATTACCAGGAGGGACTGCACCTCAAGCACAAATTCCTGGATATCGTGTTGGAGGTAAAACTGGTACAGCGCATAAATTAAACCCAGACCGTAAGGGATACTCTAAAACGCAGTATCGTGCATTGTTCGCAGGTGTTGCACCGATTAGTAATCCGCGCATTGCAATGGTGGTTGTAGTAGAAAATCCACAAGGTGCTTACTATGGTGGTTTAGTTGCGGCTCCAATTTTCTCAAGAATTATGCAAGAGTCTTTACGTCTACTTAATGTTCCTTTAGATAAGCCATTACAATCTACGAATGTTCGGCGATAAGTGAGTTTTTATGTCTATTACGTTGCAAGAAATTTATCCCGTTGAATCTCAGGAATCTTGGGTAAATCAACCTTTCGAAGGTTTTTGTTTAGATAGCCGATATATTCGTTCAGGGCAAATTTTTATTGCATTAAATAGCTATACTCAACCTGAGAAAACACTAGAATTTGCACAAGCTGCTTTAGCTCAGGGCGCCTTAGGTATTATTTCTGAGCAGCCATTAAATATTGAACACAGCATTTGTTGCCCAGATGTTCGGTATTTAATGGGTGCATGGCAAAAGCAATACTTAGAAAAAGTACAACCAGTTCAACCTGCACAAATTCTTGCCGTAACAGGTACCAACGGTAAAACGACAATTGCACGTCTGATAGCAGAGCTATTAACCCTACAGCATAAGCGCTGCGCAGTGATGGGAACGGCAGGAAACGGAATCTTACCTCATCTTACACCATCCTCTCATACCACATTAGATGCTTTACATTTACAACGCGAACTTCACCACTATGCTGAACAGAGCGCGCAGTTTGTTGCATTAGAAGCGAGCTCACATGGATTGGTACAAGGCCGTTTAAATGGCTCGAATATTGAGGTTGCTGTTTATAGTAATCTCAGTCGAGATCACTTAGATTTTCATGGAACATTAGAAAGTTATGCACATGCAAAGGCTCAACTTTTTGCGTTTCAGAGTTTGAAAACGGCTGTCATTAATATTGACGATGCATATGCCCATGTGATGTATGAAGCTGCACGAATGAATCCAAGTCAGCCAAAAGTCTTAACATATTCAATGAAAACTGCTACGGCAGATTTTTATGTATCTGATATCTCATTTAGCTTGGAAGGTGCCAAATTTACCTTGCATACAGCAGAGCAGAACTATGCTGTAAATAGCCCATTGTTAGGTCATTTTAATATTGAAAACCTCATTGCTAGCTTAATTGCTGTATCTGAGATGGGTGAGTCGCTTGATGCATTAATAGATTACTGTACGCAACTAGAAGGTGCACCAGGGCGAATGCAGGTGATTCGCGATGATGAGCGCATTTTTGTGGTTGACTATGCACATACACCAGATGCTTTAACACAAGTGCTTAAAAGTTTGAGACGTCATGTGCATGCTGAGATTTGGGCAGTATTTGGTTGTGGTGGTGATAGAGATCGCGGTAAACGGATTTTAATGACACAAGCCGCCATAAGTGGTGCAGATCGTATTATCTTAACTTCAGACAATCCACGTACAGAAGATCCAGCACAAATTTTTGCAGATATGAAGCAAGGTTTGACCTTGTCTGAAACATTACAAGAAATTGATGATCGAAGAGAAGCGATTAAGTATGCTGTCAAATATGCTAAGACAGGCGATATTGTGGTCATAGCTGGTAAAGGACATGAAAACTATCAAGAAGTAAGTGGTGTAAGACATTGGTTTGATGATGTGGTTGAAGTGAGATCTGCAATAGAAGCACAACATATACAGCCAAATGCATACTCAGTAGGAGATCATCAGTAATGCATACGTCGACAACAAGCTCTGGAGAGCTTACACCATGGTCAGCAGATGATTTAGTACAAGCAACACATGGCTATTGGTATAAAAATAATAAACCCACGCAATTATTGAAGCGAATACTCACCGACTCTCGTCATGCCGAAAAAGGAGATATTTTTCTTGCATTGAAGGGTGAGCGTTTTGATGGGCATAGTTTTATTTCACAAGTAATTTCAAATGGTTGTACAGTTGCAATTGTTTCTGAACCTATAGATATAGAAAATCTTTGTCAGCTCGTTGTACCCGATACACGTATAGCACTTGGCCATTTGGGTGCATTTCGTCGTCAAAGTTGTCAGAACTTAAAAGTAATTGCACTGACTGGTAGTAGTGGCAAGACAACCACAAAAGAAATGTTAAACAGTATTTTAAGTGGTGTTGCACCTACACTTGTTACACGTGGCAATCTAAATAATGATTTAGGTGTACCCATGATGTTATTAGAGCTATTGCCTGAACATCGTTATGCCGTTATGGAACTTGGTGCAAATCATCAGGGTGAAATTGACTATACATCAAACTTAGTACGTCCTGATGTTGCTGGTATTTTAAATATTGGTACGGCTCACTTGGGTGAGTTCGGTGGTCGCGAAGGTATATGTCGTGCAAAATCTGAGATATATCGTCATTTATCTCAAAATGGTACTGCTATTGTGCCTGCAAAAGATGACTTCACCATCAATATTTTAAATACTACTCAGCATTTAAATACACTTAGCTTTGGTTTAGGTGGTGATATTTTTGCTACAGATATTCAATTAGAAGCACAGCGTTCAATTTTTTGTCTGCATACTCCTCAAGGCAAAGCAGATGTCAGTTTGCCGTTTGCTGGAGAGCATAATGTATTCAATGCATTGGCAGCAGTCGCATTCTCAATGGCATTAAATATTCCACTTCAACAGATTGTTAAAGGCCTTGAGCATGCAGTTGGTGCTCAAGGTCGTTTAAATTTTATTCAGCATCATCAATATACTTTTATTGATGACACATATAATGCAAACCCAAGTTCGATGCTTGCGGCTGCAGATGTACTGTTGAAGCAAAATGGCTTAAAAGTCATGGTAATAGGCGATATTGGTGAGTTAGGTAGTGAAGCAGAACGTGAACACGTTGCTTTAGGCCAAAAACTTGCCGAAAAAGAGATCGACTACATTGTGGCTGTGGGTCAGTATTCAAAAGCGATTAAGTCGGGTGCCTCGGCATCGGATAAAATAATAAATTTTGAGACGCAGGCACACGCGTTGCCTGCTTTAATTCACATGATTGAAAAACATCAACCTCAGTCTATGAACTTCTTGTTTAAAGGTTCTCGCTTTACCCATATGGAGACGTTGATGGCTGACTTGATGGAGAAGCTTTAAATGCTGTTATGGTTGTTTAAACAATTGGCAGGGTTTGATACATCCTTCCTTGTTGTTCGGTATCTGACATTGCGTGCCTTACTAAGTGTAATCACGTCATTGTTAATTGGCTTGGGTCTTGGCCCAATAATGATTCGAAAATTACGTGCACTTAAATATGGCCAAGCTGTAAGTAGTTTTGCCCCTGAAGGTCATGCGCAAAAAATGGGTACACCAACAATGGGTGGTGTGCTTATTCTTATGTCAATTGGTATTAGCACATTATTGTGGGCAGATTTGTCCAACCCATACGTATGGATTGTATTGGGTGTAATGGTCATTTTTGGCGCTGTTGGTTGGGCAGATGACTGGATTAAGATTCGCTACAAAGATAATGCTGGTTTACCTGCACGTAAAAAATTCTTTTGGACGTCAGTTGGTTCACTCGGTGCAGGTATTGCATTGTATTGGATTGCGAATTCACAGGGTAATCCGATTGTTACTCATAACATGTTAGACCTCCTTGTACCTTTCTTTAAAAATATTAGTATTCCACTGTCTGCTATTCCATTTGGTCTTGCATTTTTGGCTTTTACTTATTTAGTCATTAATGGTGCATCGAACGCCGTAAACCTAACAGATGGTTTAGATGGCCTTGCAATTATGCCTGTGGTTCTTGTAGCAGCAGGTTTGGGTGTCTTCTCTTATTTGTCTGGCGATATTCGTTTTGCGAGTTATTTACATATTCCTTATGTGAAATATACCTCTGAGCTTGTCGTGATTTGTTCTGCTATGGTGGGAGCAGGTCTGGCATTCTTATGGTATAACGCACACCCTGCACAAATTTTTATGGGCGATGTAGGTGCTTTAGCACTTGGTGCTATGCTTGGTACAATTGCGGTCATGGTAAGACAGGAAATTGTATTTGCGATTATGGGTGGTGTTTTTGTTATGGAGGCAATTTCTGTTTTCTTACAAATTGGCTCACTCCGTATGCGTAATAAACGTGTTTTTTTAATGGCGCCTTTACATCATCATTATGAGAAAAAAGGTTGGAAAGAAACTCAAGTTGTGGTTCGTTTCTGGATCATTACGATTTTCTTAGTAGTTTTAGGTCTAATGACGTTAAAATTACGATAAGCTAAAAAGAAACAAAAAAGCTGGCAATTGACCAGCTTTTTTTATGATGGAGTCTGAACAAGTGGAAGCAATTGCTAAACCTTATTTAATGTGTCCTGTTTGTCGGGAAGCACTTCTCTTGCAGGAAAAAACTTGGCAATGTGTTCAAAAACATAGTTTTGATGTGGCGAAACAAGGCTATGTAAATTTACATATAGTTCAGCACAAACATAGTAAAACACCAGGAGATACGCCTGAGTCTGTGACTGCAAGACGTGCTTTTTTATCAGAAGGCTATTATGCACCTTTAAAACAAGCGATTACTGCTTGTATAAAAAAGTATGGAGTAAAATACTTACTTGATATTGGTTGTGGTGAAGGGTATTACACCAGTTCGATGCAAGCATCGACGGATATTTGTGTAGGTGTAGATATTTCTAAAAGTGCAGTACAAAGCGCCGCAAAAACAAATAGATCGGTCACATGGATAGTAGGTACAGGCGCTGTTTTACCCGTGCTTGATACATCTATGGATATGTGCACAACACTTTTTAGTCCTATTCCTACTGATGAAATATTAAGAGTTTTAAAGCCTGAAGGTTATTGCTTGGTGGCTGTTGCAGCATCTAAACATTTGTATGCAATGAGAGAGGCCTTGTTTGGTGAGGTGAATTTACATGATCCTGATAAAATTGAAAAACAACTTGAAGATCACTTTGAACTTGTTGAAAAAGAATGTATTCATGCTCCTTTAAACTTAAACCAACAGGCTTTAAAGAATTTAATTGCGATGACACCTTATGCGTATAAAGCAAAACAAGAGCGTCGTGAACAATTAGAATTACACACCTCTTTTGATGTGGTTGCGAGTTTTCAGCTATATCTATTTAAAAAGAAAGCCGCTTAATTAAGCGGCTTCCCTAATCTTATTGAACTTGATTAATAAGCTGTTCTAAATCATCTTTTTTACTTGATGGTGCTGGCGTAGGTGCAGGATTTGCGACCTTATTTGTCGAGTTGTTTTCATTTTCACTCTCTGGGATAAGACCGGAATCTTCAGGTAAGTTTTCAAAATCTTTATTGATTTTTGGTTTTGCAGGCACAACTGCGCGATAAATAGGATGAGCTAATGGTGGTGATGCTCGATCATCACTTTGAGAAAGACGCTGTTGAGGTGTCATATGCAGATCGGGATCGGAAGCATTTTTATCGAAGCTGACCCATGCATATGGTGTACCATTTAAAGCATTTTTCATGAAATTTGCCCAAATAGGAAGGGCAGCGACACCGCCGTACTCTCTCTTACCTAGCGTTGTTGGTTGGTCGAAGCCTACCCAAGTAACTGTTACTAGCTTTCCATTGAAACCTGAGAACCATGCGTCTCTTGCATCATTGGTTGTTCCTGTTTTACCACCTAAGTCATCTCGTCCCACTGAAAGAGCCGCACGACCTGTACCAATCTGAATAACATCGTGGAGTATATTCGCCATGTCATAAGCTGAACTTGATTTCAAAATTCTTTGTGCTTGACGGTAATCACTTTGGTTTTGATCGACTTGTTTTAGCTTTGGCACATTTTGGTTGTTTTGATGGTGAGTTGTAAATGCTTCATCATCTGGCGTACTTGAAATTTGTCCTGCTTTCTTTGCACTTTCCTCATCTATGCAGGGAATACATGCATAATCTGGATTAGCACGATAGATCGTTTTGCCGTAAGCGTCATCAATATGATCAATGAAAAAAGGCTCAATTCGATAACCACCGTTAGCAAAGGTTGCATACCCTGTTGCCATTTGAATAGGTAATACTTCGGGAGTCCCTAATGCAATAGTATAGTTTCGAGGAATTTGGTTTTCTTGTAAACCAAAATCCATAAGTAGTTGTCTAGCACGTTCAATACCGACGCTTTGTAGCAATCGTACAGATACTGTATTTCTAGAAAGATATAAAGCGGTACGTAAAGGAATCATACCTAAAAAACGACCATCTGAGTTTTTAGGTGACCATTTTCCAATGGTAATTGGATCATCATCTACCATCGTATTTGGTGTCATGCCACGTTCGAGTGCCAATGCATAAATAAATGGCTTGATTGTAGAACCTGGTTGTCTCCAGCCTTGTAATGCTCTGTTAAAGGTTGATTGATAGTAACTGTATCCGCCCACAATTGCTTCTACAGCCCCATTGTTTGGATTTAATGCAACAAGTTGACCTTGAACCTTTGGAATTTGAACAAGTGACCATAACGTTTGGTTAGCGTTTGGGCGCAGTCGAACAATATCATTTATTTTAACAATTTGAGATGCTTTTGTTGGTGCAGGGCCAACACTATTTGCATTTTGGTACGGTCTTGCCCATGCCATGCCTTCCCAAGAAACAGTCACTTTCTTACCATCTTTTTGTTCAGCAACAAAACTGGTTTGGTTTACTTCAACCACTTTTGCAGGGTAAGTATTTGCATAAGCGAAAAATTGACTTAATGGCTTGTCGTGTGCTTCTGCACCACGCCATCCGTGACGGCGATCATATTCTTCTAAACCATTTTGAACTGCTTCTTCTGCATAAGCCTGACGTTTGCTATTAATTGTGGTATAAATCTTAAAACCGGCATCTACAGCTGCTGTACCAAATTTGCTTACAATTTCGGAACGAACTAACTCACCAATATATGGGAATTGTGTGGTAATACCTCGATCTGGCATATCTAAATTTAATGATTCTGCAACAGCAATTTGATATTCATGCTGGTTAATATAGCCAAGTTGTAACATTCGACCGAGAATCCAGTTTCTTCTTTCTAGAGCTCTCTCTGGATTTGCAACGGGATTGTATTTAGATGGTGCTTTAGGTAGACCTGCAATCATGGCCATTTGAGCCAAGCTAAGTTGATTTAAATTTTTGTTGTAATAAATTTTAGC
Organism: Acinetobacter pollinis; assembly: GCF_015627175.1. Lineage (GTDB taxonomy): Bacteria > Pseudomonadota > Gammaproteobacteria > Pseudomonadales > Moraxellaceae > Acinetobacter > Acinetobacter pollinis. The sequence goes on along the minus strand of NZ_VTDQ01000005.1, from coordinate 48,099 downwards.
TGCAGCAGCAATACCATAAGCATTTTTTCCGAGGAAGATTTTATTCACATAAAGTGATAAAATTTCTTCTTTGCTTAAATTTTGCTCGAGTTTTCGGGCAAGGAAGACTTCTGTAAGTTTTCTCTTTAATGTTCTTTCGGGACTAAGGTAATAATTTTTCGCAACCTGCATGGTAATTGTTGAACCACCAGTTTGCACGTCGGAGCCTGAGATACTCTCGCTAACTGCGCGTCCAAGGCCTTTTAAACTAATACCACTATGTTCGAAAAAGGAGGAATCTTCAGCAGCCAAGAATGCATGAATGAACTGGGGAGGAATTTGCTTGTATTCGATAGGTACTGAAAGCCTTCCACCATATTCACCAATGAGTTGATTATCGGAGGTATAAATTTGAATTGGTTTGAGTAAAGGGGCTTTTTTGATGCTACTCATATCAGGAAGAGATGGTGCAATGTAGAGATACATTCCATAAAAACCGACCGGAACTGCTATAATAATGATAACTAGTAGCAAAAAAAGTGGGTAAATTCGACCTGAGCAATATGAATTTTTCATAATATGTATTAGTTTTGATATATGAATTGGGCAGCAGAATGAAAGTATAGCTTAGAATGTTCGCATAAAAAGTACTATATACGTTATTATATTGGTTATCTTGCGAACAGTAGTTTTAAGTTATCGCGTTTGTTCTTATAAAAATAGATTGTTTTGATTGGGATATTTATTGTGCTTAGGTTAAATAGTAAACCGAAAAAGGGGTTAGTGGGAGTTGATATTAGTTCAACTTCTGTGAAGATTTTGGAACTTTCTGTGAAAGGCGGTCGCTATGAAGTTGTAAGCTATGCGATTGCACCCCTACCAGAAGGTGCCGTGGTAGAAAAAAATATTGTTAATCCGGAAGCTGTTTCGGAAGCAATTCAAGCTGCGATTGAGCAAGGTAATCCTCGCTCAGATGCGGCTGCGTTTGCAGTGCCAACTGCAAGTGTAATTTCTAAAGTCATAGAAATGGATCAGGATATGAATGATGATGAACGTGAAGTTCAAATTCGTTTAGATGCTGAGCAATATATTCCATTTGCATTAGACGAAGTCAGTTTAGATTTTGAAGTGTTATCTGTTGTACCAAACAAGACAAACAAAGTGAATGTTTTATTGGTTGCGACAAGAACAGAAAATGTAGATACGCGTAATGAGGCATTAATTTACGCTGGTCTTACACCTAAAGTAGCGGATGTTGAAAGCTTAACGGTTGAGCGTGCCTTTACTGTTTTTGAAAATACACTACCAATTGCAGCAAAAGTTATTGCACTTTTCGATATTGGTCACTCGATGATGACTTTGTCGATTCTAGATCATGGAAAAATTGTTTACACACGTGAGCATAATTTTGGTGGTCGTCAATTAACGCTCGACATTCAGGACCGATATGGACTGTCTTATGCAGAAGCAGGTCGTGCCAAAAAAGAAGATACTTTACCTGATGATTATGAATCGGAGGTATTGCACCCATTTATGGACTCGCTAGCACAACAAGCCATGCGTTCATTACAGCTTTTTTTCTCAGCATCGCCATATGATGAAATTGACCATGTCTTACTTGCCGGTGGAACAGCAAATCTAGAGGGTTTAGCAAAGTTTTTGCAAAGCACATTAGGTTATCGCGTGACGGTTGCTGATCCTTTCCTACAAATGACCTTTTCTCCTCAAGTCAATATTAAACAGATTAAACAAGATGCGCCGTCGTTAATGGTTGCTTGTGGTGCTGCGTTAAGGAGTTTTGATTAATGTCTAAAATTAACCTGTTACCTTGGCGAGATGAGCTTCGAGAAGCTCGGAAAAAAGCATTTGTCTTTATGTCAGTGGTTGCTGCTTTAATTGGGGTATTTATCGTTGCAGCAACATGGTTCTTCTTTGATCAAAGACTCACAGATCAAAACCAAGCGAATCAGATCATCGTAGATCATAATAATCAGCTTAATCAGAAGTTAAGTTCTTTAGATGGTCTTCAAGAGCGAAGAAAAGAAATTGTAGATCGTATGCATCTGATTCAAAATCTTCAATCTCAACGTCCTGTTATTGTACGCATTGTTGATGAATTGCCACGAGTTATTCCTAAAAACGTATATTTAACTAAATTTACGAGAAATGGCGACAGCTTTACATTAGAAGGACGTGCTGAAAGTCCAAATGCAGTTGCGGAATTAATGCGTCTGATGTCGGCATCTCCTTGGTATCGTAATGTGTTTATGAGTTCTTTCTTAGCAAATGATACAAAGTCAAATCCAACTACACCTGGTTCGGTTGTCCCACGTGACGAAGACAAGTATGGCATGTTCGTAGTGACGGCAAATCTAGGCGAGAAAGCAAAAGATATTAATGCATTAACGACAGTTGATGAAGACAGAGAAGAGGGGGAGTAAACCATGAGTCAAGAAAATGATTTGAATGATGTGTCAACACAACCCCCTAAGTCGAAGATGACATTTAAAAAGTTTACCCAGCAGTTTAACTCACTCGATCCAAATAACTATGGAAGCTGGCCAATTATTGTTAAGTTTACATGTTGGCTGTTCATTACATTTGTCATTTGCGTAGTGGGTTATTTTGTTCTTGTGAGCAGTGTCATCGATCAAATTTCGACAGCACGTGCACAAGAAGAGAATTTGCTGAATGAGTATCGTCAAAAAGAATCTACATTAAGAAACTTAGAGCGTTATGAGCAACAGCTCAAAACAATGCAAGACAGTTTTAATGAACAACTTCAACAATTACCAAAAGAGTCTGAGATTCCTGGGCTGGTTGAGGACATTAACGTTACTGGTGTAGAGTCTGGTTTGAAGTTTAAAAATATCCGTCTTGACCCAGAAATTCGACAGAACTTTTTCTTAGAGCAACCGATTTCGATTGAAGCGACTGGCGATTTCCATGCATTCGGTCAGTTTGCAAGTGATATTGCTTTATTGCCACGAATTGTCACTTTACAAGATTTTTCAATTACGGCACAGCCGAATAGCAATAAAAAATCTGAAATACCTGAGCTAAGCTATATTGTAAATGCAAAAACATACCGCTATTTAGGCAATGAGCTGAGTTCGTTAGGCAGTCAACCGAATTCAAGTACAGGGGCCAAATAATGCGTTATCAATTAACTTGCTTAACTTGCGTTTTGCTTCTTCTTTCTGGGTGTGGATCGAGAACGAGTGTTGTCAATCAAGAAATGGAGTCTATTAAAAATCAACCTCCATTACCTGTAGAAAAAGCACCAATATTTGAAACAACACCCTCTTTTCAATATGGGGCACAAAATTTACGTAGTCCTTTCCTACCAAGCTCTTTGTATACAGAGCTCAAGGTTATGGCAGGTAAACGTGTTTATCCGAATTTTTCTAGAGCACAACAACCGCTAGAGGTATATCCACTTGAGTCGTTAGCGATGAAAGGGACTTTACGCGGTGCAAATGGTAATGATATTGCGCTCATACAAGCACCTGACTCACAAATTTATCGTGTTCAGGCGGGTAACTATATGGGACTTAATCAAGGCCGAATTGTGAAAATATCTCCAACCAAGATTGATTTATTAGAAGTTATCTCTGATGGCAATGGCGGATATGTTGAGCGACCACGAGCTTTAGTTTTATTGGGTCAAACATCTTAATTTTTTGGGGATAATAATGAAAATTGTAATTCAATATTTTTTGGGGATGATCACAGCATGAACTCTATCTCTCGTCAACTTCTTTTAGGTACAGCAGTAGTTGCAATCATGCAAGCTGCACAGGCTGGTGTTGCTGTGACTAATGTTGTGCCAATGCAGTTAAATCAGGGTACTGAAGTACGTGTTATGTTTAATGGTTTGCCTCCGCAGCCAAAAGCATATCAAGTACAACAGGCATCTCAGCTTATTTTAGATTTTCCTGATACGGCAAATTCTACAACACAAAGTCAAATTCCATTCTCAAACGATCAGGTAAGTGCACTAAACTTATCGTCAGACAATGGGCGTACTCGTTTAAATGTTGACTTAAAACAAAATAGTAAGTTTTCTACACGTGTTGAAGGGAATACTTATATTTTAAAGATTGTACCTGCATCGCAAGTAAACGATGTTAAACCTGTATCTACAGTAGCATCGGCTGTACAAGGTGTTTCAAATATCAGTTTCCAAAGAAATGATAAGGGTGCGGGTCAGATCATCATAGATCTTTCAGATCCGAAAACACCCGTAGATGTGCAGCAACGTAATAATAAGATTATTGCACGATTTGCTGGAAATAAAATACCAATGTATTTGGCACGTCGTTTGAACGTGAATGATTTTGCTACGCCTGTTTCTGTTGTAGATAGCTATAACGATGGCAATAATGGAATTGTTGAAATTCAAGCAAACAATAGTTTTGACTATATGGCTTATCAGGCTGAAAATAAGTTAACTATTAATGTAAGTAAAAAGGTTGATCCAAGCCAAAGGGCAACTCAAGCACCTAAATATACAGGTAAAAAGATTTCTCTAGATTTCCAAGATATTGAAATTCGAAGAGTTCTCCAGTTGCTTGCAGATTTCTCGGGCGAGAATATCGTTGTTGCAGATAATGTTCAAGGAAGCATTACACTTCATTTAAAAGATGTTCCTGCTGATCAAGCACTTGCATTAATTCTTCAAACGAAAAACTTAGATCAGCGCCGTACAGGTAATGTTATTTGGATTGCAGCAACTGCTGACATGATTAAGTATGATGAAGAGCAAGCCAAATTATATTCACAATCAATTAAACTTGCTCCTTTACAGACTGAATATATTCAGTTGAATTATGCAAAAGCATCAGATATTCAAAAGCTGATTTCTGCAACTAAAAAGTCAGGAAATACAGATGGAAGAGAACCTACTGATGGTAATGATAATGGCGGTGGTTCGCTTCTAAGCCCAAGAGGTACAATTTCTGTAGATGATCGTACAAATACAATCATTGTAAATGATACTGCCAATAAAATTTCTCAAATCCAAGATTTATTGAAACAACTCGACATTCCTGTTAAACAGGTTATGGTTGAAGCACGTATTGTTCGTGCGTCTACAGATTTCTCTAAATCGATTGGTGTGAAATGGGGTTATACTGGGCGTAGTGGTGTTGTAACAGATGGAACCAATACACGTAGTACAGGTACACTAATTGGTAGCTCAATTTCAAATGTAAATACGCTTAGAACATCAAACACTCTTTCAAATAACTTAAGTGTTGATTTGGGCTCTACAATTGCAGGTTCTTCAAGCATTGCTTTTGGTATTTTAAACACAGCAGATTCATTACTTTCTTTAGAATTATCGGCATTACAGACCGATGGTTTAGGAGAGGTATTGTCTACACCTAAAGTCATGACTGGTGATAAACAAGAAGCAATTATTAAATCTGGTGCAAAAATTCCGTATGCAACTACAAGTGCCAATAGTGGAACGACGACAACATTCCAAGATGCAGTACTTGAGTTAAAAGTCACACCAAGTATTACACCTGATGGCAAAGTTCAAATGAAGTTAAATATTTCTAAAGATACTTTAGGTCTATTAACGAATGCAGGATATGCAATTGATACCAATACATTGCAAACGAATGTGTTAGTTAATAATGGTGAGACTGTTGTACTTGGTGGACTTTACGAGAATACAACGTCAAATAGTGTCAACAAGGTTCCATTACTTGGAGATATTCCGGGGCTAGGTAATTTGTTCAAGAACAGAACACGTTCAGAACAAAAAAGAGAGCTACTGATTTTCATTACACCACGAATTGTTAATGACACTGTTTCAAGAAATCATTAATATAAGCTTAATTGATGTAATGAAGTAGGTGGCTCCTTGCCAAAAAAAGCAATAACTACCCTACCAAATATATATTTGGTAGGGCCCATGGGGGCTGGGAAAACAACAGTTGGACGTCATTTGGCTGAAATTCTTGGACGAGAGTTTATAGACAGTGACCATGAAATAGAAAGAAAAACTGGTGCCTCCATTCCTTGGATATTTGAAAAAGAAGGCGAACTTGGATTTCGTCAACGAGAAGCTTGTGTTTTAGGTGAGTTAACTCAGCAAAAGCAGATTGTACTTGCCACAGGTGGTGGTGCTGTAACCCAACAAGTAAATCGACAATTTCTCAAACAGCGTGGTATTGTCATTTATTTATTTGCACCTGTAGAAATTCAATTGCAACGAACATACAGAGATAAAAATCGTCCACTATTACAAGTTGAAAATCCAGAGCAACGTTTGCATGATTTACTGACGATTCGAGATCCTCTATATAGAGAAGTTGCACATTTTGTTATAGATACCCATAGTGGTGCAGCAAAAGATCTAGCGTATCAAATTCTTGATGAAATTCTAGAGTAATTCCCTAATTTTAAAACTGGTTTAATTTTATGCAAACATTACATGTTGAACTTGGAGATCGCCGTTACCCTATATTTATTGGGAGTCAACTCAATATAGCAGATTTGTTGCAGCCATATGTTTTGGGTAAACAAGTCATGATTGTTACGAATGAAACGGTTGCTCCTTTATATCTAGATGTATATGAAAACGCATTAAATAAATTAGATAAAAAAACGGCATATTGTATTTTGCGTGATGGTGAAAAATTTAAAAATATTGAAAATTTAAATCTTATTTTTGATGCTTTATTATCTGCAGGTTTTAATCGTGATTGCACTGTCTTGGCTTTAGGAGGTGGAGTAATTGGTGATATGGCAGGTTTTGCAGCAGCAAGTTTTCAGCGTGGTGTGAACTTTGTTCAAGTACCAACAACGTTATTGTCACAAGTTGATTCGAGCGTAGGTGGAAAAACAGGAATTAATCATCCTTTAGGTAAAAATATGATTGGTGCATTTAAACAACCATCAGTCGTATTTGCAGATATGTCACAGTTGGCATCATTACCACCACGCGAACTTTCAGCAGGTCTTGCAGAAATTATTAAATATGCACTATTGGGCGATGTCGAATTCTTATCTTGGTTAGAACAAAATATTCATCAACTTACTGCGGGAGATGAAAAAGCCTTGGCCGAGGCTGTTTATCGTTCTTGCGCACATAAAGCACGTATTGTTGCAAATGATGAGCATGAAAAGGGTGAGCGCGCACTGTTAAACCTAGGACATACATTTGGTCATGCAATTGAATCTTATTTAGGATATGGTGCATGGCTACACGGTGAAGCAGTTGCTGTTGGCATGGTTATGGCGGCAGATCTATCTCATTTAATGGGCTGGATTTCGTCTGAAGATTTAGCACGTGTTAAGCAAATTATTCAAAATGCAAACTTACCGATTGCATGCCCGACCATACCGCTAAATGAATTTTTGGCTTACATGTCTCATGACAAAAAAGTATTAGATGGTAAAATTAGATTAATTCTAATGAAACAACTTGGTCAAGCTGTAATTACAGATGACTTTGATGTAGACGCAATGAAGCAAGCCATCTTAAATAATCAGAATAAAGGGCAATAAATATGTCTAAGCAGCAAAAAAAACAGCGTAGTTTCCTACCATGGGTTTCGCTTGGAATAGGCACTATTTGTTTATTTGCTGCACTATTTTTAAGTCTGACAGCAAAAGCATTGCCTAAGCCAGAAAAGAATATTGAAGAAGAGGATATTCATCCACAGTTTCAATCTGAAAAAGTTGCTGCCATGACCAATTTGGGTGTGTTGGATGATCAAGTAAAACCACTACAGCAAACAACACGCGCCATTATTTCTGGTACACATGAAGCAGAATTTAGGGGAACTAAATTTATTCAACGTAATCCATACGGTTTTACATTAGAGTTGCTGACAGTCGGTAAAGAAGAAGTGATTAGAGACTTCTTAAAGCAAAGGGAAGATCGCGATAAATTTATTTATTTTAGGCTTTCTAACGAGAACCAACCAGACCGTTATATTTTGGCTTATGGTTTGTACCCGAATGAACCACAAGCCAATCGTGCACTACAAAATCTTAATTTGAATTTACCTCATTCGTTACATCCAGCAGTACAGCCATTATCAACCTATGCAAAACATGTCAATGACATGGGTACAGATGAACTATCATCGGATGCAAAACTTTATGAAGTGAATCTAACGAATGCTCCTGTACCTCGAGCAACAAGTTTACCTAATCCGATTCAAACAGCTACAGATGTACTTGAGCGATCTTCTTCTACTGCTTCGGAGCCACAAGCTCTAAATGTGCACTAAAATGGTGATGTAAACACGCAATTTTTTTCTATTACATAAAATACAGTGCACCATCTTAAAAAATTAACATGAATAAATACAAGAAAATGATTTTCTACTCTCTAAAAATTACACCTTTTGGCACTTATTTTGCATGTATTGGTGCATGAGCTTGTTTATTTGTTATCCATTTGGTGCAAAATTACCAAATATTATTCAAATAGCGCTTTTATTGCATCAAAAGTGTGCATTTATTCAGATGAACTCATATCTGATGAATCAAAATAAAGATAGCGATCCTGTCTAAAAGTCTAATTTATTTCTAAAAGATATAGGAATAAAGTAATACAGAAAATTTACTATGTGTCGCTCATTCAGGAGCATCAATTAAAGAAGGGTACGCTATGCACATGCCATCGCTAAAAACAGTAGCTCCCGCTCAAGGTTTATATCAGCCAGATGAGTTTAAGGATAATTGTGGTTTTGGCTTAATTGCTCATATGGAAGGCAATGAGAGTCATGACTTGGTAAAAACAGCCATTCATAGTTTAAGCTGTATGACCCACCGAGGAGGGATTGCCGCAGATGGCAAAACGGGAGATGGGTGTGGCTTATTACTTGCGATGCCAAAAGCATTTTTTAGACAAGAAGCCCCTAAAATTAGTGATATTACCCTGAGTGAAGTTTTTGCTGTAGGCACTGTATTTTTAAGTCTTGATGATGAAAAAGCACAGCTTGCGAAAGATACTTTAAGAAGAGAAATTGAAGAAGAAGGGCTACGTGTTATAGGGTGGCGTGTTGTTCCAACAAACAACGATGCATTAGGTGAAATTGCGTTAGAGTCTCTACCTCGATTTGAACAAGTTTTTGTGAATTGTCCAATGGGTGTGACAGAAGTTGAGTTTAACCGTAAATTATTTTTAGCACGTCGTCGTGCAGAACAAAAACAACAACACGATGCAGATTTTTATATTACTACCTTGTGCTCGACCGTCATTAGCTATAAAGGCTTAATGATGCCAGAGGCAATTGCAGACTTTTATACAGACCTTGCTAACCCTGCACTTGAGTCACATATTGTTGTATTTCATCAGCGCTTTTCTACCAACACATTACCACGTTGGCCTCTTGCACAACCGTTTCGTTATTTAGCACATAATGGTGAAATTAATACCATTACAGCAAACCGTAATTGGGCTGCTGCACGTACACCAAAGCTTAAAAATCCATTATTACCAGGTTTAACTGAGCTTAATCCAATTGTGAACCGTAGTGGTTCGGACTCTTCAAGTTTAGACAATATGCTTGAGATCCTTGTGGGTGGAGGTATGGATTTATTCCGTGCGTTACGCATGCTTGTACCACCTGCATGGCAGAATGTTGAAAACTTAGATGCAGACTTGCGTGCTTTTTATGAGTTTAACTCTAAACATATGGAAGCATGGGATGGTCCTGCAGGTCTTGTAATTCAAGACGGTCGTCATGCAATTTGTATGCTCGATCGTAATGGTCTACGTCCAGCACGTTGGGTTATTACAAAAAATGGTTATATTACACTGGCTTCTGAAATTGGTGTTTGGGATTACAAGTCTGAAGATGTTATTTCTAAAGGACGTGTTGGCCCGGGCGAGATGCTCGTTATTGATACCTTTACAGGTAAAATGCTAGATACCACAGACGTAAATAATCATTTAAAACGTATGCGTCCGTATCGTCAGTGGTTACGTGAAAATGCTTTTCGCTTACAAGTGAGCCCACAGTTAGAAGAGCATTTGGCAGATAAAGGCCTAACAGGCGATCAACTCAAAGCTGCACAAAAAATGTTCATGGTAACGTTTGAAGAGCGCGATCAGGTACTCAGACCAATTGCTGAAAATGGTCAGGAGTCAGTTGGGTCTATGGGTGATGATACCCCAATGGCTGTCTTATCTAAACAGGTGCGCCATGTTTCTGACTACTTTAGACAACAGTTTGCGCAAGTGACCAATCCACCAATAGATCCATTACGTGAATCTATTGTCATGTCTTTAGAGACGTGTCTTGGGCGTGAGCAAAGTGTATTTGAGCAAGGCCCTGAACATGCTGACCGTCTCATTATTTCAAGTCCTGTACTTTCAAACTCTAAAATGCATCAACTGCGTACATTGGGTCGTACAGGTTATGAAATTGCTGAAATTGATCTGAACTATGAAGTAAGTGAAGGTCTACAACAAGCGATTACTCGTATTTGTGAAGCATCTGCACAAGCGATTCGTGATGGAAAAACTGTACTTATTCTGTCAGATAAAAAAATAAGAGAAGGCTATTTACCTGCCAATGCTGTAATGGTTACAGGTGCAGTACATCACTACTTAATTCAAACAGGGTTAAGAGCAGATGCAAATATTATTATTGAAACTGCTTTAGCGCGTGATCCGCATCAGTTTGCTGTGATTTTAGGGTTTGGTGCAACTGCAATTTACCCTTATTTAGCATATGATGTGATTCATGACCTTGTGGCGAAAGGTGAATTACTTGGCGATCCAATTCAAGCGCAGAACAACTTTAGAAAGGGTATAGATAAAGGTTTACTCAAAGTCTTGTCTAAAATGGGTATTTCAACAGTTGCTTCATATCGTGGTGGGCAGTTGTTTGAAGCTGTTGGTTTATCGAGTGAAGTGGTCGATCTGTGTTTTAAAGGCGTTGCAAGTCGTATTCAAGGAGCAACCTTTGCAGATCTAGAAGAAGATCAAAAGAAACTTGCTACTTTGGCATGGAAACATCGTCAACCGATTGATCAAGGTGGAATGCTTAAGTTTGTGTTCGGTAAAGAGTATCATGCATTTAACCCAGAAGTGATTAACTCGTTACATAAAGCCGTTCGCTCAGGTGACTATGCAGACTTTAAAGCGTATGCAGAGCTTGTAAATACAAGACCAATTGCAACTATTCGAGATTTATTAAATCTTAAAACAGATCATTCAATTGCTTTAGAAGATGTTGAACCAATTACATCGATTTTACCAAGATTTGATTCGGCAGGTATGTCTATTGGTGCATTATCACCAGAAGCACATGAAGCTATTGCAATTGCGATGAATACGATGGGTGGTCGCTCTAACTCAGGTGAGGGTGGTGAAGATCCTGCACGTTATGGCACGATTAAAAACTCTAAAATTAAGCAAATTGCTTCAGGACGTTTTGGGGTTACACCTGAGTATTTGGTCTCTGCTGAAGTGCTACAAATTAAGGTTGCACAAGGTGCAAAACCAGGTGAGGGTGGACAATTACCGGGTGGTAAAGTCAACGGTTTGATTGCGCGTTTACGTTATGCTGTACCGGGTGTAACACTTATTTCACCACCGCCGCACCACGATATTTATTCGATTGAAGATTTATCTCAGCTTATTTTTGACTTAAAACAAGTTAATCCAAAAGCGATGGTATCTGTGAAACTGGTATCTGAGCCGGGTGTAGGGACAATCGCAGCAGGTGTGGCAAAAGCCTATGCAGACTTTATTACCATTTCAGGGTATGACGGTGGTACGGCAGCATCGCCACTTTCATCTATTCATCATGCAGGTTCTCCATGGGAGTTAGGACTCGCAGAAGCGCATCAAGCACTACGTGTCAATGACTTGCGTGGCAAAGTACGTGTGCAAACTGATGGTGGCTTAAAAACTGGTTTAGATGTTGTGAAAGCAGCCATTCTAGGTGCAGAAAGTTTTGGTTTCGGTTCAACACCAATGATTGCTTTAGGATGTAAGTATCTACGTATTTGTCACTTAAATAACTGTGCAACAGGTGTTGCAACACAGCAAGAAGGCTTGCGTAAAGAACATTACATTGGTGAGCCTGAAATGCTCATTAACTTTTTCCAATTTATTGCAGAAGAAACGAGAGAATGGCTTGCTGCACTGGGTGTGAGTTCGTTAAAAGACTTAATTGGACGTGTTGATTTATTGGAAGTGCTTCCGGGTGAAACTCAAAAGCATGCACATTTAGATCTTTCACCGCTTTTACAATCACATGCTTTTGCAGAAGGCAAAGCACAGTATTGCCAAGTAGAAGGGAATGCACCTTTTGATAAAGGCATACTCGCAGAGAAAATGGTTTCTGAAATTCTGCCTGCGATTGAAAGTAGTTCTGGTGGCGAGTATCAGTTTAAAATAGGTAACTGTGATCGTTCTATTGGTGCGCGTCTGTCAGGTGAAATTGCACGCCGTCATGGCAACTTAAATATGGAAAGTACACCTGTTGTTGTTAACTTAAAAGGTACAGCAGGACAGTCGCTTGGTGTTTGGAATGCAGGTGGCCTACATATTAAGTTAGAAGGCGATGCCAATGACTATGTTGGTAAAGGTATGGCAGGTGGTCGAATTTCTATATTCCCGCCAAAAGGCTCTCAGTTCCAAAGCCAAGAAACGGCAATTATTGGTAATACCTGTCTCTATGGTGCAACAGGCGGTAAGGTCTTTGCTGCGGGTACAGCAGGAGAGCGTTTTGCGGTGAGAAACTCAGGCGCATTTGCTGTCATTGAGGGTGCAGGTAACCACTGCTGTGAGTATATGACAGGCGGTATTGTCACTGTTCTTGGAAAAGTGGGGCATAACTTCGGTGCAGGTATGACTGGAGGTTTTGCCTATGTACTTGACTTGGATAATGACTTTGTCGATCGTTATAACCATGAATTAATTGATTTAACGCGTATTTCTACAGAGTCTATGGAAGAGCATCAAGAAAACTTATTGCGTATTCTTGATGAGCATATTAAAGAAACTGGAAGTGCTTGGGCATATAAAATTCGTAATGAGTTTGACTTTTATAGTCGTAAATTCTGGTTAGTTAAACCAAAAGCTGCAAATTTACTGACCTTGCTTAAAACAACCCAAGCAGATCCGCAATAAATTAGGCCTTTATGTGAAATGAATAGGTAGGTGTGAATGGTATTTCTTCATTCACACGGACCCCATGGAGAAGAAAATGGCACAGCGCCTTAGTAATGACTTCCAGTTTTTAGATGTTGCCCGTCACGACCCACAAAAAAAAGCAATAGATGTACGTAAAGCAGAGTTCGTGGAAATTTATCAACCTTTTCATAAGGAAGAGGTGCAAGATCAAACTCACCGTTGTTTAGGGTGTGGTAACCCTTACTGTGAATGGAAGTGCCCAGTACATAACTATATTCCTAACTGGCTGAAACTTATTTCAGAGGGTCGTATTTTTCAGGCGGCAGAGTTATGCCATCAGACCAATACATTACCTGAAGTATGTGGTCGTGTATGCCCACAAGACCGTTTATGTGAGGGTGCTTGTACCTTAAATGATGGTTTTGGTGCAGTAACTATTGGAAATGCAGAAAAGTATATTAATGATACGGCATTTGCTTTGGGGTGGCGACCAGATATGTCTGATGTGAAATGGACAGATAAAAAGGTTGCAATTATTGGTGCAGGGCCTGCAGGGCTAGGTTGTGCAGATATCTTAGTTCGTAATGGTGTTAAGCCTACTGTTTTTGATAAACGTCCAGAAATTGGTGGTTTACTTACATTTGGTATTCCTGAATTTAAAATGGAAAAAGATGTAATGAAGCGCCGTCGTGAAATTTTCACAGGTATGGGCGTTGAATTTAAGCTGAACACCAATATTGGTACAGATGTAACAATTGAAGACCTTCTAAAAGACTACGACGCTGTCTTTATGGGCATGGGTACTTACACCTATATGAAGGGTGGTTTTGTTGGTGAAGACTTGGAAGGTGTACATGATGCACTTGACTTCCTGATAGCTAACGTTAACCGTTGTCAAAACTGGGAGAAAGACCCAAACGAATACATTTCTATGGAAGGGAAAAAGGTGATTGTTCTTGGTGGTGGTGATACCGCAATGGACTGTAACCGAACCTCTATACGTCAAGGTGCAGAACAAGTCATTTGTGCTTACCGTCGTGATGAAGAGAACATGCCAGGGTCACGTAGAGAAGTTCGCAATGCACGTGAAGAAGGCGTAGAATTTTTATTTAATCGACAACCAATTGAAGTAGTGGGTGAAAATGGTCAAGTGACTGGTGTTAAATTTGTCACTACACAATTGGGCGAGCCTGATCATCGTGGACGCCGTAGCCCAGAGCCTATACCAGCGTCTGAAGAAATTGTCCCTGCAGATGCAGTTCTACTGGCTTTTGGTTTTCGTCCAAGCCCTGAATCTTGGTTTAAAGATGTAGATATTCAATTAGATGGCTCAGGACGTGTCTTGGCTTTTGAGGAACAAAAATTTAAATTTCGAACATCACATCCGCAGATTTTTGCAGGTGGAGATATGGTAAGAGGCTCAGATCTTGTTGTTACTGCAATTTGGGAGGGACGACAAGCTGCTGAGGGAATATTAGATTATTTAGAAGTTTAATAAAAAACCGGGCGATATTGCTCGGTTTTTTTATATAAAGTATTTTTTTTCATATTCATTAAGTAAAAGATCTATTTTTTATAAAAATGAAAGAAGCCAGTTGTATTATGTGAATATAGTCGAATATTTTTAATTAAAATGCGCTTCAAGTAATGTAATAAAGTGACAATTTTTGTCAAATTATTGCCTTAATTGACCAATTTTTTTTATAAAAAGAAAAATAAACTTGCTTAAATGGATGAAAATTGTATTAAAATAGGTTTGGCACAGTAGTTGCTGTAATATAGATGTTAGGTAAACCTGTTAGCATACATGCTTCAGTTTACAATTTTATAAACACATTGGGGTAATATTATGAATGCTCAAAAGGGTTTCACTCTTATTGAATTAATGATCGTTGTTGCGATTATTGGTATTTTGGCAGCAATTGCAATTCCACAATACCAAAACTACATTGCACGTTCGCAAGTAAGCCGTGCAGTTGCTGAAGCAGGTAGTATTAAAACTGCTGTTGAAACTTGTTTGCTAAATGGTCAAACTACACTCGGTGTAAATGCAGGCGAATGTAATCTTGGTGCAACTGGTTCTAATATATTAACTGGAGATGCTCAAGGAAATGGAACACCTAAACAGGCAGATGGTACTGGTGTACCGATAGTTTCTGATTTAAAAACTAATCCTGTTACGATTACAGCAACTTTTGGTAATAATGCTGCTACAACGCTTACGACAGCTGGAAAAAATGCTGTACGTTGGTCACGTGATGCTACTGGTACTTGGACTTGTGCTGCGAGTGTTGATGCTAAATACCGCCCAGCTGGTTGTATTGTAGACTTAAAATAATAATTTTATGAATTAATAATAAAGTACACCCTTTTGGGTGTACTTTTTTTTGGGGTGAGAAACATGCAAAAAGGGTTTACACTTATTGAAATTCTAATTGCCATAGCAATTGTTGCAATTATATCTGCAATTGCACTCGTGCAATATCAAATTTATATTGCGAAGACACAGATTAATACAGTTATACAAGAAACCGCAAGCCTCAAGAACCCGGTCGATATTTGTCTTTTAGAGGGTCAGTTAGAATTGGGAGAAAGTAATGAAGGCTGTCATTTACCTATTATTGCTTCTAACTTGCTTACAGGAAACCGTCCAGATGGACAAAGTAGTGCTCCCAATACAGGGTCACCACAAATTACCTTTCCATTGGTTGCAAATCAGCAAATTATTGGAGTTTTTGGCAATCGGGTAAGTAATCGATTAAGTGGTAGAAGGCTTGTTTGGTTTAGAGATGCAAACAGTGGAACGTGGACTTGTCGAACAGATGTAGATGTAAGTTATCGTCCGAATATGTGTTCGCAAGATTTATAATATAAAAAACACAAACCCGAGCAAGCTCGGGTTTATAGAGTAACATCCTCATTTACATCCATTGTGTCGATCTTTCCGTGATCTATTCAACTTGTGTCCGTACTTGCTTAAATCCTATAAGCACTTTCCGTTGTTGATAAAGCCATAATAAGTATATTCATTCATTGAATATATACGTTTTAACAGCTTCCCTTGTAAGTTAAAGCTTACATTAATGAGAGCATTTGATCTTTTTCAAGTAAATAAAAATATCTTTGTTTAAAAAATGAGTCATTGTTTTTTTAATAAAGAAAACCTCTTGCCTAAATCTATTTTCCTCTATACAATGCGCTCCATCAAGTTAATTAAATACTTGGTGCTTACTTTAAACCAGAAAGTAAGTTGTCGGTGCGGGATGGAGCAGTCTGGTAGCTCGTCGGGCTCATAACCCGAAGGTCGTTGGTTCAAATCCAGCTCCCGCTACCAATTTAATGAAAATTGCAAATTCATTAAGCTAATTTAAACTTGAGTTTTTCGCTTAAATTAGATATATTATTGCACACTATTGCGGGATGGAGCAGTCTGGTAGCTCGTCGGGCTCATAACCCGAAGGTCGTTGGTTCAAATCCAGCTCCCGCTACCAAGATTCTTGCTAAAAGGGCTCACAAATAGGTGGGCCTTTTTGCACAGTGGGCAATGCTTTTCTGTGTTAAAAGGGCGGATGTGGATTCTCGCCCTTTTTTTATTGGCTATCGTGTAGTGTCGACATCAATTGGTCAAAAAGACATGCTTCACTACAAGAGGTTTGGTCGGCAAAGGCCGGTTGTTGTATTGCACAAAATGACGAGAGTACATGAAATTATCAAATAAAACGCAAGAGCTACAAGACATGATTGCCCCAGCAGTAGCTGCTTGTAATGTTCATCTATGGGGTATTGAATTTTTGCCTCAAGGTAAACGTTCAATGTTACGTATCTACATTGATAAACCATTAACAAATGCTTCTGAGACAGGTGAAACAGAAGAAAATGGTCGTGGTATCAGTGTCGAAGATTGTGTTCGAGTAACCCAGCAAGTGGGTGCGATCTTAGATGTACATGATCCAATCTCAGGAGAGTTCTCTCTTGAAGTTTCATCACCAGGGTGGGATCGCCCTTTCTTTGAACTATCTCAAATGCCAGCCTATATTGGACAACAAGTTGCATTACGTTTAATTAGCGCTGTAGATAATCGTCGTAAATTTCAGGCAAAACTTGTTGCAGTCAATCTTGATGATGAGACGATTCAAGTGGAAGTAGAAAAACAGCAAGTGTTGGACATCGATAGTCACAATATCGATAAAGCAAATTTGGTTTATCAAGACTAAACTTAAGAAAATTTGAAATATAGGTGACTTATGGGTCGTGAGATTCTTACCGTTGCAGAAACGGTTAGTAATGAAAAAGGCGTGAGCCGCGAAGCCATCTTTGAAGCATTAGAGCAGGCACTCGTTGCTGCAACTAAGAAAAAGTTCTATGAGGGTACAAACTCAGAAGAAGCACGCTTACGTGTACAAATTGACCGTAAAACGGGTGAATATAGTACATTTCGTCAATGGGAAGTGGTTGCAGATGAAGACCACGAAATGCCCGCTTGCCAAGATGCGATTTCTGATGTAGATCCTGCTAAATGGTCAATTGGCGATATTCGTGAGCTTGAAGTTGAATCTATTGAATTTGGTCGTATTGCTGCACAAATTGCAAAGCAAGTCATTGTTCAGAAAATACGTGAGGCTGAACGTGCACTTGTTGCAGATGCTTATGCGTCTAAAGTAGGTGAGCTCATTTACGGTGAAGTGAAGAAGCAAACAAAAGATGGTTTTATCATTGACTTAGGTGACAATGCTGAAGCTTATCTTGCGCGTGATGAAATGATTCCTAAAGAGTTACTTCGTCCAAAACAGCGTGTTAACGCTATTTTATATGAAGTTAACCGCGAAGGACGTGGTGCACAGTTATTGCTTTCTCGTGCAAAACCAGAAATGCTTATTGCTTTAATGCAAAAAGAGATTCCTGAAATTTCTGAAGAAATTATCGAGATTAAAGCAGCGACGCGTCAACCTGGCGTACGTGCTAAGATTGCTGTAAAAACAAATGATCATCGTATTGACCCTGTAGGTGCTTGTATTGGGATGCGTGGTACGCGTATTCAGGCAGTTCAACAGGAACTCAATAATGAACGCATTGATGTTGTAGTATGGTCTGATGATCCTGCACAATATATCGCAAGTGCGTTAGAACCAGCAGATGTATCTGGTATTGTTATCGATGAAGATGCAAAAACTGCAGATATTATTTTTGCAACAAGCGATCAATTGGCAAGAGCAATTGGCTCACAAGGTCAAAATGTTCGCTTAGCATCTGAGTTGACAGGCTATAAACTAGATATGATGCTTGAAGATGAGTATCGCTCACGCCAACAAAATGAAGCACAACAATATTTAGATATGTTTGTAACACGTTTAGATATTGAAGAAGATCTAGCAATGGCACTTGTGGAAATGGGCTTTACTTCCCTTGATGAAATTGCATATGTTCCTGCAGAGACATTTAATGAAATTGAATTAGATGCAGAAACAGTAGAGCTTTTACAAAGTCGTGCAAAAGAAGTTGCTTTGGCAGATGCCTTACAGCAACAAGAAAATATTCAAGAGCCAAGCTCAGAATTATTAAATATGGAAGGCATGACGCAAGAAATTGCATATGCACTTGCTAATCGTGGTGTGATTACAATTGATGATCTTGCTGATCAAGCAACTGATGATATTGCAGATATCGAAGGACTTGGTACAAAACAAGCAGGTCAATTGATTATGAAAGCCAGAGAATCATGGTTTAACTAGGAGGTAATAAATGACGGACAAGTCTATAAAAGAGTTGGCGCAAAGCGTGGGACGTCCTGTTGAGAAGCTCCTAGAGCAAGTGAAAGATGCAGGATTGCCACAGCGAAAAGCTGATGATGTCTTGACTACTGAACAGCAAAACACTCTCGTAGATCATCTGAAAAAAGTGCATGGTCAGACTGAGAGCAATGCAGGAAAAATTACTTTGAAACGTAAAACAACCGGTACAGCAAAAGTTGCAAGTACATCTGGTAAAGCGAAAACAATTAACGTTGAAGTACGTAAAAAGCATACTTTTACAAAACCAGATCCTAAGCAACTTGCTGCTGAAGCAAAGGCAAAAGCTGAGGCTGAAGCAAAGGTAAAAGTTGAAGCTGAAGCAAAAGTAAAAGCAGACGAAGCTACAAAATCGAAAGCAGAAAGCAAAGCAAATGCAACATTAGAAGCAATGCGTGCTGCACAGCAAAAAGATAAAGGAACAGATGCACCGAAAGCTGCAGCTGTTGTCGTAAGAAAGCGTGGCGGTGGCATGGTTAAACCAAATACCAAGCCATCTAAAAATGCAGAACAGAAAAAAGCGCTACAAGCTCAAGAAGCTCAACTGAGAGCTACTGAGGAAGCGACACGTCGTAAAGCTGCTGAAGAGGCGCAACAACGTACGCTTGAGCAAATGCGTCAAATGGCATCAAAATATTCAAATGATGACAGCACTGCAAAAATTCGCGTTGTCGATGATTCACCATTAGCGGCAGGCCTTGTTGGTCAAGCTTATGAAGAATCATTCAAGAAAGAAGACCGCGAAATTAAACGTGGTGGTGGGGCAAAAGATGGCCGTAAGAAAGGTCGTAACAATCAAGAAGAGCAAAACTTCAGCAAAAATAACCATCATAAACGTGGCTTAAAGACAAGCCAAGGCAACAAACATGGTTTTGAAAAACCTGTTAAAAAGCAAGTTTATGATGTTGAAATTGGTGAAACCATTGTTGTTGCTGATTTAGCACAAAAAATGGCAATTAAAGTTCGCGAAGTAATTAAAACGCTTATGAAAATGGGCGAACTCGTGAACCAGAACCAAGCAATTGATCGTGATACAGCGTCTTTAGTTGTTGAAGAAATGGGTCACAACCCAGTGTTGGTTTCTGATAATGCAGCTGAAGATAACTTAATTGAACAAGCTGAGCAAAAGCGTGGTGAATTAACGACACGTCCGCCAGTAGTTACAATTATGGGCCATGTTGACCATGGTAAGACATCATTACTTGACCGTATTCGTCGTGCTAAAGTGGCTTCAGGTGAGGCAGGTGGTATTACACAGCATATTGGTGCTTACCACGTTGAAACAGAGAAAGGAATTATTACTTTCTTAGATACACCTGGACATGCTGCGTTTACATCAATGCGTTCTCGCGGTGCAAAAGCAACAGATATCGTGGTACTTGTTGTTGCTGCTGATGATGGTGTAATGCCACAAACAGCAGAAGCTATTGATCATGCGCGCGCTGCAGGTACACCAATCATTGTTGCAATGAACAAGATGGATAAAGAGTCAGCTGACCCTGATCGTGTGTTAAATGAGTTAACAGCAAAAGAAATCGTTCCTGAACAATGGGGCGGTGATGTTGCTGTAGCAAAAGTATCTGCACATACAGGTGAAGGTATTGATGACTTACTTGACCAAATCTTGCTTCAAGCAGAGGTTATGGAACTTCAAGCATCTGCTGAAGGTGCTGCACAAGGGGTTGTGATTGAAGCACGTGTAGATAAAGGCCGTGGTGCTGTTACTTCTATTCTTGTACAAAATGGTACATTGAATGTTGGTGATTTAATCCTTGCTGGTTCATCTTACGGTCGTGTTCGTGCGATGTCTGACGAAAATGGTAAGCGTATTAAGTCGGCAGGTCCTTCAATTCCAGTAGAAGTTTTAGGTTTACCTGAAGCACCAATGGCTGGTGATGAAGTACTTGTTGTAAATGATGAGAAAAAAGCGCGTGAAGTTGCAGATGCACGTGCAGACCGCGAGCGTCAAAAACGTCTCGAGCGCGCAAGTGCAATGCGTTTAGAAAACTTAATGTCTTCTATGGGCAAAAAAGATGTTCCTACAGTAAATATTGTTCTAAAAACTGATGTTCGTGGTTCGTTAGAAGCATTACAAGTTGCGTTATATGAACTTGCAACAGATGAAGTAAAAGTACGTGTAATTGGTTCTGGTGTCGGCGCGATTACCGAGTCAGATGTAACACTTGCAGAATCTTCTGATGCTGTTTTACTAGGCTTTAACGTTCGTGCAGATGCAACTGCACGTCAGAAAGCAGATCAGGACGAAATTGACATTCGTTACTATAGCGTTATCTATCAATTGATTGATGATGTAAAAGCTGCAATGAGTGGTAAGTTAGCACCTGAGCATCGTGAAACAATTCTTGGTGTGGCACAAGTGCGTGAAGTATTCCACTCAAGTAAGTTTGGTGCAGCAGCAGGTTGTATGGTTATGGAAGGTACAATTCATCGTAATAAACCAATCCGTGTATTACGTGATGATGTAGTAATTTTCCAAGGTGAACTTGAGTCTTTACGTCGTTATAAAGAAGTTGTTGAGGACGTACGTGCAGGTATGGAATGTGGTCTTGCAGTTCGAGGCTATAAAGATATTAAAGCACTGGATAAAATTGAAGTTTACGACGTACAAATTATCAAACGGAGTCTTTAATGGCAGGTAGTCAGCGTCTTAAGCGTATGGCCGATACAGTTCAGCGAGAACTCGCTGAACTGATTCGTCAAGAGCTTAAAGATCCTCGTTTAGGTGGTTATGTAACCATTTCTGCTGTAAAAGTAAGTCCTGACTTGGGTTATGCAGAAGTCTATGTCACCGTTATGGGGCGTGATTTACAAGACGATCAAACTGAAGAAGCGCATAAAGAGACACTGAGTGTTTTAAACAAAGCATCAGGTTTCTTACGCCAAGAGTTGAGTCGTCGTTTAAAAACACGTGTAACGCCACGTTTGCGTTTTCATTATGATAAGACCAATGCTCATGGTAACTACATGTTTGGCTTAATTGAAGAAGCAGTAAAAGATTTACCAGAACGAAAAAAAGATGAAAATTAAAAAAAGCCACCTTCGGGTGGCTTTTTTTAATCCTGATTTTTCTGTGAAATCGTATGGATTGCACTATCTTTTTTAATTTTACCTTTAGGAACAAAGCGATACTTTGACCAAGGTAGTGGGCGTTCAATACTTTCTGGAACTTCACCACTCAACGAGCGTAATTTTAGATGTAAAGCTGCTTGTGCCATAAGGTTGGCAGATACAGGGGCAGTAATAAATGCTAGAAAAGTAAGTAAAAGTTCAGAAAAGCCCAAATGTCCTTGAAAGTAACCGTATACAATTGAGGCAATTAAAAAACTTCCGAGACCCAAAGTACTAGATTTTGTAGGTGCATGTAATCGAGTGAATAAATCTGGAAGTCGAATCATTCCTATGCTTCCTACCAACATAAAAAAGCTACCAAGTAGGAGAAAAAAAGAAACAATGATCTCCATAAAGAGTTGTGCAGACATAAGAAGCTTTCCTTTTAATCAATTACATGACCGCTAGTGAAGTAACGTGCAAGAGCCATTGTTGAAATAAAGCTGAGCATGGCAATAAGTAGTGCACCCTCAAATAAATATGTGGTTGTCCAATAAATGCCTAATACAATAATAAGTGCACTTGTATTTAAGAATAACGTATCTAGCGCCAATAGCCGATCGACAATTGATGGGCCAATAATCATACGAATTAGGCACAGTGACATTGAGATAGTGATACATAATAAGCAAATCCCAAGAACATATGGCAGGATAATCATGTATTTTCTCCTGACTGAGCCGAAAATATTTTAATGAGTAACTGTTCGTAGCGTTTTTTTATCTCTTTAATTTCAGCATCTGTATCTGTTGAATTTAAGGCATGTACAAGAATGTCACCACGTTTTTGGTCAATACCTGCGCTTACCGTACCAGGAGTCGTGGTAATAATCATTGCGAGCAATGCATTGACTTGTTCATTTTGCGTGGCTAAAGGAATACGGAACCATT
The DNA here is from genome assembly GCF_015627175.1 of Acinetobacter pollinis. Classification (GTDB taxonomy): domain Bacteria; phylum Pseudomonadota; class Gammaproteobacteria; order Pseudomonadales; family Moraxellaceae; genus Acinetobacter; species Acinetobacter pollinis. The sequence goes on along the minus strand of NZ_VTDQ01000005.1, from coordinate 25,192 downwards.
TGGGCTTTAAATTCTTCTTAGGTCCTAATACCAGTTTTGCAACTACAAAATTGGAAATCACAATATCTATTAGTAGAGTAAAGAGTAAACGGATGGCAGAAGGCCAATGAATACTTGGCGTCCTTGTAATAAAAGGAGCAACCATTCTTGGAACAACTACTGCCAGTATAATTGCTAAGAGAATATCACTCGTTGCAAGGCTATGATTTAATAATAACCATGTAGCCGCAGAGATAACTGAAAAAAATGGATGCGGAAACCAACGAGAGAAACGAGTTTTTCTTTTCATTTATGGCTCCACAGATTGTAATTTAGCGCCAGTATTTCGAGTTGGAATACTGGTTGATTGATTAAGCTGCTGTTGTTGTATTTCAATCTGCTGTTGTTTGTAGAGTGAAATATGCTCACCATGAAGAGAGTTCGGTGAAATAATATATGGGATAAAGTGAGCATTCGGATCTGGATTCTCACCTGCATACTTAGTTTCGGCAATATATTTAGGATCAAAAGGTTCAACACTAATAAACTCACCACGCATATTTTTGTATAAAATTTCTTTTTGGTATAGATCGCTTTGTGTGAGCATAAATGCTGTTTTAAATAAGTACTGTTGTATAGGATGAGCATAAACAACATAACCAATCAGTACCGCAATGAATAAGTAAATTGTCTTATCATTTCGACTAGGCGCATGGTCTGGGAGTGCTTGATAAGAGAGATAATCTTCTCTTTTTGGATTGGTTTCGGGCTCACTTGCTTGCCAAAATAAAATGAATCCCACACGTATAAAAGCAATAATGCTCAGCAAACTTACAATTAATACACTACCAATAATCCACATTTGATAAGCACTATTTTGCGTTGCTTGTAAAATAAAAACTTTACCAAAGAAACCACTAAATGGTGGTAAGCCGGCCATCATTAACGCAACAATGAAGAAACATATTGAAATGAGAGCATTTTGTTTCATTCGTGGTGCGACATGTAAATGGTCTTTAAAAATGCCACGTTGAGCTGTAATCCAGCCACAGAGTAAATAAAATGCTGCACCAATGAGAGTACTGTGAAACAAGTAATATAAGCTAGCTGCCCATGCTTCAGGTTTATGAAGCCCTAAGCCAATACAAATTGTTCCTAAAGATGAAAGGATCATAAAGCCTACAAAACGTCTCAAACGCACGGCACCTAAAGCGCCAATCACACCGTAAAGAGATGTTGTGAGGCCAATAATGAGTAAAATATCGAAAAGAGGGGATGGATTGTCGAGAAGTAATATCGAGTTAACACGTAATATGGCATAGATGCCAACTTTGGTCATGAGCGTGAATAACGCAGCAACTGGAGTACTGGCAACAGCATAGGTTTTTGGTAGCCAAAAACCCAGTGGAAACACAGCAGCTTTAATTGCAAAAACAGTAAAAAGTAAATAAATTCCTGCAGTGGCAAGATGAAGCTGATCTGGTTGTAACTTATGCATTAGACGCGCAACATCGACCATGTTTAAGCTACCAACATTGGCATAAATAAGTCCAAGACCAATGAGGAAAAGCGCACTTGCAAACAAGTTAATAATGACATAGTGGATACCAAGCTGAAATCTTGCTTTCCCTTGTCCATATGTCAGCAATACATAGGAAGCCATTAGCAGTATTTCAAAGAAGACAAATAAGTTGAATAAATCTCCTGTTAAAAAGGCACCGCACAGTCCCATAAGTAGAAATTGAATAAGTGCATGGAAATAGCGACCTCGGCTATCCCAGTCTTTACTTGCAAACCATACGATAGGCAAAGCTAAAATATAAGTAAGTAAAACCATGAATGCAGACAGTCGGTCAAGCACTAGAATAATACCGAAAGGTGCACGCCACTCCCCAAGCTGATAAATCATCATATGATCTGTAGCTGCTTGGCTAACGTAGAGTATCGCTGTACCTAAACCTGCAAGTGTTGCGATATAGCTTATTACTCTTCTGATAGATTGACGTTTATCATTTTGAAGATTATCTGCGTTTGAACTACCTAAAAGTAAAAGAATAAAGCCAGCAAAAGCAGGAATAAGAATACTTAAAATAGGTGTTTGTAGTTGCCAAAAATTTGATATTTGATCCATCATGGGGCTTTGTCCTCATTAGGATCATTGGCTAGTTCTGTAATTTCTTTGGAGTCGACATGGTCTGTACCTGATTCATAACGACTTCTTAAAGCAAGTTGAATAATAAAAGCAGTTGTTGCAAAACCAATCACGATCGCAGTAAGTACCAAAGCTTGAGGTAGTGGGTCTGTGATAGATGTTGCTTCGGTTAAAATAGCCGGCGAGTTAATTTTTATTCTACCTGTGGCAAATAGGAATAGATTGACGGCATAGCCGATCATTGCTAAACCAAGTACAACGGGGAAGGTTCTTGCACGTAGTAATAGATAGACTCCTGTTGCTGCCAAGAGCCCAATTGCCGAAGCAAGTAATAGTTCAAGACTAATCATAAAATTTACTCCTTGGGTACAACAGGGCCAGACATAGACGAGTGTCTCGAATCACCTAAAACAGAAATCATGAGCATGGTCGAACCAAGCACAGCAAAATATACGCCTAAATCAAATAGTGCTGCAGAAGTCAGATGCATTGATCCTAAGAGTGGAGGGTTTACATATGTATGCGCACTGGTCAAAAATGGTCTTGTCCATAACCATGCAGCAAGTCCTGTCACGCCTGCAATTGTTAAACCAATACCAATCCATTTCTCATAACGTCTTCCTGAGTTTGCACGCAGTAGTCGTTCTGCACGGTCTTGGCCAAGCGCGATATATTGCATAATCAGAGCCATTGCAGTGATGAGCCCTGCAATAAAACCACCGCCTGGATAATTATGTCCACGGAGGAAAATATAAAGGCTGACAATAAGAGCAACTGGGAGTACCCACGACGTACTTGTTCTTACCAAAAGAGGTGAGGGGGTAAATCGATAGGTCAGTCCTTTGGTTGTTGTTGTTCCATGTGCACGCATGCCATCCATAAGACATAGTGTGCCAATACCTGCGATGCCAAGAACAGTAATTTCGCCGAAGGTATCAAAGCCACGGAAATCGACTAAGATGACATTGACAATATTTGAGCCACCACCTAAAGGTAAAGATTGTTGGACGAAGAACCATGAAATTGAGTCGTGATCACGTGTAAGAATTAACCATGCAACCCAGCCTATTCCTAACCCCACTGATGTAGCAATGATAGCATCACGCCAACGTCGTGTTTGCGATGACTCGTAAGGGGTTAGCTGTGGTAAAAGTGATAAACTCATGAGTAAAAGAACAGTAGAAACAACATCTACAGTAATTTGCGTTAGTGCTAAATCTGGTGCGGACAGTGTAATAAAAACAATAGAAACAACGAGACCAATTGCTCCCATGATGAGTACTGCTTTAACACGCTCATGATGGAACCAAAGTAGCATCCAACAACCTGTAAACAGTAATGCCCAAAGTACCACAGCGATTGGAGAAGCATGTGTAAGTACACGTGTGCCCGTAGATATTGGCGTTGAAATTAAAGGAATTGCAACTAATGCCACCGCAAAGATAATAATCCAAAATAAGTAGCCTTGTAGACGACCTGTTTCAGTGGCTAATTTAATTTTCTTTGCAGTTTTTTCGGCAAAATTTAAGATTCCTTCAAAGATGATCTTACCTTGGAAATTTCCTAAGTAAGACTCTAGTTCAATATTTTTAATTTTTCCATGACGTGCGAGTAAAGCGTAAAACCCAATTCCACCAAAAAGTGCAATTAAACTCATGACAAATGGTAGGTTTAAGCCATGCCAGATAGAAAGATGTGGTGAAGGAATATTGTGTTGTAAGGCTGCTTCGCTTACAGCTATAACAGTGTGCTCTGCAAAAAAGGCTGGGGCAACACCAACCAAGATACATAAGATTGCAAGTAGTAGAACCGGTGCACGCATACCAAATGGCGGTTCATGTGCATCTTTATTTGAAATGTCGTCACCTAGCTTGCCATTAAAAAATATGCCATGAATCATTCGTACCGAATAAGCAACAGCGAATATACCTGCGCATGTGGTCGCAATAATAGCAAGAAGTGCATTTGTTCCACTAAATGTTTGCGCAATTTCTGTAAAGAACATTTCTTTAGAAATAAAACCATTGGTCAGTGGTACACCTGCCATTGCCGAGGCTGTAATAAAAGTAAGTGTGCCTGTAAATGGAAGTAACTGCCAGATACCTTGTAGCTTACGTAAACTACGGGTTCCCATTTCATGGTCAATAACACCAGCAATCATAAATAATGCTGCTTTAAATGTTGCATGGTTGATAATATGAAAAATTGCAGCAGCAACAGCAAGTGGTGAGCCAATACCTAGTAGACACATAATTAGACCCAAGTGACTAATGGTCGAGTAGGCCAATAAACCTTTTAGGTCTTCTTTAAAGACGGCAAAAAAGGCACCAATGCAGAAAGTAATTAATCCAACCACGGTAACTAATTGATGGAAAAGAGCATATCCTACGAAGATAGGTAAAAGCCGTGCGACCATGAATATTCCAGCTTTCACCATTGTCGCAGAGTGAAGATAAGCAGAAACTGGAGTGGGTGCTGCCATTGCGTTAGGTAGCCAGAAGTGAAAAGGAAATTGAGCACTTTTGGTAAATGCACCTAATAAAATAAGTAATAGTGCAGGTGTAAAAAGAGGACTTTGTTGTAAGACACTCCCCATATCGAGGATTTGGTCTATTTGATAAGTACCAGCAATTTGTCCAAGGAGGATGAATCCTCCTAGCATAGCTAAGCCACCCATGCCTGTAATGATAAATGCCATACGTGAACCACGTTGGGCTGCATCGTACTGTTGCCAATAAGAAACCAGTAGGAAAGAAGAAATACTGGTTAGTTCCCAAAATACCATTAAAACAATTAGGTTATTTGACAGAGATATACCTAGCATGGCAGCCATAAATAGCATGAGAAAACAATACAGCTTGCTTAAGCTACTTTTTTCACTTAAATAATAATAGGCATAAATGAAAATGAGTGTGCCAATACCACTAATGAGCAATGAAAACAGTAACCCTAAGCTGTCGAGCCTAAAACTCCAATTGATACCCATGTCAGGCAACCATTGCCATTCTTGTAGTAAGGTTTGACCATTGAATATCATATTTGCTTGGGTAAGCAATAATGTAAAACAAGTGAGGCTAATACCAACAGCTATTAGCATTTTTATCAGTCGTGGGATTTGATGCAAACTTGCACTGAGTACAGTACCCAAGAGCAAAGGTAAAAGTATGATAATCGCTAGCACACTTGTGTCCTTTTTATGATATAGGCCGACCGTAATCACCTAGGTTAGTTTTTTTAAACTTCAAAGGAAAACAAGGAATTATCCAATATTCAAAGTTTAACGCGGAGGTATCTTTTGAAAACTTACAATATTTTCAGGGATAAAGTCGTAGAAAAATACAGTAAAATTTTAAGATATATTGTAATCAATAAATAAACCAATATCTGACCTTTTAACATTAAAAAACAGCATATTTTCATTAAATATTAATATTTTCTTAAATGATAAACGATTTCTATTCTTTCACCTAGTTAGAAGCAAAATTGTTTGTTAAAAATCATGAAAATTGAAAAAAATTTATGCAGGGCAGAATAAATCTGCTATCTTGTTTTTTGCTCTATTTTTATGATGTCACTGTATCTTAAGTCGTATATCGCAGGTCTGGCTTTGTCTGTAGAGTAACTTAGGGAAAATATGAAGTCAGTATGAGTATCATATTGTCTAAATAAGTAAGCAGATACTTTTACTATAGTGTTAGGTTCAGTTATATTTAAAGTCGTATAAGAATCTAGGCAAGTAGGATATTGCTGAGAATAGAATAGGATGTTTTAGGGCAGAGCAATATTTACAGAGTACGCAGCAATAGCAACGCACTTTGATGATTGTAATATTTCAAGTCACATTCATGTTCTTTTCTCTTCAGCCTTCAGTAGTTTAGTATGCTTAATGAAAGCTTGATCAATGATTGAAATAGCGAGAGCTATGAAACTCATTATAGAAATATATACGATTGTGTGAATCAGGTTATACTGAAATTACACGCTTTTTGTAATCCGAATGAATCCATCTGATTGATGAAATAGGAAAACATGATATGTCTAAAATTTTTGATTTTGTGAAACCGGGTGTTATCACTGGTGATGACGTTCAGAAAGTGTTTGCTGTTGCAAAAGAAAATGCATTTGCACTTCCTGCGGTAAACTGTGTAGGTACCGATTCAATTAATGCTGCACTTGAAGCTGCTGCAAAAGTCAAAAGTCCAATCATCATTCAGTTTTCTAATGGTGGGGCAACATTCATTGCTGGTAAAGGCTTAAAAACAGAACAGCCACATGGTGCTGCTATTTTAGGTGCGATTTCTGGCGCACATCACGTACACCTTCTGGCAGAGCATTATGGTGTACCTGTTATTCTACATACAGACCACTGTGCTAAAAAATTATTACCATGGATTGATGGTTTGTTAGATGCGGGTGAAAAGCACTTTGCAGCAACAGGTAAACCATTATTTTCTTCACACATGATTGATCTATCTGAAGAATCACTAGAAGAAAATATTGAAATCTGTGCAAAATATTTAGAACGTATGTCAAAAATTGGTATGACGTTAGAAATTGAATTGGGTTGTACTGGTGGCGAAGAAGATGGCGTGGACAATAGCCATATGGATGCTTCTGCACTATATACACAGCCTGAAGATGTTGACTATGCTTATGAAAAACTTAATGCAATTAGTCCACGTTTTAGTATTGCTGCTTCATTTGGTAATGTTCACGGTGTATACAAACCAGGTAACGTGAAATTAACACCAACTATTTTACGTGATTCACAAGAGTACGTAAGTAAAAAGCATAATCTAGAGCACAACTCACTCGACTTTGTATTCCATGGTGGTTCTGGTTCTTCTGCTGAAGAAATTAAAGAATCGATTAGCTATGGCGTGATTAAAATGAACATTGATACAGATACTCAGTGGGCAACATGGGATGGTGTTTTACAGTTCTATAAAAAGAACGAAGCTTACCTACAAGCGCAGTTGGGCAATCCTGAAGGTGCAGATAAACCAAATAAAAAATACTATGACCCTCGTGTTTGGTTACGTGCAGGTCAAACATCTATGGTGACACGTCTAGAACAGGCGTTTAGAGAATTAAACAGTATTGACCGTAACTAAAATGAAATTTAAATAAAAAAGGAGCGAAAGCTCCTTTTTTATTTTCTTGGTTTTTTGTTTTTAATCTGCTGAATTAGATCATAAATATAGTGAATATTTAAACTTGATTTTGCACGTGTGCATGCAACGTAAAGCAAACGAAGTTCTTCATCACTAATTTTATAGTCGTGCTGATTGAGTTTAAATTGGTAGTCATCTTCAAGATGAACACGATCCCACTCAAGTCCTTTTGCTTTGTGTGCTGTTGAAATGACATAGTCAGCTTCATCAATGGGCGTAATTTGAGTGAGTGCTTTTTTTAATGGGCCTGAACCATGTTCATCGACCAATCTAACTAAGGGTTTGATATCACTCCCTTCATGCGTTTCACAGTATTCATGTACATCATGCCATGAGTTAAACCATGCAAGTTCAGGCACATCTGTGACGCGTTTTCCTTGCTTGAGCATACTTGCTGCATCGATAAAACGTCCTAAACGAGCATGATCTGCTTGTAAGGTAACTTTGTCATGATTTACTAAACCTGCAAGCAACAGCTCCATTGCACGTGCATTGGTACGACATAAAATAGCATCACGTTGTTTGGTATGTGGTTTATTGACCACTTTTGAAACTTGATTGGGGTTACCCAGTAGAGGGACAGTTTCATCTAAGCCACTTAACAATAAATTCGCAACTTGAGCAATCTCATCACCAAAACGAAATGAGGTTGTTAAGCGAGAAGATGGTAAGGGAAGCTTTTGCATGGCATTGACTGCACCACGCCATGCATAAATTTGTTGATGTGCATCTCCAACATAAATAACCTGCGTTTGTTGCTGTTTGAGCAAAATACCAAGCATGAGAGGGTCGGCATCTTGTGCTTCATCAAATAAAACATAATCTGCAGGAATAATTGGATTAGACAATGCCCATAATTTTAGATAAATGTCGTGCCCAATACCTGCTTGATGTTCAGGGTGGATTGACTCAAGCCAACGTCGCTCTAAAAAAGGGTATAAATGTTTTTGTAATGCATCAATATCGTCTGTATGTAGCCAATTGGGTGCCTGAATATGACGAGGTGCTGGATATTGTGAATTTGTTGAACAGAAATACCCGACAGCATTTACGACAAGACCTGCCAAACGACTCGGCATAATCGTATATTTTTCATAGCGACCACCCATTAAACGTCTAAGCGTAATTGGTTCTAGACGATACTCTTTAGCTAAAAAACTAGGACTCAAACGAGGCAGGCGTAGTTTATCGGTTACTGCACGTGGCACGCTACGAAATGCTAAGGAGTGAAATGTTCTACTGTCGACTTGTCGATCAAACTTTTTTTGTGCTTCACTTGCAATCGCCTTATTGAATGCTAAATACATACCACGCCGTTGAGGCATGGCATGGCTAATCATTTGTAAAGTTGTCGTTTTACCTGTACCAGCATAAGCAACCACTTTAAATGATTCACCAAGCAATGCATGTTCAATGGCAGTATTTTGTTCGTTAGTAGGCTTAGGTGTTGTGGTCATCTTAATGAGTACGATTTGCCTTTTCTACAAGACCAGAAAGGCCTTGGCGTCGTGCAAGCTCATTTAAAATATCTTGTGGATTTAAGTTGAAGTAGCCCAACATGACAATGCTATGAAACCATAGGTCTGCAACTTCATAGACAAAGTCATTTTTATTATTTTGATTTTTTTCTAAATCGAACTCTTTTGCAGCCAGTACAGTTTCAAAGCTTTCTTCGCCCACTTTTTCTAAAATTTTATTTAAACCCTTATGATATAGCTTGGCAACATATGAGCTGTCTGGGTCAGCTTTTTGGCGCTCGACCATCATTTGACCTAAATAATCTAAAATTTCTACTGTTTCTGCTTGGGTCGTTGAACTTTCCATCGCAAGTGTATGGGCATTTTTTTCAGAGGTAGTCGCATAAATTTCTTTAGGGTCTTTGAGTGGGTGGTCTACTGTTTCCCAACCATTTTCTGTCAGTTTTCTATAAAAACATGACTCTCGACCTGTATGGCATGCAATACCACCTTTTTGTTCAACTTGTAAAATAATGACATCTGCATCGCAGTCTAAACGAATTTCGTGAACAACCTGAAAGTGGCCTGAAGTTTCACCTTTATGCCATAATTTTTGGCGTGACCGAGAGAAGTAAACAGCTTGTTTCTTTTCTGCAGTCATTTCAAGTGATGTACGATTCATCCACGCAACCATAAGTACGCGACCAGTTTGATGATGCTGTGCAATAGCAGGAATTAAACCTTGTTCGTTAAACTTTACCTCATCAAGCCATTGCACGTTATTCATGGAAATCACCAAAATTAAACTAAAAAAGAAATACGGTCTATCACAGACACGTGCTTATAGTTTACGTGAAATTGTGCCATTTCTAAACGCTTTTCTTAGCGAACTAGACGCCACATCACTAATAAAGTACTGATAATAATGAGTGGTACAGAAATAAACCACGGTGCAATAATCGCAATAGAAAGTACAATTAAAAGTACACTACCAAAAATCCAGTTTCTTTTTTGTTGATATTCAAGCTGTAAACGGAGTTGTTGTATTTCACGTAACTGCTTATCTTGCCATGTAGATTGATTTTTCAATCCATTCAGGCTATCTACAATTAGACTCGGTAAATCTTGTGCACCGAGTAAGAGATCGGGGATTTGTTTGCCAAATTGTCGAATGTTATAAATAGGATCCATATTTGCTTTGACCCATTTTGTTAAAATAGGTTTTGCAAGTTTCCAAATATCTAACTCAGGGTAGAGATCTGTTCCTAAACCTTCAATATGTACCAATGTTTTGAGAAGTAACATGAGTTGAGGGGGTATTTCTAATCTAAAGCGACGGGCAATATCCATAATTTGCAGTAAGATACCTGCAAAGTCGAGCTCATGCATTGGTTGTGAAATCATAGGGCCGACGGTACGACGCATCTCGCGCGCAAGCGCATCTTGATTTGTACCCGGTGGAATCCAACCTGCTTGATGTACGACTTGAATAAGTTGCATGAAGTTACCGTTCATCACGGCAAGCAGCATGCGCGCAACAGTCATTTGATCTTGTTTGGACAGCTCACCCATAATTGCACAGTCAAGCGCAATATATCTTGGATTTTTAGGATTAATTGTTTCTACAAAGACATTACCCGGATGCATGTCTGCATGGAAAAAGTTATCTCGAAAGACTTGTGTGAAAAAGACAGTAAGTCCTTTCTCGGCTAAATCTGCACGATCCATTCCCAAGCGGTCAAAGGTTTCTGTATCTGATATAGGGACACCTGTGATGCGTTCTGCGATCATTGCATCGGTACTGTCCATATAGACTTCAGGAACATACATCATACTAGAGCCAGTAAAGTATTGACGCATACGGCGAGTATTACTGGCTTCTAATGAAAGATCGAGTTCATTTAGTATGGTTTGACGGTACTCTTGAATAATTTCAAGCAGATGAATAGCACGTGCGGCTTCAATTCGACTTTCTAAGTGTTGTCCAATCCATGTGAGTACTTCAAAGTCTTGAATGAGTTGAGGACGTATATCTGGACGCGTTACTTTAACGACAACTTCTCGGTCATCGTGTAAAGCGGCTGTGTGAACCTGTGCAATGGATGCTGCCGCAAGAGGTTGGTCATCAAATCGTTTAAATAATGTGTTTAAATCTGCTTTAAATGCTGACTGAATACGATCTTTGGCAATCTGAACAGAAAAGGGTTTCACTTGATCTTGCAACATAACCAATTGTTGTAAGATTTCAGGTGGAATGAGATCTCGACGGGTAGAGAGTAGTTGCCCCATTTTAATTGCGAGGGGGCCCATATCCTCTAGCGCTTCTTTCAGTTTAAGTGGATTATCTAAATGTCTACTTGACCATGCAGCAGGGTGTAAACGAATGAGTTTTAGTAAAGGGCGTGCTTTGGGTGGAATATCTTCCGCAGAGATTAAAGTATCTAATCGATAGTGGGCAGCAATACGCCATACTTCGAATAAGCGAGAAATATGCGGAATCATAACTTAATCACCCGTATGGTTTAAATGGAGTTTTTTTTGAAGCAGTTTAATTTTTGCATCGAGGCGATCAATATTTTGTTGTAGTTGTCGCGTACCCTGATTAAGATCATCCATCTCCCATCTGGCAGCAAAGAGTTTACTGTCTTCCTTGATGATGTCTTCTAAAAAGAAGATTTGGCTTTGAATTGAGCGCTGAATGTATTTAGGAACCACTTGAAGTGTGCCACCAATTCCACTAGACAAATTCACACCAATCCATGGCGACATAGATGTTGCAATATCAGGTTTCATGTGTTGCAGAATGTCCTGAATTTTTTGCAATAAATGATAATCTCCTTGTAAAGGAATATTACCTACATCTTGGTTTAGTAAAAGCTTTGCGAGTTCGACAAGATTTTTAACATGGAGTGTGGCAGTGGCTTCTACGACATGTTGCTTCTTATCAAAAGGCCGTTGTTTAAATAAAGAGGGTGCAGATGTATGTCCTGTGACCGTAGGCTCAAGTCGAATTTTCTCAGCATCGAAAAGTACATCTATAGAAATTTGAGGCGAGTCAATAATGACACGTAGCCTCTGGCCTTCTAGTGAATTCAATTGAATGCGTGTAAGTGTATCTAGGTCAACCCAGTGGTTGACCATTTTCTCTGCTGTACTTAGAGCCAGTACTGACCACATGACAAATACCTTGAATTTTAAAGCTTAAAGCCACGGTGAACAGCGACAATTCCCGCCGTCAGGTTATGATAGTCACAGTTTTGGAAACCTGCATTTTCCATCATTGCTTTGAGAGTCTTTTGGTCTGGGTGCATACGAATAGATTCCGCAAGATATTTGTAGCTTTCAGAATCGTTTGCAATAATTTTTCCCATTAAAGGAAGTGCTGTAAATGAGTAGGCATCATATAATTTTGAAAAAGGTTCAAAGATTGGTTTTGAAAACTCAAGAATGAGTAAGCGACCACCGGGTTTTAGCACACGTAACATTGACTCAAGCGCTGCTTCTTTGTTGGTAACGTTACGTAAACCGAAGCTAATAGTTACAAGGTCAAAACTATTGTCTTCAAAAGGTTCCAAAGATTCAGCATTTGCTAAAACAAAGTCGACATTTGTACAACCTGCATCAATAAGACGGTCACGCCCTACATTTAGCATAGATTCATTAATGTCAGACAGAACGACATGCCCTTGTGGCCCAACTTCACGACTAAATACTTTTGCAAGATCGCCTGTTCCACCTGCAATATCTAAAACGTGTTGACCACGGCGTACACCAGACATTTGGATTGCAAAGCGTTTCCATAGACGGTGAATACCAAATGACATTAAGTCATTCATGAGGTCATATTTTTTTGCAACAGAATGAAAAACATGAGCGACTTTTTGCTCTTTTTCTTCTGTGCGTACAGTTTCAAAACCAAAATGTGTGGTTTCTCCAACCTGTTCATTTTTATTTGCACCTTTTGGAAGCGTATATTTACTGTCGCTTTTAGAAGGTTCGATCGCATCTTTTTGACCTTGAGGAGTACCTTCAGGTAGTGGCGAAGATAAAAATGGACTCACTTTGTCTGACTGAGTAGCCGTATTTGATGTTGTTGTAGGCGTTTGGTTTTCATTCGACATGGAGTCTCTCCTGATCACGAAGAATAGTTAGAAGCTGTATTAAACAAGGAATCTTTGTTTAATGTGCTGTAATGCATAGATAGGTCAATAATATACAGAAAAAATCTGTTGTTGTGGCATTTTATCTTACGAACAGCTTAAGCAAATGGTGATGGATGCCCTGTATGTAATTTTTCAATGACTTGTCGTTCTTTATTCGTAAACGTTTTTACAAAATTTGCCGCTGAGTTTAATGGTTTTAGTGCAATAAACCCTTCATGCATAAAACGATATAGCGTATCGAAGCGATGTTTATATGCGAGAGGTTTACCCATTTTAAAGGCGGTTTGCAACATAAAAGAACGTAAATGACTGTCGAGGTAGCATCCTAGTTTATCTGTCATTTCGAGCTGTTTTAGCCGCTCTTTTTCCTGTTTTACTTGAATATAGCATTGTTGCATCATGCTATTATTTAATGGTGTCTGTGGGTCATAATGTTTTAGGAGCTCTTCTGCAACTTCTTCATCGAGTTGTACGGCTAAAATAGAAAGTTCTATTCCATGTGTCCCTGTTTGAATCGCAGTACTTGGAATAAGTCGTTCTATTTTATGTGCGTGCTGAATTAAACGAGAAACTTGTTCTGCAATAAGGTCGAAGTCGGGTCCGCCATAAAGGCGTTGAACAAAGTAATGTCCCATCAGCTCATGGTTTTTCTGAGAAAAAAACTGCTCATGTGCTTTGCATAATCTATTTTTTTGCCATTGTTGCACATCTTGTAAACGTTTTTTTAATGCAGGATTATTATGGTATTTAAGTTGTTGATACCGCAATACGAGATCATCAAGTACAGCAAGTTTTGTCATATGAATATAAAACAACAAGAGAAAACATATTCATCATAAATTGACTTGATTAAAAATAATATATTTATCGCGTAAAAATACGGTATAAACTGAGTACATGTAAAAATAAAAATAACAGGATATTATTATGATGAATCCAATGAAGGTAAACGAAGATGAATTGTCACTTGCTTTAATTGAGGCTCAATATGCATTTAAAAAAGCACGTGGCACAAGAAATGGAAAAAGCTTACTTATTCTAGTCAGTGGTGTAGAGCTTGCCGGCAAAGGCGAAGCAGTAAAACAGTTAAGAGAGTGGATGGATCCACGCTATTTACGTGTAAAAGCGGACACACCACATTTACTTAATCATGAACACCCTTTTTGGCAACCGTATACTTCATCTATACCTCGAGAAGGTCAAATAGTTGTACTTTTTGGTAATTGGTATAGTGACTTATTAACCACAGCTATGCATATTAATCATCCATTTGATGAAAGTACATTCAATGGTTATGTGCAACAAATGCAAGCATTTGAAGAAGATTTAAAAAATAATGCTGTAGATGTCATGAAGTTTTGGTTTGATGCTTCATGGAGTAACTTGCAAAAAAGATTAAAGCACATCGACTTATCTGAAAAGCTATTACATCGGTTACATGGCGTAGACTGGCAAAAGAAAAAGCAATACGAAAGTGTACAGCAACTACGTCAACGCTTTACACAAGACTGGATTGTGATTGATGAAGAGGATGAGGCGGTTCGTAGCCGTAAGTTTGCAGTGCATATATTAAAACACCTTAAACATGATGCGTTGTCTTGGACAGGAAATGCAGAGCTTTGGACGCAGTCAGCACTGAATGAAAAACTTACGCACGTGGAACAAAAATCGCTCGATCATACGTTATATAAAAAACGCTTAAAAAAGTTAACCAAACAAGTGGCTCATTTATTGCGTGAAGATCAACGGCGTATTGTGATTATGTTTGAAGGTATGGATGCTGCAGGCAAAGGGGGAGCAATTAAGCGAATTGTAAAGAAACTTGATCCACGAGAATATGAAATTCATGCAATTTCTGCACCTGAAGAATATGAGTTAAGACACCCTTATTTATGGCGTTTTTGGACAAAAACCAATCAGGATAAAATTACGATTTTTGACCGTTCTTGGTACGGGCGTGTATTGGTCGAGCGTGTAGAAAAACTTGCAGATGATATCGCGTGGCAACGTGCTTATGGAGAGATTAATCGTTTTGAACACGATCTGGTAAGTAACAATACGGTTTTAATTAAGTTTTGGTTGTCTATTGATAAAGACGAGCAAGAAAAAAGGTTTAAGGCTAGAGAAAATACTCCCCATAAACGCTTTAAAATTACAGATGAAGATTGGCGTAATCGTGAAAAGTGGGATGACTACTTGCAAGCTGCTTCAGATATGTTTGCTAATACTGACACAGCATTTGCACCGTGGCATATTATTTCTACCGATGATAAACGTCATGCACGCTTACAGGTACTAGAAGCGATTGTTCAGCAAATGAAGGTGGGGTATTCACCTTCATAAGCAATGAATGAACAGTTATGCACTGACTGTTTTGGGTTGAGATTTCTCTTGAATACTTTTAGCAAGTTTATAACCATCTTCAATATGTGTTTCTGCAATTTTTTTGAAGACAATATAGCCTAGACTTGCTGAAACAATTTGACCACCCAGTGGGATGAATTTGGTAACTTGCTTGGTAAGCATACGGCTAATAAAACCATTAATTGATTTCTTTACGCCTGTGCGTGCGACCATAAGGCCTGTAAACTCTACACCACGCTTACGTAGCTCATCCCATTTGACTTCCTTCGTCTTTGGGTTAAATACACTGACATATTCTTTCGATAGTCCAAAGCGTTGGTTCATTTCAGGAATAAGTGCGGTGAGTAAACCAACATCAATCATTACGTCAAAAAATGGAATGGGTACAATTGCAGCCCCAGCCGAAATATAAGCACGTTTTTTTATCAGCTCTAAACATTCGCGTTTTGCTTGTTCTAAATCTAAATGTGGATCAATATATTCGGGTACATTATCAATATTCATATCATAATACCTTTAAAATTGTTGTTGCCGAGGAAAGTGACAAGTAAGCTTAATATTTATATAAATTTGGCTTGATAAAATAAGGTTACATTTAATGCAGTGATCTTCGCAAGTCTTTACGTATATAAAAAAAGTAATTGGTACGTAAAGTAACCTGAACTACTTTAGATAAATAGAGTGGTGTAATATGCTTCCTCTCAAAAGGAGGAATATAAGAAATGGGTATTCATGTATTTCAGAGTCAGCAGCTTGAAGTGCTTGCACAGATGCTACTTCAGCAACAATCTAAAGTCACGAATGATCCATTTCGCGTGTTAGAAACACAACACTTTATTGTGCCCAATCAGGCGATTGAGCAGTGGTTAAAGCAATATATTGCAGAGCAACAAGGCATTAGTGCAAATCAGATTTATCATCAACGTATTCAGACTTTTCAGTGGTATGTTTATCAGCAAGTGATGACCGATAAGGATCAGGTTCGTCAGGCAAATATTCCCCGACTCGTAATGAAATGGCGTATTTATGAAGCTTTACGTCCTTTTATTTCTTCGGCCCAGCTCGAATTATCAGAAGAGCATGCATTATTTGGCATTGTGTCACGTATTTTTGACAGTGCGATACATTTAACCGACCCGACACAACGACAAATTAAAAAGCAAAGTATGTTGTATTGGGTTGCAGAGCATGTATCTCGTTTATTTAGCCATTATATGTTGTATCGTGGCTATTGCCTTGAAGGGCATGCAGAGGGAAAGTGCAGTTGTAATCAAAATTGGCTAGATGCTTGGGGACGTAACCAAGCCATTGATATTGAAAAATTAATCTCACCTCAGTCAAAAAATATTTCTTTATATAATTTAGAACAAGCCGAGTCATTAGAGGCATGGCAACGTTGGTTATGGCATGAAGTATTTCATGACGATTTTTTAAAAATTAAAGAAATTGATACGCAATTTTGGCAAATTTTGGAAGCGACAAAAACAACGGCATTGAAGCAATTGCCGCGAAAAGTGACTATTTTTACTCTCTTAGATTTACCCCCCAATCAGTTACAGTTTTTGCGTCGTTTGGGACAGTATATTGATGTTACGATTTATCATTATAATCCTTCGCAGGAGTACTGGGCAGACAGTGTCGATCCTCAGTGGAAGAAAACATATGATGCTCAAGCAATACAGCGTTTTAGAGAAAAGAATGAGCGGTTAAAGAAAAAGTTGACAGATGAGGACATTGAAGCATTTATTCAAACCTTTAATGTAACGTTTAATGCAGAAGCAAGGGAGTCTAGACACCCGCTATTAACTCGATTTGGTAAGCAGGCGCGTGATCATTTTTCACTGTTAGCAGGTTTGTCATCAGGTGAGGAGGGAGTCTGGCAAGATCTATTCTTTGATCACTATCAGGATACCTTACTTGGAAAAATACAATCTGATATTTTATTCCTTATGGAACCTGAAACACATGCCTATCCATTAGATTCAGCAGATCAGTCGATACAAGTACATGTATGTCATTCAAATTTAAGACAGCTTGAAGTTTTAAAAGATCAGTTGATGCATTGGTTATCTCAAGCCACAAAAGAAGCACCACGCCGTTTAGATGATATTTTAGTAGTTGCACCTGATCTGGGTATGCTTGAACCGATGATTCGTAGTGTATTTGCACCACCGCCACGATCACAAGGCCAGCGTCAAGAAAGTTATTTACCGATTAAAATTGTAGGTGTACCGCAGTTCGACTTAACCAATGCATGGTTGGCGGTCATTGGTCGAATTCAACTTCCACAAGGACGCTTTAGGTATAGCGACTTTGCAGATTGGCTGAGTTTATTACCCACGCAACACTATTATGGCTTAGATCATGAACAAGTGACACGAATGCTTGCACTTCTTGAGGGTGCAGGTTTTAAACGTGGTTTGGATGATGCGCATTTAAAGCGTTTTCTTTTAGAAGATGATCAAGATTATCGTTTTACGTTTAAGTTTGCGTTAGACCGTTTAGCAATCGGAATTGCTGTACCTGAGCATACCTTGGTATTAAAAACACTCAGTTATCGTGATGTACAACCTGAAGACTTTCTGCTTATTGGTCATTTAATTCAGATTTATAAAGACTTGAACCATCGTCGTGATTGGCTCATTTGTCATGAAAAAGGCGAGCATTATAGTGTTGAGTATTGGTTAACTGTACTTGCTGATGAAATTGCTCAATTTCAGCAACAGGGTGAAGATATTTTACGTACCGTTGCAGAGTTGATTCAAAAGCATATTCGTATGCTCACCCTTTCAGTCACGTATGAAAAGCGTAATCAGCAAGAAAAAATGGGACAGTTAGATGACCTTACTTTACCACTTACCTATGTTATTTCTGAAATTGAACAAGGTTTAGAAAGTCAGCTAGAAAATGCTGAACCGAGTGGTCATATTACATTTAGCGAAATTGGTCAGATTCGTCCTATTCCTTATAAATTAATCGTTGTACTAGGTTTAGATAGTGGTATTTTCCCAAGCCGTCATCAACATGTGCCATTCGATTTAATGCAAGTGCTACGTCCAATTTTAGGTGATCGTTCACGTTTAGAAGATGATCAAGGTGCATTTTTAGATGCATTGCTCTTAGCAAAAGATAACTTTTGGTTGTTTTATAATGGTTTTGATGAAAAGAGTGGTGAGCTCATGCAACCCTCAAGTGTATTGCAAGAGTTTGTAGACCATTTGGCTCTTATTACTCAAGATGTATTAACCCAAGAAGTTTCGGTCGAAAAATCTAAGTATTTAAAAGACATGAATGTGCCGATGCAACTGGCATCTCTATATCACATTCATGCATTACAACCTTTTGATACTATTAATTTTGTAGATTCAGGGGCAATACACTATGAGGATCAATGGTTTGCCGTCGCTAAACAGTTACAGCATTTTTCAGGAAAAAGACAGCCTTGGATAGATCAGCCTTATCAAGTGAATGATCCTGACATGAGCATATTTGACAGTATGCAATGGATTAATGATGTCACTTTTCCAGCCCAACTTTACTTAAAAACATTAGGTATCGAAAATACGAAAAGTGTTGTAGACAATATTGATGAAGAGCCATTGCTATTAGATGGTTTAGCAAGATATGAAGTCAGACGTTTTTTTCAAGCTCAAGATATGCTTGTCGAAAATATGCAGGTGTTATTAGATCAATTGCCTGTGGGCAAAGTACAAGAGAGTGCTTGGCAACAATCGCAACAAGAGTATCGCACTTTATTGGAACGCTTGCATTGCTATGCAGATCATCCTACACCTACGACGCAACAAACGTTATGTCTTTCAGATCATTTATATTTACGTATTACTGTTCCAAAACAAAATACAGAAACACAATGGGTTGAGTTGCAAATCTCTAGTGCTCGTGCTGAACGGCGTGCAAAAGCGTGGCTTAATTATTTATTATGGTTGCGTTATCTAAATTTGCATGAGCAGGGGAAAGAGTATCGTTATATTGTTGTCTTTAGCGATCAAACTATTATTTATGAAGGTGTTAGCTCAAATCAGGCAAGGGAGTTTTTAAACCATTGGTGCCAGTTATGGCAACAGGCAATGACCACTCCAGTTGTACTACCTGCCGCACTTTTAATGAAGCCAAGTGAAAAGAATAAGCCTTTAGATTGTACAGAAGACAATGGTTTAGATGAGAAAATATGGCAGACATTGTCTAAACATTGGAATGACCCACAAAAATATAGTGAGGTTTTTTCAGCAAGTGACGATAAAGCATCGAAATATCATCAAGATTGGCAATTTATTTTACAAGAACAAGATGCAAGTCTGCTATTAGAAAGTCATTGCCGTGAATGGGCATATCGTTTATATGCGCCAATTTATGACTATTTAACTGTTGATGAATAACTGAAAGGAAAAGAGAGTTGTGAAACGAGTTGCACCAGAAGTATCTTTTCAACCGATTCAAGATATTCAGTTTCAAGGGTTACATTGGATTGAAGCATCGGCAGGTTCAGGAAAAACATTTACACTTTCGAGCTTAATTGTACGAATTCTGCTAGAAAAATACTTACCTAAACAAGTTGTTGCAACGACATTTACACGCGCTGCTGCGGCTGAACTGAAACAGCGTATTCGAGCTCGAATCATTGAAATGCATGCTTTCTTTAAAGAGAGAATTGCTTTTGATGACCAAGCTAATATTGTCTACTTAGAAACACTTAAAACTGAGCAAGCTGATCCATTAAAAATTATTTTATTGGAAAATTTTTCGATACAAGTCAGTTATGCATGTAGCCGATTACAATTGGTTTTGGAACAGCTTGATGAGTTATTTGTAGGAACGCTCGATAGTTTTAGTCAAAAATTACTTAGAGAGTTTGCATTTGAAAGTGGTAAAATTGAACGTGTAGACATTACAGACCAATCGAAGCAATATACGCAGCAGCTCATTCATGATGTATTACGTGAATGGTTACAGCAACAGTCGCAACAGCAAGTTGACTGGTTTTATATGAGTGGTCGTTTAAAGCCAACTCAGCATTATATAAAAATAGTTGAAGATGCCCTCAATTTTACCAGTGCATATTTTAAACCTGTAGAACCTCCAAAAATACAAATAGAAAAATTCTTAGTATTGAGAGAAAAATTACGTGGTGTGAACTTTACTCATTTAACACCTTATTATTTGGCGGAAGGCCAGTTTTTTTCTACAGTAAATAAAAAAATATTTACTAAAGATAGTTTTACGGTTTTATTTGAGCAAACTATTCCTAATGCTATAGAGCGTATTTTAAAAGAAGATGGACGTTACTTTTTTTTAAAAGAGTTTGCAGAGGCTCGGGCAGCACTGGAAAAGTTTTTAAAAAATATTCAAGACAGTAAAGTTTTTACAAAGAAGTGTTCAGAACAAGACGCAACACAGTTTTATACCGATACCGTGCTACTCAAACTTTTAGATGTTTTAGTGCATGTACAGCAGATGGAAAATGCACTGGTTGAAACAGAGGGTTATCTTAAATACTACTTGTGTGAACAAGTTAAACTTCGTTTACCTGCATTGTTACAACAGCAAGGTGAGACTACTTTTTCACAGCAAATAAAAACATTATCTGAAGCACTACAGGGGGAGCAAGGCGAGCATTTCGCTGCTTTTGTACAGACAAGCTATCCACTTATTTTAGTCGACGAATTTCAAGATACGAACCAAGAGCAAGACAATATGCTTGCCAGTATTTGGCGTTCACCTACAAGGTATGAAAAAAGCTGCATGATTATGGTGGGGGATCGTAAGCAGGCCATTTACGGATTTCGTGGTGGTGATATGCTGACATTCATTGGTGCTTACCATGATGTTGTGGCAAAAAAAGGCTCTTTTTATCGTTTAAAATACAATCATAGAACTATAAAACCTTTGGTTGAGGCGGTAGATGCATTATTTTTACAAAATGCCGATTTTGGTGAGCAAGTGATTTATGAGCCTGTAGAAGCAGGCACACGACCGCATCCACAACTTATTGAAGATGAAGTACACAATCCAAAACCACTACGCTGGTTACATATAGAAGGTGACATTCAGGCTGAAATACAAGTTGCATGGAAAATATCTACACTATTACAACAAGGCCAACAAGGAGCGTTATATCTAGCGAAAAATGAGATCAATACTCCAATTATTGCAGATGATATTGCCGTATTATCTAAAAATCATGATGGCTTAGATAAAGTTCAGTTTGAGCTAGAGCGTTTAGGTATACGAGTAAATCGACCTTCTAAAAGAAGTGTTTTTGATGGTTTACTGGCACAGGATGTTGCTGCTATCTTAACAGCGATGATGAATCCTTATGATGAAAAGAAAGTAAAGCGTGCTTTGCTCAGTCGAATGTTGGGTTATACGCTTAAAAATTTAAATGAATATGAACATCAAGCGGATGGCCTAGGGCAATTTATTTCAGTATTTAGTGAAATTCGTGAGATTTGGTTTGAACGACATTTTTTAGCAGCGTGGCAGTATTGCTTACGATATTTTGATGTCTGGCGTAATTTAGTTCGCTTTGAGAGCCGAGATAATGAGAGAAGTGTTGTCAATTTAAGGCACTTGTCTGACCTTTTAAGTCAGCATAGTGGAAAGTATCAAGGGCCTAAAAACTTATTTAACTGGTATTTGAAACAAGTTGCTTCACCGAGTGACCGAGAGTGGGAGTTAGAGCGGAGCTTATCTACAGATGCTGGTATCCAGCTCATGACGATTCACCAATCGAAAGGGCTAGAGTTTAAAATTGTTTTTTTACTCAATGCCAATGGATCATTTCGTGAAATTAATAAAACACTTAATTTTTCCACAACCGAGCGTTTAAGTGAAAAAACGAATCAATTGGAACAACAACGCGTCATTGCAATAGATGATAAAAATGCATTAACTGAGGAAGAGTTACAACAACACCAATCACGTGCGCAAGCAGAGCA
Organism: Acinetobacter pollinis; assembly: GCF_015627175.1. Classification (GTDB taxonomy): domain Bacteria; phylum Pseudomonadota; class Gammaproteobacteria; order Pseudomonadales; family Moraxellaceae; genus Acinetobacter; species Acinetobacter pollinis. The sequence continues at coordinate 2,947 of NZ_VTDQ01000005.1, read as the reverse complement.
AAACCGATTGTGGTATGTTGCTTTGACTCGAGCCAGTCATCGTATTTATGCTGTACTTAATAAAGGAAAATCTGAAACAACGACTGGGATTAACTACTGGAGAGTTCAACCTGCATTATTTACACACCCTGCAACGACAGATGAACCTCTGTTAGAGAGTAAGCCACGACCTTATAAAGAAGATCGCGAATTAACAGTACAGTTATATGCGATGGCACAACCTCAGCTTAAGCTTTATCCAAGGTTGAAGACCAGCTTTTCTGCTCTGGCACAGCATTTAACCAAGCAACAAGCATTAGACGTCTTAGCGAATTATATCAATGATGAAACTGCTGCTGAGGATGAGGTCTTAATTGCTGAACCCATAAACGATGTTGATACTGATGTACATGATGAAGAAAGAATTACATGGATTGCACGAAATTTTCCAATGGGCACACATGCAGGTAATTTCTTACATGAGATTTTTGAACATATTCATTTTCAAGATGAAAACTCATGGGATCTAGAGATTTATCGTCGTTTTAAGAATGATTATAGTGGTCTTAAAAAACAAGTTTTTGAAAAGTATCAAATGCTTTTTAGTGAGCAATTAAGTGAACAGTTTTTAGAAGAGCGTTTAATTGCAGATGTAAAATCATGGTTAAGTGATATTTTAGCGACACCATTTGGAGATGGAATACAATTAGGACAATTGACATCGGAGATGTATCTTTCTGAGTTTCCCTTCTACTTAGCACTGTCAGATCAGGTCTTTGCAAGTCAGCGTATCCATCAATTGTTTCAAGAGTACGATATCTTTATTCCAACGTTAAATCCTGCTGAGTCTGCAAGATTTTTAAATGGGTCAATCGATTTGGTCTATCAATTTGAAGGTAAATATTATATTGCCGACTATAAAAGTAACTTTCTTGGTGAATCCATTCAATGTTATACCCAGCATGAAATTGCTAAGAACATGTCTCAAAGTAGTTACTGGTTACAAGCAAGTTTATATTTAGTGGCATTGCATCGTTATTTGAAAGAGCGATTAGTAGGTTATGAAATTGAAAGCCATTTGGGTGGGGCAACCTATTTGTATTTACGAGGCATGACAGCAAATAAAGACATGGGTGTATGCCACTGGCAACCCAATGCGGAGTTTATTGAGCGCTTAGATGCAATACTTGGGTATTATGCTGTACAGAAGTTGGCTTAAATAAATTATAAATCTTTGAAAAACAAAATGTTGAATTGTGGATAATCGTGAGTATAACTCTGTTGATATCTGTGTGAATAAGTTTGAGGATAACTGTGTGAGTAAGTCATTGGATAAGTTAGAAAAATATGATGAATGGATGATACTGTGGGCAGAATATCTTACCCAAGCGTCGTATTTCGATGAGCCTGATGACAAAGAATACGCACAAGAAATGATCCAAAATATTTTGCTCTCTAATACACAAGGCAATAGTTGTTTGTCTACAGATATCGCCTCTTTAGAGAGGTTGCGTAGTCTAGTGGCTTTTCAAGAGAAAAGCCACACTTGTCCTTTTGTTTTTGACGGTGAAGCAGTCTATTTGTACAGATACTATGCGTTAGAACAACGCTTAGCCCAACAGATTGCACGTCTTATACAGCAGCCCGACTCAAATTTAGATCTGTATGGCTATGAAAACTTACTTATTGACGAATATCAGCAACAGGCATTAAAAATGGTCGTGCAACACCATTTTGGAATTATCACTGGAGGCCCCGGTACAGGAAAAACTTATACATTGGCACGTATTATTGCTGTTTTAAATAAATTAATACCTGACCTACGCATTGCAATGGCAGCACCCACAGGGAAAGCGGCACAACGTATGCAAGAGGCATTACAAAACGCATTTCAAGATCCCACACTTCAAAGTAAAGGCTTAATTACTGATAATTTACATCGTATACAACCAGTTACATTGCATCGATTACTGGCCATGGGAAATAGAGGCATTGCTAAATTTCATCTTAAACAGCCGTTACCTTTTGATGTCATTGTAATTGATGAAGCCTCCATGCTTGATTTAAATCTTGCGACAACACTTTTTGAAGCAATTCCAGATGGAGCAAAATTAATCTTATTAGGAGATGCAAATCAGCTTGCTTCTGTTGGTGTGGGGTCAGTTTTAGCAGATTTGCAAAATATGGACATACTATCTAGGTATCGAACTCATTTAGTTCATAGCCGAAGATTTAGTGATGAAGCTCAAATTGGAAAAATAGCAAAATTTATTCAAAATGTGGGTCAAACATCGGTAGATACGCATGAGAATGTACTAGACAAACTCAGTAACGAGGTCATTACGCCTTCAGTCATTCAGAAAATTGACCTGAAAAAGGTAGAGATAGATCAAATTCAACTTGAATATTTACCCAAATTAATGGCAGCAGAGGATGTCGAGCGATGTTTAGAGCAACTTTGGTTAGGGTATCAAGAATATGCAGAATCAGTGAAAGTGTATAATTTAAATGAAGGAAGTGAAGCGCATGATCTAGCTCAACTCAGAGATAATATTTTAAAAAGATTTAATGACTACCGTATTTTGAGTGCAATGAATGTTGGTACGTTAGGTGTAAAACGTATTAACCATTATATTGAACAACACTTTAAGTATGCTGTTTTAGGGCAGACTACTTTTTATGGCGATTGGTATGTTGGTAGACCCATTATGGTCACGGAAAATGATTATCAGCTTGGTATCTCTAATGGCGATATTGGTATATGTTTTAAGCATCGACAAAATCGTGCACAGTATGAAGTATACTTCCCGAGTTTAAATAAATGGGTGATGGCCACACGCTTACCACAAACGATTCAAACTGCATTTGCAATGACGATTCATAAATCTCAAGGTTCAGAATTTGAACATGTGGCTGTTGTCTTGGAACAGGAAGCTGAAAAGCTCTTAAGCAAAGAGCTGTTGTATAC
>NZ_VTDQ01000040.1 GCF_015627175.1 Acinetobacter pollinis | reverse complement strand
ATATATTATTGTAATAATTGAATTATAAAATTCCATGCCTTGATTTAACCTTAAATCATTCAAAGTTAAATATAAATTATCAAAATCAAGGACAATTTATGCGCTTTTCCTCTAAAAATCTTTTAAGAAAATCTGTTATAGGTATCATAACACCACTATTTTTTTCATTCATCACTCAAGTGCAAGCATCTGAAATTAAAGGTGCTGGGGCAACTTTCGTTTATCCTGTACTATCAAAATGGTCAGAAACTTATCAGGCAAAAACTGGAAACCAATTAAATTACCAACCTATCGGGTCTGGAGGAGGTATCGCACAAATTAAAACAGGCGCAGTAACGTTTGGTGCATCAGATATGCCTCTAAACTCTGAAGAGCTAAGTAGAGCTGGTTTAAAACAATTTCCTATTGTTATTGGCGGTGTTGTACCCGTAGTAAATATTGAAGGTGTTGTACCTGGGAGTTTACAACTCACAGGACCTATTTTAGCCAATATCTATATGGGTAAAATTACTCAATGGAATGATCCACAAATTCAAAAATTAAACCCTCAATTAAATCTTCCTAACCAACGTATTTCAGTTATACGTCGCTCTGATGGTTCAGGGACTACATTTAATTGGACCAATTATCTTTCAAAAGTTAGTCCGACTTGGAAATCTCAAGTTGGTGAAGGTACATCTGTTGCATGGCCTGTGGGTATAGGAAGTAAAGGAAATGATGGTGTCGCACGCTCAATTAAGCAAATTAAAGGCTCTATTGGTTACGCAGACCTGACTTATAGTTTAAAAAATAATTTAAGCTATACAGCCCTACAAAATAAAGCAGGTAAATTTGTACAACCTGATCAGAAGTCTTTTCAGGCTGCCGCAACAGATACTCATTGGAGTCCAAGCACAGATTTTTATAATATTATGACGGATGCTTCAGGTGAGCAATCTTGGCCAATTACAGCAACGACCTTCATTATTATGCGCAAACCAAATCCAAAAATAGAAGTTGATAATAGTGAAGCATTAAAATTTTTTAAATGGTCTTTAGAAAATGGGCAAAAAGATGCTCAAACATTAAATTATGTTCCACTTCCACCCTCTTTAATTAAAAGCATACAAGATTACTGGTCTAAAACACTCTAAAATAAAAAAGCTCGCAAATATGCGAGCTTTTTTTTATGTAATGATTAAATCTTAAACAGATTCAACAGTTACATAACGACGGCCAAACTGACCTTTCACTTCAAATTTAACTACGCCATCAGATGTAGCAAATAAAGTGTGGTCACGACCCATACCAACGTTTGCACCAGCGTGAAACTCAGTACCGCGTTGACGAACAATGATGCTACCAGCTGCGATAGATTGACCACCGTAAACTTTAACACCTAGCATTTTTGGGTTTGAATCACGACCGTTACGTGTCGAACCACCAGCTTTTTTATGAGCCATGTCTCTTACTCCTCGTGATTAGCCTGAAATACCAGTAATTTTCAACTCAGTGAACCATTGACGGTGACCTTGTTGTTTACGGTAGTGTTTACGACGACGCATTTTAACAATACGAATTTTGTCGTGACGACCATGACTAACCACTTCTGCAGTTACTTTAGCGCCAGCTACAACTGGAGCACCGATTTGAACGCTGTCACCGTTTACAACCATTAATACATCATCAAATGTAAGAGTTGTGCCAGTTTCAGCTTTCAATAATTCAACTTTAAGGGTTTCGCCTTCAACCACACGGTGCTGTTTACCACCGCTTTGGATTACTGCGTACATAGGTGTACTCCAACTTGCCCGTGTCGCCGTGCCAGTAAAGGAATATACTGATCTTAAAACGAACGCCACTGGGGGTATATAAAGGGGGATTATTTTAAGTAAAAAATGGGAAAACAACAAGTCCTATCAGTTGTTTTTTTCTTATACAATCATTTCATCAATACAACTGCCTAATTTTAGAAAGAATAGGCACCAAAGAGGCAGAAGTTTTATAAAGAATGTTCGTTTTTGTGGTATAAAACGGAGGTTTTATCGCTAACTCTAAAGTATTACACTCAATCACGAGTATCACTTTAGTCTTGAAAAAAACGTTTCTACATCCTTAAAGGTTTTTAATTTTATGGCCATCGACTTCAAGCACGATATTCTTGCACCTGTTGCTGCTGATTTTACTGCAATGGATAAATTTATTAACGAAGGGATCAGCTCAAAAGTTGCACTAGTTATGTCTGTCAGCAAACATGTGGTAGAAGCTGGTGGTAAAAGAATGCGGCCTATTATGTGCTTACTTGCTGCCCAAGCTTGTGGTGAAACAGATCTACTACGCACCCAACGCCTTGCCGCAGTCATAGAAATGCTACATACCGCAACGCTTGTGCACGATGATGTTGTTGACGATTCTAATTTACGCCGTGGCAGACCAACAGCAAATGCAACTTGGAACAATCAAACAGCAGTGTTAGTCGGAGATTTTCTGATTGCAAGATCTTTTGATCTTCTTGTTGATCTTAACAATATGCCACTTTTAAAAGAGTTCTCTACAGGGACATGTGAGATTGCTGAAGGTGAAGTATTACAGCTTCAAGCACAACACCAACCCGATACATCAGAAGAAACTTACTTAAATATTATTTATGGTAAAACCTCCCGTTTGTTTCAGTTAGCAACCGAAGGGGCAGCTATGCTGGCAGGAACACCAGAATACAGAGATGGTCTAAAACGTTATGCTGGGCACTTTGGAAATGCTTTTCAAATTATTGACGATATTTTAGACTATACATCCGATGCAGAGGTATTAGGTAAAAATATTGGTGATGATCTTATGGAAGGTAAACCAACTCTTCCGCTCATTGCTGCTTTAAAAAATACAACTGGACCTGAACACGATATTATTTATAAGAGCATTGCCACTGGTGGTCTTAGCGATTTAGATCAGGTAATTTCAATTGTACAAAATAGTGGTGCTTTAGAATATTGCAGACGCCGTGCTCATGAAGAAACTCAAAATGCCATTAATGGTTTAAATGTACTTCCTGAAAGCCCTGCTAAACAAGCACTCTACAATTTGGCAATGATGGCGCTTAACCGTATTCAATAATAAAAGTTTAAACTATGAATAAAAAATCATTTAATGTGGTTTATAACGAAATAAAACAACAGCTTGGACAAACTCAAGCTGTTTTAAACGAACAACCACTCGTTCATCTCATAGCTATAATTAGACCTAAAAATCCTAAGAACACACAAGAAGTAAAAAAAAATATTCAAATATTTATTCAGACATTGGAGGAAACTCCTCATTTTAAATATGTACTTAGTCAATACATTCTAAAACTTATTACACAGTACAAACAATCTAACCTATATGCAGACAGTGGTATTTTGGCACTCGATGGTTTTTGGAATCAGCTTAATCAGCGCATGATGTACCATCTTCTTCCACCCATTATTGACCACGCTCAAATTAAAGAACTTATTGGAAAAGTTTTTTATTTGTCTAGCGATAAGTATTGGTTGGAAAGTATAGAAGTTTCAGACTGGAAATTAATTTTCGAGCAACTCACTATTGAGCAAGATTTACTTGTAGAAAAAAGTCAGATTAAAGAGAATATTCTTAAAGCAATTAATATATTAAGTTATCGAATTAGTGGGATCGGTTTATTTCCTGAACTACTTTATGCCGAACCAAAACTGAATGAACATGAGTCACCATTTCTTGCACAAAATCGTGAAATTACAGACTTCATTGCAAAATATAAAAACTCTATAGAGAGTGCCCAACAAGTTGGAGTATATATTCCACCCGATGCTGCACAAGCATTTGTAATGATTGAACAGTGCTTAGGTGTAGTCAATGGTATTCGTCGCTCCACAAAGCGGATTGGCGTAAGCTTAACACTTACTTATTTACTAACTGTTCTAGAACAAAGTTTAGAACGATTAGAAATTCTTCTACAGATTGTCAGTGATCATACACAAACACAAGGCAAAGCTGTGCATGATTTGCTTTACGATTTGGTCAAAGCGAATCATAGTGAAAAACGTGTTGGTGCGCTGCTTTCAGCGAATAGTGAATTACTTGCGCTTCAAGTGACAGAGAATGCCAGTAAAACTGGTGAGCACTATGTCAGCACAGATAAAAATGGCTTTTTTGCAATGTACAAGGCAGCGGCAGGCGCAGGTACAATTATTGCTACGATGTCTGTAATTAAAATTCTTCTCGCAAGACTTTCTCTTGCACCTATTTTACATGCACTTACTTACAGCATGAACTATAGTTTAGGGTTTGTTCTCATTCATGTTTTACATTTTACAGTTGCAACCAAACAGCCCGCAATGACGGCTGCTGCACTTGCAGCGACTGTACAACAAAGAAAAGGGTCTAGAACTACTCAACTGGCAGAACTTACAGAACTTATTGTTAATATTATTCGCACTCAGTTTATTGCTATATTGGGTAATATTTCAATTGCGATCCCTGTTGCGGCAATCATTACACTTTCATGGCCAGCATTATTTGGGGAAAAATTACTTAACAATATTAAAGCCACCAATCTTTTACATACTTTAGACCCGTTTACTTCCCTTGCCGTCCCACATGCAGCAATTGCAGGTGTATGTTTATTCTTATCAGGCTTAATTGCAGGCTATTTTGATAACATGGCAATTTATAGAAAAATAGGACCTCGTCTTAAAATGCATCGTGGCCTGCGTAAATTGCTTGGAGAGAAACGTCAAAACAAATTTGCCGACTATATTGAAAGAAACTTAGGCGCAATTTCTGGGAATTTTCTCTTTGGTATTATGCTTGGCAGTATGGGAACACTGGGCTTTATCTTAGGCCTACCTTTAGATATACGTCATATTGCTTTTGCTTCTGCAAACTTAATACAGGGTTTACTTTCTGTGAGTGGGAGCCCTGATCTTGGTTTAATTTTAATCTCTTGTTTAGGAGTAGCTCTAATTGGTTTAACAAACTTGTTTGTAAGCTTTAGTTTAACCATTATTGTGGCCTTACGTGCCAGAAGAGTGAAATTCGAACAATGGAAACCTCTTGCTAAACTTGTTCTCACACACTTTTTTACCCGACCTAGTGATTTCTTCTGGCCACCTAAGGAGAAAGTATCAATAACCAATGACGTAAAACAAACACAAAAAAAAGATAACTAAATTTATTTTCAGTTATATTTCTACAGTATCTGTATATAAATTATGTAGAGCCGATTTGTATCTTGAAAAAAAGTGTACTGGCGAGTACACTTTGACTCATTAACCCTAACAATCTGCTAACTTTAATAGGTGTAATACATGGTGTATTACTTATTTTTCATAGGTAGTATTCTTTTAATGTGTAAGCACACTGTGCCCTACACTCATGTTTTTCAACCTAAATATTGGATATATTCTCCCCTTCTATACATTAGAAATACGAGCAATTTTCCATATAGCTTCATCCTAAACTGGAATATAAAACAGATAAGCCGTACATCATTTTTTCTGAAATATGTTCTTTCCATATACTGCTTTTATTTAACTTTAAAACAATATGGCAAAACTTATTTTTTAAAATATTGTGTAGTTGACCTTATTTTTTACATATATCCCAAAGTACAGATTGTTAAGAACCCTACACGATATTTCACGGTATCGAATGTATTTTTGCTTTTTCTTGGGTTAAAAAATCATGCGCCTTCCTATAGTTTCGGAAGGTAAAAATTATGCAAACTAAAGAATTGGCCATATTTGGGTTTCTTTACTTATTGGTTCTACTTATCATCATAAGTAAACAAAATCTAACAATGAAATTTAAAATTCAAAAAGAGGTGAAAAGAATGAGGTCAGCTAAACTTTGGGCACCAACATTCAGTGCTTGTGCTTTGGCTGTAAGTTTAGCCCTTACAGGGTGTGGAAAAGACGCTTCGTCAGACGGTCAAAGTGCAGGTCAACAACAGGCACCTACTCCAGAAGTTAGCGTTCTCACTGCACAGCCACAAAGTGTAGAGCAATCTATCGAACTGTCGGGGCGTACTACAGCTTACCAAGTATCAGAAGTGAGACCACAAACAAGTGGTATTATTTTACGTCGCCTGTTCACAGAGGGGAGTTTTGTTCATGAAGGGCAAGCGCTTTATCAACTTGACTCTCGTACAAATAAAGCAAGCGTAGAAAATTATAAGGCAACGCTATTACAACAAGAAGCGAACCTGAAATCACTGCAAATTAAATTAAACCGCTATAAGGAATTGGTATCTAGTCATGCAGTTGCAAGACAAGATTATGATGACCTTGTTGGACAAGTAAATGTAGCCAAAGCACAAGTAGATGCTGCACGTGCACAAGTAAGCAATGCTGAAGTTGACTTAGGCTACTCAACGATTCGTTCACCAATTTCAGGTCAATCAGGGCCTTCCTCTGTTACAGCAGGCGCACTTGTGACTGCGAATCAAACCAATTCTTTGGTAACTATTCGTCAGCTCGATCCAATCTATGTTGATATCAATCAATCTAGTACCGAGCTTTTGCGTTTACGTCAAAACTTAAGCCAAGGTAGTATCGATCGTAGTAATAACACTAAAGTTAAGCTCAAACTTGAAGATGGAACCTACTACAATACTGAGGGGACTCTTGCCTTCTCAGATGCCAATGTAAATGAGCAAACAGGTACCGTTACTGTACGTGCAGTATTTCCAAATACTAAACACTTACTGCTACCAGGAATGTATGCAACTGCTGAAATTTCACAAGGCGTTATTCCTAATGCATACTTAATTCCACAAATTGCTTTAACACGCACGCCTTCAAATGATGCGGTTGTATCGATTGTAAACGAAAAAGGTGCAGTAGAATCTCGTGTTGTACAAACGTCTGGCACACAAAATCAAAACTGGATCGTTACTAAGGGGCTAAACCCTGGTGATAAAGTAATCGTAGATGGTGTTGCTAAAGTAAAAGCTGGTCAGCAAGTGAAGATTAAACCATATCAACCTGCAACAGAAGAAAAGCCAGTAAATACCAATCAAGCTCAATCTCCATCCAACCAAAACACAGCAAAAGGGTAGGATAAGATGGCTAGATTTTTTATACACCGCCCCATTTTTGCATGGGTAATTGCCTTAGTGATTATGCTCGCAGGGATTATCTCTCTGTTTAGTATGCCTATCGCACAATATCCAACAATTGCTCCACCTAAAATTTCTATTGCAGCGACTTACCCAGGTGCATCTGCCCAAACCATTGAAAATACAGTAACACAAGTTATTGAACAGCAAATGAATGGGTTAGATGGTTTACGTTATATTACCTCAACCAGTTCTGCGACAGGTTCAGTAGAAGTTGACGTCAACTTTAAGCAAGGGATTGATCCAAATATTGCACAAGTACAAGTGCAAAATAAGATGCAGACTGCTCTTGCCTCTTTACCTGAATCTGTTCAACGTCAAGGCGTAACGATTAAGAAGTCTGGTGCAAGCTTTTTACAAGTTATTTCTTTTTATTCGCCAGACAATAGTCTAAACGGCGCGTACATTAAAGATTACGTAAACAGTCATATTTCAGACCCTCTTAGTCGTGTTGCTGGCGTAGGTGAAGTACAAGTCTTTGGTGGCTCTTACGCTATGCGTATTTGGTTAGATCCAGCAAAACTGACCAGTTACCAACTAACACCTGCAGATATTTCAGCGGCAGTACAAGCACAAAACACACAAGTTGCTGGCGGCCAATTAGGTGGTGCTCCTGCAGTATCTGGTCAAGTAATTAACGCAACCGTTAATGCTCAAAGCCTATTACAAACACCTGAACAATTTCAAAACATTATTTTGAAAAATAATGCAGGTGCAATTGTACGTTTAAAAGATGTAGCTAAAGTTGAGTTAGGTTCATCGAATTATGCATTTGACTCGAAATTTAATGGTAAACCTGCTGCAGGTATTGCTATTCGACTATCAACAGGTGCAAACGCACTTGAAACTGCAAAAAATATTGAATCTGCTTTAGCAAGCTTAAGACCAAACTATCCAGATGGTTTAAAAGATACAATTGCATTTGACAGCACACCATTTATCAAAATTTCTATTGAAAATGTAGCGCACACCCTTGTTGAAGCGGTTATTCTTGTATTCATCGTCATGTTCTTGTTCCTACAAAACTGGCGTGCAACAATTATTCCGACACTTGCGGTACCTGTTGTTGTTCTTGGAACATTTACAGTTATCAATATTTTAGGCTTCTCTATCAATACACTCACGATGTTTGCAATGGTACTTGCAATTGGTCTTTTAGTAGACGATGCAATTGTTGTTGTAGAGAACGTTGAACGTATTATGACAGAGGAACACTTAGACCCTGTTACAGCTACTGAAAACTCAATGACGCAGATTTCTGGTGCGTTGGTGGGTATTACCACAGTTTTAACGGCTGTATTTGTACCTATGTCCTTTTTCACAGGAACAACAGGTGTAATTTATAGACAGTTCTCTATTACACTTGTCACTGCAATGATTCTCTCATTAATTGTTGCACTGACATTTACACCTGCACTTTGTGCCACTATTTTGAAAAAGCACGATGAGAATAAACCAGAAAGCAACTCAATCTTTGCGCGTTTCTTCAGATGGTTTAACCATAGCTTTGATCGTATAGCACATCGCTATCAAAACGGTGTGAATCGAATGACTCACCACCGCTTAATTTCTGGTGTGTTTTATATCTTACTCGTGGTTGTTTTAGGTTTCCTTGTAAAAACACTTCCAACTTCATTCTTACCAGATGAAGACCAAGGGGTTGTTTTAACACTTGTACAGCTTCCAACCAATGCAAGTTTGGAACGTACAGACAAGACGTTAGATCAGATTACCGACTACTATCTTCATAAAGAAAAAGATACTGTCGAGTCTGTATTTAGTGTTTCTGGTTTCTCGTTTACAGGACAAGGTCAAAACCAAGGTATTGCATTCGTACGCTTAAAAGATTGGAGTGAGCGCAAAACACCAGAAACTCAAATTGGTGCTTTAACTGGGCGTGCGCTTGCACTAAATGCGATCGTAAAAGATGCAACTTTAATCTATCCACTTCAGCTCCCAGCAATGCCTGAACTTGGTACAAGCCAAGGCTTTGACTTCATGTTAAAAGATGTGAATGGTCAAGGGCATGAAAAATTACTGGCTGCACGTAACGCAATTTTAGGTCTAGCATCTAAAGATAAACGTATTGGCATGATCCGTCCAAATGGTATGGAGGATGAACCACAGTACCAAGTAAAAATTGATCAAGCCAAAGCTGGTAGTCTAGGTGTGAGTATCGCAGATATTAACACGACTATGGGCGTTGCATGGGGTGGTAGCTATGTAAATGACTTCTTAGATCACGGACGTGTGAAAAAAGTTTATTTACAAGGTCAGTCGGATTCACGCATGATGCCAGATGACTTAAACAAATGGTACGTTCGTAGTTCTGCAGGAAGCATGGTTCCATTCTCTGCATTTACATCTGGAAACTGGACATATGGTTCTCCAAGCCTAATACGTTATAACGGTGTTTCAGCAATGGAGCTTCAAGGCTCTCCAGCAAACGGCGTTAGCTCTGGTGAAACAATGCTTGCAATGGAACAGATTATGCAGAAACTTCCTTCTATGGGCTTATCTGGCTTCTCGTATGAGTGGACAGGTCTTTCTCTAGAAGAACAAGATTCTGGTTCTCAAGGGGTATACTTGTATGCGCTTTCATTGCTTATTGTATTCCTTTGTCTTGCAGCACTTTATGAAAGTTGGTCAATTCCATTTTCAGTACTATTAGTTATTCCACTTGGTATTATTGGTGCTGTAGCCCTAACCTACTTCGGTTTCTTCGTTCTAAAAAATCCAAATCTGGTCAACAATATTTACTTCCAAGTCGCCATGATCTCTGTCATTGGTCTTTCGTCTAAAAACGCAATTTTAATTGTAGAATTTGCGAAAGAACTTCAAGAACAAGGACAAGAGCTTTTTGAAGCAACTTTACATGCTGCAAAAATGCGTTTACGTCCAATCATTATGACAACACTCGCATTTGGTTTTGGTGTACTTCCATTAGCACTTTCTACTGGTGCTGGTGCTGGTAGCCAACACTCGGTAGGTTACGGTGTACTTGGTGGTGTAATCAGCTCATGTTTATTAGGTATTTTCTTTATTCCAGTATTCTTTGTCTGGATTCGTAGTATCTTTAAATATAAACCAAAAACTGCAAATACTCAGGAGCATAAATCGTGATGCAAAATATATGGTCGATTACAGGTCGTAGTATTGCAGTCTCCTCTCTTGCGTTTGCTTTGGCTGCCTGCCAAAGCATGCGCGGGCCAGAGCCTGTTGTAAAATCAGATATTCCTACAGACTATGCGACTCAGCATAGTTCTGGGGTATCGATTGCAGAACAAGGGTATAAAGATTTTTTCTCTAACCCTCAACTGGTCAAAGTTATAGACCTTGCATTGCAAAATAATAGAGATATGCGTACAGCAATCTTAAATATTCAAAAAGCACAAGCACAATATAACATCACAGAAAACAATCGCTTACCAACACTTGGTACAAGCGCAGAATTTGACCGCTCACGTTCTAAAAGCGTACTGACTGGCCAACCTGTAACTGGAAATGTTTACTCAGCAGGTCTTGCCGTAACATCGTATGAATTAGATTTTTGGGGAAGACTCAAGAGTCTAAAAGATGCTACATTAGATAGTTATCTTGCAATGCAAAGTACACGTGATGCAACGCAAATTAGCCTGATTAGTCAAGTTGCAGAAGCTTGGTTACAATATTCTTATGCAAATGCCAATTTGAAACTCGCTGAAGACACGCTGAAAACTCAGATGCAAGCATATAACCTGAATAAAAAGCGCTTTGATGTAGGTATAGATAGCGAAGTACCTTTACGTCAAGCACAAATTTCAGTAGAAACGGCTCGTGCAGATGTAGGGACATATCGTACACAAGCAGCACAAGCACAAAACGCATTAAACCTATTGGTAGGACAGTCTGTACCAACAGAGCTTCTACCAAACAGTACAATTCGTAGTGTGACAAATGAAAAAACTTTTGCAACTGGACTAAGTAGTGATTTACTGAATAATCGACCTGATATCCAACAATCTGCATATAGTTTAAGTGCAGCTGGTGCAAATATTGGTGCTGCAAAAGCACAACTTTTCCCAACGATTAGCTTAACCAGCTCTGCGGGATTGGCTTCATCTGAACTTTCTGATCTATTTAAATCAGGTTCATTCATTTGGTCGGTTGCACCTTCTCTAAATCTACCAATTTTTGATTGGGGCACACGTAAAGCAAATGTTAAGATCTCTAAGGTAAACCAAGAGCTTGCATTGGCTTCATACGAAAAAACCATTCAAACTGCATTTAAAGAAGTAAGTGATGCATTGGCAACACGTGCAAATATTGGCGAACGTCTAGATGCCCAACGTAGTCTTGTATCTGCAACCAATCGTACTTACCAACTCTCTAATGCACGCTATCGTGCAGGTGTGGATGGCTATTTAAATGTACTTACAGCTCAAAAAGATGCTTATACTGCTCAGCAAGCATTACTTAGCTTAGAATTAAGTAATCTAAATAACCAAATTGAGTTGTATAAAACGTTAGGTGGTGGTGTCAAAGCGTACAGCACAGATCAAACCTATCATCAACCGTCTAGTGCAGAAGTACAATCTAACAATAAATAATCATTTAAAAAAACCCACATAATACATGTGGGTTTTTTATTTTATGCTTCATGATGCAAAAATTGAATAAAATGATCGATATAATAAGGTGCAGAGCCAATTTCTACTTCTTTACCCAATGAAGATAAACGCTTATATGCCATATTTGTACTCACCTGAATAACGCCATTCAGTGTTTTATCTACAACTAAATTAAACTTCAATAAAGCTTTGGGTTGCCGAATTAACTGATCAACACCGGCATCAATGATCTGATTCAAACAATCAAATGCTGGTGCAATTTCACTTGCATCCCCTCCACGAATCACTTCAACCTTATCTAAAGTATTTTTAATCACAGCAGGGTCTACGTCATATCTAACATATACTTGATCACCTTCACGCCTTACCATATTTGCAAAATAATTTACCAATGGTGTTAAGCGCTCATTACTAAACAGTGCGATTGCCCAAGGTAAATATTTTTTAAACGCAGATAATACATGTTCAATCACTTTCTCAGAATCTGCTGCAATCTGATGACCTTCTGGTCGAGTTAAACGGCGTTTTTGTTGCTCAAGCAGGTTTATAAATGCTTGTTGAATCACTTGTACTGACACATCTGCTAAAACATCACCTAATTCATGCGCTAACTTCTTTTTTTCCCCAGCTTGAAGGCGCTGCTGAATAGAAATAAATTTTTCATAGGTTTGTGTTTCTACTCGTAAATATACCGCATACGACATAAATCAAAAATCCCAAATTATTTTGCTATAAGTTACCACGTTATTCACTTTGTTGTTATATCGCACAGAGTGATACATGTCCGCTCAAGTATTATTTTTTTTGCTACAATACCTCTAATTATTCATTCACTTTTGATCTGTTTACTATGACTGACTCACAAGCTACTTCAGCTCAGAATATTGCAACAACTTACGATCCAACTGAGATCGAAAAAAAATGGTATAAAACTTGGGAAGAAAATGGTTATTTTAAACCATCTGGCCAAGGCGAGTCTTTTTGCGTCATGATTCCACCGCCTAATGTCACAGGTAGTCTACACATGGGTCATGGTTTCAATAACACCATTATTGATGCATTTACACGCTATAACCGTATGATGGGAAAAAATACCCTTTGGCAGCCTGGTACAGACCATGCAGGTATTGCAACACAAATGGTTGTGGAACGCCAACTTGCTGCTGAAAATATTAGTCGCCATGATCTAGGCCGTGAAAAATTTATTGAAAAAGTTTGGGAATGGAAAGAGCAATCTGGTGGCAATATTACTCGTCAGATTCGTCGTTTAGGCTCTTCTGTAGATTGGTCTCGCGAACGCTTTACCATGGACGAAGGACTATCTCATGCTGTAAAAGAAGTATTTGTTCAACTTCACGAACAAGGTTTAATCTACCGTGGTAAACGTCTTGTAAACTGGGACCCTAAGTTTCAAACTGCCCTTTCCGACTTAGAAGTTGAAAACCATGAAGAAAAAGGCTCTTTATGGCATTTCAGATACTTTTTTGAAGACCAATCACTTAAAACCCAAAATGGTGACAATTACCTTATTGTTGCAACAACACGCCCTGAAACATTACTAGGTGACAGTGCTGTTGCAGTACACCCTGAAGATGAACGTTACCAACATCTTATTGGTAAAAACATCGTTCTTCCAATTAGTGGCCGTCTCATTCCTATCGTTGCAGATGAATATGTAGAAAAAGATTTTGGAACAGGCTGTGTAAAAATTACACCTGCACATGATTTTAATGACTATGAAGTAGGTAAACGTTGTAACCTACCAATTATTAACATTTTTAATAAGAATGCAGAAGTACTTGCCGAGCTTGAATATATCGCAAAAGCAGGTGAACAAATTTCAAAAACCATTCCTGCGCCAAGTGATTATGTTGGCTTAGAGCGCTTTGAAGCACGTAAGAAAATGATTGCTCAAGCTGAAGCTGAAGGTTGGTTAGAAAAAATTGAACCTTATGACTTAAAAGCTCCACGTGGTGACCGTTCAGGTGTAATTGTAGAACCACTACTTACCGATCAATGGTATGTAAAAATTGCGCCTCTTGCTGAGCCTGCTGTAGAAGCTGTAAAAGATGGTCGTATTAAGTTTGTTCCAGAACAATACACCAACATGTATATGGCTTGGATGAACAACATTCAAGACTGGTGTATTTCTAGACAACTTTGGTGGGGACACCGAATTCCTGCATGGTATGACGCTGAAGGCAACGTATATGTCGGACGTAACGAAGAAGAGGTTCGTCAAAAACATAACATTGCAGACCATATCGAACTCAACCAAGATGAAGATGTCTTAGATACATGGTTCTCCTCTGGGCTTTGGACATTCTCAACATTAGGTTGGACAGGTGATGCTGCAAAAGATGCACTCAACGATGCTTTAAAAACATTCCATCCTACAGATCTTCTCGTAACAGGCTTTGACATCATTTTCTTCTGGGTTGCCCGTATGATTATGATGACTATGCACTTTATGAAAAATGAAGATGGTACGCCTCAAGTCCCATTCAAAACAGTCTATGTGCATGGACTTGTACGTGATGGCGAAGGTCAAAAAATGTCAAAATCTAAAGGAAATGTATTAGATCCTCTAGACCTTATTGATGGTATTGATCTTGAAAGTCTTGTGAAGAAGCGTACTTTTGGTTTAATGAATCCAAAACAAGCAGAAAAAATCGAGAAATCTACCCGTAAAGAGTTCCCAGAAGGTATTAGCTCATATGGTACAGATGCGGTACGTTTTACATTCTGCGCACTTGCAAATACAGGTCGTGACATCAAATTCGATTTAAAACGTGTCGAAGGTTACCGTAATTTCTGTAATAAAATTTGGAATGCAACTCGTTTTGTTTTAATGAACATTGAAGGTCAAGAAGTTGCTCAGACTGCCAATCCAGACCTATGGGAACTTCCTGAAAAGTGGATTATCAGCCGTCTACAAAAAGCCGAAGCAAATGTACATCAGGCTTTTAAAACTTACCGTTTAGACATTGCTGCACAAAATATTTATGACTTTATTTGGAACGAATATTGTGACTGGTATGTTGAGCTGACAAAACCAGTTTTAAACGATGTAAATGTGTCTGCTGAACGTAAAGCCGAAGTTCGACGTGTACTTCTTAGTGTTATGGAAACCTCTTTACGTCTTGCTCACCCACTCATGCCATATCTTACAGAAGAAATTTGGCAAACTTTAGCTCCAATGGTTGGTCGTGAAGGTCATACTATCATGACAGCAAACTATCCTGTTGCTGAAGAAGAGAAAATAAATGAGCAGGCTGAAACCGATATGAGTTGGTTACAAAGTCTAATTGGTGCAGTTCGTAATATCCGCGGTGAAATGGGTCTAGGCAATGCGCGTCTATTACCCGTATTACTAAAAAATATTACAGATGCTGAGCAAACCCGTATTGAACGTATTGAACCTCTATTTAAAGCACTTGCAAAAGTTGAAAGTATCGAGTTCCTTACCGACTCACAAGAGCCACCTCTTTCTTCATCAAGTGTGATTGGTCATGCATCTGTATTCGTACCAATGAAAGGTCTTATTGACCCTAAAGCGGAACTTGCTCGTCTCCAAAAAGATTTGGACAAGGTTCAAAAACAACATGATCAAATTGCAAACAAACTTGCCAATGAAGGTTTTGTGAAAAAAGCACCGCCGGCTGTCGTAGAAGGTGAAAAAGCAAAACTTGCTGAGTTTGTCGCACAGCTTGAAAAGGTAAAACATAATATGGAACAGATTGCAAATTTGTAATCTCTTATTTTCTTAAAAGGGGCTGAAAAATCAGCCCCTTTTTTTATATTTTAGAAAGGAAAATTTCATTTCACCCTCATAAAAACCTAATAAAATCATGGTATAATTTGTATAGGACATATTTATCTATAAAAACTATAAAATATAAATAGTCTGGATGACTCCCTAATCAAATCGCTGCACCAAGATCATATATGCAAAAATATCAAACGTTCCTTACTGAACATATCAGTAAACAAACGTCGTCAATTGAATCTTATATTGTCGATGGCATCAAAGTGTGGTTAAAAAAAGCAAGTATCCGTCATCCTTGGTGGATTTACCTTCCATTACTTTGGCTTTCTAAATTCCTCAACTTGCAGATTTTGACACCTGTTCCAAACTATGGTGGAAGAAAATCTATTCTTTGTGAGATGAAACGCATTCGAGAGTTACATCATATTGGTATATCTGTACCTGAAATACTGGCTGAAACCCATGATGGTGTTCTCATTCAGGATATCTCATATACAGATCAAGGATTGATGCAATTAGATGAAGCCTTAGGTCGTCAAGAATCTCTGAATGATCGGATTATTCTTTTAAGAAAAGCCATTATTGAAATTAAAAAGATTCATGCAAAAGAGAGTTATTTGAGTGAGGCATTTGCAAGAAATATTCTGGTCGACAGTCAGTTTAATATTTCATTTATAGATTTTGAAACAGATCCAGGTTACTTTTTAGATTTACAAACTTGCCAAGCGAGAGACTGGTTATGTTTAATCTTTTCTACTGCATTTCGTTTTAATCACAATGAATCAGAAGCGATTACAAACTTATTAAAAACTGAATTAGCAAGTGAATCTAAAGTCATTAAACAACTGAGTACAGTCGGTATTCGCTTTAAATGGCTCAATAAAATAGGTATCGACAAATTAGGAAGGGATGGTAAAAGAATGAAGTCTGCATTAGACCTCTTAGAGGCATTATCTCATTAAGTGGTTTCTGAGGCGTGAATTTTTAAAGGGATTTGTACGGATACTTTTAGTCCACCAAGTTCCTCGCTTTTACCTAAAAATAAATTCCCCCCTGCCCGTTGTGTTGCCTTCTGTACAATAGATAGCCCTAAGCCACTACCGACTTCTAAATGATGATGCACACGATAAAAACGTTTTAATACTTCTTCATACTTTTCTTTTGGAATACCCGGACCACTATCTTCAATACATACGTAACCTAACTTTTGATCTTTTTCTTCATATACAGAAATATTAATCACCCCTGAATGTGGCGTATATTTAATTGCATTATCAATAAGGTTATAAATAATAGAATGGATCGTTGGCTCAAAATTTTGTACTAATACCTCATCATTACGTTCAAAACCTAAATCTATCTCTTTCTCCATTGCAAGATTCATTAACTGTTCTACGCAATTCAACGCAATATCATTA
The DNA here is from genome assembly GCF_015627175.1 of Acinetobacter pollinis. Lineage (GTDB taxonomy): Bacteria > Pseudomonadota > Gammaproteobacteria > Pseudomonadales > Moraxellaceae > Acinetobacter > Acinetobacter pollinis. Next base: position 4,243 of record NZ_VTDQ01000040.1, on the reverse strand, counting down.
AGTAAAAACTTTTTGGGCTGTTCAGATACATGTAATGCTGTATCTTGTTTCGCTAATGCCAACAACTGACTAACTAAATGCTGTATACGTGCCAACCCTTTACTTAAATTTAACAGTGCAGGATTTTCAGGAAAATCTCTAAGTAAGATTTTAGTTTGTAGATTTAAAGCCGTAATGGGTGTTCTTAACTCGTGGGCTGCATCTGCAATAAATTGCTTTTGCTCTTGTTGGGTTGTAGAAATTCTATCAAATAAATAATTAATTTCTTTTACAGCAGGCAACAATTCAATCGGGTACTGTGTATTGGTCAAATGAGTTAGTTCATTCGAATCACGTTGTGCTAGTTCACTTTTTAAATCATCTAGAGGTTTAAGACTTCGTTTAATAATCCAAACGATAATTAACATAGCCAATGGCATAATCAGCAAAAATGGCAGAACCATACTGCCTGCTAATTCTAGTGCAAGCACTTGTCTCACACGTTGGTGCTGACTCACCTGAACTTGATAATCTTTCGTAGGTAAAACATAGGTATACCACGTACCAGAATCTGTTTCATGCTGATAAAAACCCGCTTTTTTTACTTGTGGTACGAGTAATTGATTCTTTTCTAATTCATCAATGTCATCATAAGACCAAATATCAACAAATAATTCTTCTTGCTGTTTGTCTGGATCTAGATTTAATTGGCTATGCGTATTTTTCAGATCAAGTCTTGTTGCCCGACTTGCTAAAAACTGCATTTGTGCATCTAAAATACGTGTTAACTCTTTTAGTGCAATATGGTAGGTAGAAAACATAAGAACACACGCCATTACCACACTCAAAAGTGAAGTAAGTACAACAAGGCGAGTATTAAGTGAACTATGCTTTTCCATCGACTTTAAGAATTGTGTCCTAAACGGTAACCTAAACCACGAATGGTACGAATAAAATCTTTACCTAATTTAGTACGTAAGTGATGAATATATACTTCAATCGTATTACTCGAAACTTCACTGTCAAAATCGTATAACTTATCTTCTAAATTCGCTTTAGAAAAAATTTTATTCGGATACATCATTAAAGGAATTAAAATAGCCCATTCACGATTAGATAACTCAATCATTTGACCTTTATAACGTGCAATATGTTGTTCAATATCTAAAACAAGTTCGCCATTATTTAAAATTTTATCTGCTGGGGTATTTTGTGCATCTAACCCTGCACGTCTTAGCAAGGCATGAATTCGCGCAAGCAACTCTTCAAACTCGTAAGGTTTAACGAGATAATCATCTGCTCCTTGATTGAGTCCATCTACTCTATTTTCAAGTTGATCGCGTGCTGAAATAATAAGTACAGGTGTCTGAGTTTTCTGACGAATCTGTTTAAGCACTTGCATACCATCCATCATAGGTAGACCAAGATCGAGTAAAATCATGTCATATTGGTTTTTTCCTAGATGAGACAAGCCGTCTAAACCATTATTAAACCACTCTACCTCAAAACCATGGTATTTCAGCAAAGTAATCGTAGACTCTGCAATCATGAAGTCATCTTCAATTATTAATATTTTCGTCATAGTATTTACTGCTCTATTTATTCACTGTGACAATACGACAGCATGTTTAAATCTGGATTAATCACATGCGTTTTTATATCAAGTAAACTTAATATTGTTGGAAATAAATTATCTTGACCAACAGTACGTGTTTGTTGAGATTGTAAACACTTCGATTGAGCCATGTTATTTTTATGCCATGCCTGTGAAAACCACATCATCATTGGTATATGTGTTTGTTGAGAAGGTGCAAATGCATACGGTGCACCATGCAAATACAAACCATTTTCTCCTGTAGATTCACCATGGTCAGATAAATACCAAAAACCTGTTTGATATTTTTCATTTTTCTCAAGATTTTTAATGACCTGACTCAAAATGTAATCTGTGTAAACAATACTATTATCATAAGTATTGATCAATGCTTGATGTTCACAATTTTGAATGGTATTTGTATTACAAATAGGCTTAAAGCGCTCAAATTGCGGTTGAGTACGCTCATAATATGCTGGGCCATGGCTTCCCACTTGGTGCAAGACAACTAATTGAGGTCTTTTATCCTCTTTAGGAATTGTAGATACATACGATTCTAGACTGTCGACAAGAATTTCATCATCACACTCACCTGTAGGCTTACAATATTTAGCTTTCAGGTTTTCAGGAATCTGATACTGATGAACGCGGTCACAAGCACCTTTACAGCCTGAATTATTATCAATCCAAGTGACGTTATAACCCGCACGTTGTGCAATATCTAGCAATCCTTCCCTATGTGAAGCTAACCGACTGTCGTAACTCGTTCTTGGCATACCTGAGAACATACACGGTACAGAAACTGCTGTTGCCGTACCACAAGAATGGGCATCTTTAAAATTAATCAAATCATTAATTTTAGAAAGCTCTGGATTAGTATTTCGCTGATAACCATTTAATGAAAAACTTTCTGCACGTGCAGTTTCACCTACGACCAGAACCATTAATTTTGGTTGTTCAGGTATTTTTGTAAATTGAGCATCTTCACCATAGTGTATTAGAGGTAAAGGTTTATAAGATAATTTTTTGTAATAGCTTAAACCTGAATTAAATACATTATTGGGAGAAATTAAGTCTCGAATATCTCGATGCCCACGAAATAATGAACTGAAATCAATATAACTCATATAAATAACAGCGCCAGCAACTGCTAAAGTCACAATAATACTGGTCAATTTCTTCAACAAGACTTTGAAAAAATTTTCTTTTTTGGCTGGCAAAAAGCATAGAACAAGACTAGGCAATATAACAAACAAGAAAACCCAAAATGCTAGATCGCTTGAGATGAGTGCAAATGCCTCACGAGAGTCAGTCTGCATCATATTTTGGATTTGTTCTGGGGTAATCATAATACCCAAAGTATTTACAAAATAAGAACTAAGCCCCCCAATAATAAGCAATAAAACAGCTACAATTTTTTTGGACCATTGCCATGAAATTAACTGAATTACAATAAAATAGTATGAAACAAGAACAATTACTAAAGAAGCAACCCAAAGCACTGCTTCCATACCATGCAGTTCAGAATACATCAGTGCTTTTTTAAAGAAGTTTAAATTAAGTGCACAAGCCAACCAAACTGCAAGAATGAAGTTAAACCTCCCTAAACTCAAAACGGGCATTTTACTTCTGATGAATTGAAACAAAGGCATGAATAACTACTTCCGCTAGAATGATTGCAATTTAAGTTTTTGAACTTAAGAAAGACTTAAACTATTTTTTATACATTCAAAATAAACAAAATGTACGCGCGCACTTTAGCAGATTTAAAGAAAAAAACCGCAACAGATAGATCTATTGCGGTTTTTTTAAACTAAAACTGACTTGCTATAGCTTAGAAACTATATTTAGCCATTAAGTTTAAGCGAGAGTAATCACCTTTATCCGATGTTGTTGCAGTACTTGCAGCAAACGTTTGACGTTGACCATAAGTATATTCTGCACCAATATCAACATTCTTCACTGGCGTGTAGAATGTGTTCAAAATAATATTGTACTGGGTCTTATTTGCACTTCCAGAATTCTTCGCATAAGCGTTCGTATCATTATACCAAATACCACCTGCAGCTAAACCAGAGCGCCATTCTGAATTCCACTTATGACCATAACCTACTAAAGCAGAGTTAAATTCAGATGGGTTGATGTTATAAGAAGTACCATTTGCAGTCGCTACATACGCACTATTGCTGTAAAGCATATAACGGCCATCGCCTTTTGCATGGTAGTAGTTTGCAAATAATGTATCGTTTGGTGTTAAGCTATATTTTGCACCAACACCTACGCCCCAGCCTAACCCTTCTTTGTCATTGCTATCATTGGTAGCTACACGGTTTTCATGAAGTAAACCATGAACCTGTAATAAACCTTTTTTATCTGCAGTTGCAATATCATATCTTGCAGTTAAAGCAGGTAAACGACCGCCACCAGATGTTTGGCTTGTGCCACTGAAGTTATCTACGTCACCACCTTCAACAGCAACTAACACTTTTTGGTTTTTAGTGATTGGTTGTGTATAGCGTACTTGAACTGTACGTTGACTTCCTGAACCCATAGGACCATTCGGATCGACAACTTCTGGTGTAGTATCTACGTTCACAAATGGAGAAGCTGTTTGACCAACTAACCATTTGTCTAAAGACATATAAGCATGACGTACACGGAATGAACCAT
>NZ_VTDQ01000039.1 GCF_015627175.1 Acinetobacter pollinis | reverse complement strand
AGCAGACACACAGGAGTTACTAGAACATCATGGGCATCAGATTTTATGGTTACCGCCTTATAGCCCTGATTTGAATTCTATTGAAAAGACTTGGGCATGGATTAAGAAAAAGAGAAAAGAATGGCAAGAGGATTGTATTGATCGACTCTTTCAGATGTTTTTTCATTTTTGTATGAGTAATTAGATTGTTTGACTATAGAACAAGTCATTCATGAGTTTTCTCTGACACCAATTATGACAGGTGTAGTTGCATCTGCAATTGTCTGTGGAACGATTGTTGGTAATTTAGTAGGTGGATTTCTTACTGATAAAATAGGACGTTATCGTGTATTTATGGCCGATATGGTGCTTTTTGTCATTGCCGCAATTGTTGCAGGATTTGCTCCAAATGTATGGGTTCTTATTATTGCACGTTTTGTTATGGGAATTAGTGTTGGTGTAGATTTACCTGTTGCAATGTCCTATTTATCTGAGTTCTCAAAATTTTCTGGAAAAAGTAATAAAGCCTCAAGACTCGCAGCATGGTGCCCAATGTGGTATGCGGCTTCATCTGCGTGTTTTGGATTGGTGTTGGCTTTATATTTTTTATTACCACCTGAATATAGTCATTGGCTCTGGAGAGCTTCTTTGGTATTTGGTGCAGTTCCTGCATTACTAATTATTTTTATTCGCGGTAAATATCTTACAGAGTCGCCAATTTGGTTAGCCAATCAGGGACGATTAAAAGAAGCCTCTGAAATATTGAGTACATCTTACGATATTGCAACAACTGTTGTTGCAGATGAAGATAAAAATTTTAAAAAACAACAAAAGATACAGCCAAACTTCTTAGTTCTGTTTAACCCAACCTACTTGTCACGAACTATTGTCGCAATTACCATTCATATTTCAGTTGCTTTTCAATACACGACAATTGCTTTTTTTCTTCCCTCTATCCTTACAAGGTTCTTTCATACCACCACGTTAACTACGATTACCACTACACTGGCATTAAATCTGTTATTTGCATTTACTGGTGGGCTATTGGGAGTCTATCTTGCTCGTCGTTTTGCATCTAGGCATGTGCTCTTAGCAGGGTTCTTACTACAATTTTTGGCTTTAATTTTATTGGGTTTAATTGGACATCCGCATAGTACTTTCTTCTTATATTCGGCAATTATTTTATTGGGTATTTGGCTATTTGCTGAAGGATTTGGTCCTGGGGCACAAATGATGGTGTATCCAACAATGGCATATCCTGCAGAAATTCGTGGTATTGGTGTTGGTTTTAATCGAGCAGTGACAGGCGTTGCACAAGCAATTGCACTGTTTATTTTGCCACTATGGATGACAAAATATCAAACTGATGTATTTAGTATTATTGCAATATTTGCTTTTGTTCCAATCGTTATTATTGGATTTATTATTAAATTTGAACCCACACGTAATGATATCGATTTTAATGAAAGTCAAAATAGACAAGATATAGATAATATTATTGTATAAGTATATGAGTAAGATTCATTATGTAAAATCTATATAACTTATATTTATTTTCTTATTTTACAAGACATGTATTTTAAACCTTAATAGGTATTAGATTCTAATCCTAAAGGTAATTATCATCATGTCTTACAAACACAATAATGACGTTCTTAATATAGTTGCAGTATCAGGTGGTTTAAATACACCCTCTAAAACAGAAAGCCTTATTCAAAATATTTTAGATGAGTTAGCAGATGCTACGCCTATTAAAGTGCACTTCATTAAACTTAGCGAAATTGGGCACTTATTAGGTGGTGCAATTTATCGTCACCAACTGCCACAGCGTGTACAAGATGACTTGGCAAAAATAGAAGCTGCTGATGCACTCATTGTTGGTACACCTGTATATCGCGCTTCGTTTACAGGGTTATTTAAACATCTTTTTGATTTTGTTGAGCAAACAGCATTGGTCGATGTGCCTGTGTTGTTGGCTGCCTCTGGAGGAAGTGAACGACACGCACTGGTTTTAGAGCATCAATTACGCCCATTGTTTAGTTTTTTCCAAGCACAGACTTTACCTATTGGTGTTTATGCAACAGATAAAGATTTTACGCCTGAATATACTGTCAAAAGTGAAGAACTAAAAGCACGTATTACATTGGCGGTTGCAAGAGCATTACCTATTTTAGAATGGGCACCTGCAAAAGGCTTAAGAGAAGAACCATCGAAGAAAAAATCAGCACAAGCCAATGAAAGTTTAGGAATTAATAAACAAATTGAGCAAGATGAAGTATTGCCTTCAATCTCTGTACCAGATTTAACGGCGGCTGAGTCTCGTATTCATAAGAAAAAACAATCTGTTGCTTAGGGAAATGATGATGACGCACCGTAATACACTGAAATTTGCATATTGGGTACCCAACGTGAGTGGTGGATTGGTCGTAAGTACAATCGAGCAGCGTACCGACTGGAGCTACGACTATAATGTAAAGCTGGCGCAAACGGCTGAGAAAAATGGGTTTGATTATGCATTAACCCAAATTAGATTTACAGCAGGATATGGTGCGGAAAATCAACATGAGTCTGTCAGTTTTAGTCATGCTTTATTGGCTAAAACTGAAAAGTTAAAAGTGATTGCAGCTATTTTACCTGGGCCTTGGAAACCTGCACTGGCAGCTAAGCAATTGGCAACGATCGATTACTTAACAGAGGGAAGGATCGCCGTTAATGTAGTTAGTGGTTGGTTCAAAGGTGAGTTCGATGCCATTGGTGAAGAATGGCCAGAACACGATGAACGATATGTTAGATCAGAAGAGTTTATAAAAACATTAAAAGGTATTTGGACGCAGGATAATTTTTCTTTTCAAGGAAAGTATTATACTTTTAATAACTATACATTGAAGCCAAAACCTATACAAAAGCCCACGATCGAAGTTTTTCAGGGGGGAAGTTCACGTGCAGCAAGAGATATGGCTTCACGAGTATCCGACTGGTATTTTACCAATGGAAATACTGTTGAAGAAATTAAAAAGCAAATTGATGATATTAAAGAAAAAGCAAAACAGCATAATCATGAAGTAAAAATAGGGGTAAATGCGTTTATTATTGCAAGAGATACAGAGGAGAAAGCGCAAGCCGTATTACAAGAAATTATTCATAAAGCCAATATTGAAGCGGTACATGCTTTTGGTGATGCTACTAAAGAGGCGGGTGCGGCAAGTAAAGAAGGGGAAGGCAATTGGGCTAAATCTTCTTTTGAAGACTTGGTACAATATAATGACGGTTTTAAAACTAACTTGATTGGTACACCACAACAAATAGCGCAAAGAATAATAGATTTAAAACATGTAGGGGTAGATTTAATTTTATCTGGATTTCTACATTTCATTGAGGAAATCGAATATTTTGGCAAACACGTTTTACCTTTAGTACGTGAACTAGAAGAACAATAAAATAGTCCATTCAAGTAGTACGCTTTTTATATTACTTGAATGGTTTTTTTGAGTATTTGACATAGTGTTGAACATCTATAGATATAGCATGATTTAAAATTAGAAATAAGCTTATTTTATGATTTTATAGATAAAAAAGTCATATGTAGTATGGCTAAACACCAACACAAACATCATAAAAATTACAACTTGGTAAAATTATAAAACATATTCCATGCATTACGAGATGATCTTTCGGATATTCTTTATACACAAAATAAAAAAATGGAATCCAAAATGAACTATTTCAATATTCATGCACAAGAACAAGATTTACCAGGTAGTGATGAACAATTAAAACCTCACGCAGAATTTATTCATAAAAACTATGCAGGCAGTCATAAACTAAAAGGAAAAGTAGCACTTATTACAGGTGGCGATAGTGGTATTGGACGTTCAGTGGCATTGCATTTCGCAAAAGAAGGTGCTCAAGTTGCAATTACTTGTTTAGATACTGAAGTTGAACTTGCAGATGCTGAGTGGGTAAAAGATTGGATTGAAAAAGAAGGTGGTGTTTGTAAGATCTATCCAGTCGATTTAAGAGAAAGTCAAAACTGTAAAGACTTAGTACATCATGTGTTAGAAGACTTCAAAAGAATTAATATATTAGTTAATAACGCAGGTACGCAGTTTCCGAATGAAGACTTTGCGACATTAACTGATGAACAATGGTTAAATACTTTTGCAGTAAATATTCACTCTATATTTTATTTAAGTAAGGCTGTCCTTCCTCAGTTTTCATCTGGAGATGTGATTATTAATACGGCTTCTGTAAATGCATATGTGGGCCCTAAAGCACTTATTGATTATTCAGCAACAAAAGGCGCAATTATTTCATTTACACGTGCTTTATCAAATCAACTTATTAGTCAGGGTATTCGTGTAAATGCAGTTGCACCTGGCCCTGTGTGGACTCCTTTACAACCTGCGACTTGGGGTAAAGTTGACCCAGAAAGTATGGAAAATTTTGGTTCAGATACACCATTGGGTCGTTGTGGGCAACCAAGTGAATTAGGCCCTGCTTATGTATTTTTAGCTAGCCAAGACTCTTCTTTCATTTCAGGTCAAACTATTCATCCAAATGGCGGTATGATGGTTGGTGGTTAAATAGATCAATAATCATAAAAAGGATAAATCTATGAAACTCCTCACAAAAGTAAGACATAGCTGGTTAAATCAAACAGCACATATTGACTGGTTAAAAACCCAGACTTTAAATTTACTAGACTTTTATCAAGCTGCTCAGTGTCAGTATGGCGGATTTATTGATTTAGATCGTTATGGCCTACCTCTACACCAGCGACCAAATACCTTAAATACAGCGAGATTTACGTACTGTTATTCGCTTGCTGCTATTCGAGGTTATGCAGGTAGTGTAGAGCTTGCAGAGTGGGGAGTAAAAAGTTTAAACGAACATTTATTTGACCATAAGCATGGAGGATGGCTCTCATCTTTAGTAGATGACAGCCCCAATGATCGAAAAAAGTCTTACCTTCATGCGTTCGTTTTATTGGCAGCAAATAGTGCAAAACAGGCAAATATTGCGGGTGCAGATGCGTTATTTGATAAAGCTGTAAATATATTTAATGAGTACTTTTGGTCAGAAGAAGAAAATTGTGTTTTAGAAAGTTATGCGCCTGATTGGACAGATTTAGAAGCATACCGTGGTGCAAATTGTAATATGCATTCTTTAGAAATGTTCATGCAACTTGCCATAACGACCCAAGATTCGAGCTGGTTAAAAAAATCGCTTGCTATTGTTGAGCGTATCATTCACGAGCATGCAAAAAACCATGACTATAGTGTTGTAGAACATTTTGATCAACATTGGCAGCCCGATTATGAGTTTAACAAAAATAATTTAATTGATGATTTTAGACCGTATGGTGTAACGCCGGGTCATGGTTTTGAGTGGTGTCATTTATTAATTAATTTAGAGCAAGAATTACAAGTGATGGGACTTGATGTTCCTAAATGGCTTCTTGAGGATGCTCAAGGGCTTTTTGACACAGCGTGGAAAAATGGTTGGCAGGAAAAACCTTATCGCGGCATTATTTATACCTATGATTGGAAAAATGAGCCTGTTGTAAAAGAGCGCTTACATTGGGTGCATGCAGAGGCGGCTGTGGCTTCGGCAACCCTTATGAAGCGTTTGAATGATGAAAAATATGAAATCTATTATCGCAAGATAATAGGATATATTCATCATTCATTGGTAGATAAAAAGCATGGCAGTTGGTTCCAAGACTTAGATAAACGAAATAATATTTCTAATCTCATTTGGAATGGTAAACCAGACTTATACCATGCATTTTTAATGACACTTAAACTACCGATGTTGCTTGATCAGGTATTATTACAGCAATTAAAACCAGTAAAAATTAAATAGTTTTACTGGTTGTGTCCAGATGTAAGTGATCGACAAGATAGTCGATAAAAACGCGAACAGCAGGGAGCATCCCTTTTCTCGAAGCATAAACCGCATGGAGTACACCATGCGGTACTTTCCAGTCACACAGTAAGCGCACAAGTTCGCCATTTTGAATATATTCTTGAGTGATCGATCCTGGTAAAAGCGCAATTCCACAACCCTGACGTGTGAGTTCTCTGAGCAAAAGTAAGTCGGATGCCATAACTGTAGGATTTATTTTAATTTTTATAGGAATCTGCTGATCGTTATATAACACCATATGCTGATCGGCATGTTCATTCGACATGCTTAAAACTTTATGCTGACTTAGCTCTTCAGGTTTTTTCACTTCGCCGTATTCATTTAAATAGGCTTGACTAGCAAACAGATGAAGTTCTTCTTTACCAATTTGGCGTGCAATTAAATTTGGGTCATCATCTATTTTGGTTCTTACTCGTAAAGCTACATCAATATTTTCATTAACAATATCGACACGGCGGTTACTGACGACCATTTGTAGACGAATTTCAGGATACTTTTTTAAAAAGTCGGGTAAAAGTTTTGAAAAGCTATTTTGCGCAATAGAAACAGGGACGCTTACTCGCACAATACCACGAGGTGTTGCACTTAAATGATCTACCATATCATGTGCTGCTTGTGCAGCATTTTGCATAATCTGGGCATGATGGTACACATTCAAACCAATCTCGGTAACTGCAAACTGTCGAGAACTCCGCTGAATAAGGCGTACCCCAAGCTTTTCTTCAAGATTATAAACACGACGGCTTAATTTTGATTTCGGAATATCTGTTGCACGTTCTGCAGCACTGAAACCCCCATGTTCTACTACAACTGCAAAACAGTAAAAATCATCTAAGTCGCTTAGCACTGTTTGATGTTCCTATAATTGTCTTTATATAAATCAGCACCATAAATCTTAAATACAATAAATACAAGCTTTGCTTAACTACCTGTAAGTAATATCTTTTGTACTTGTTTATATTCTTGTAAGCGCATTTTGTCTCTTATGGTTGGGCTTTGTATGCGGGAGAGATCCATATTGTCTGCAATATCTGCCAGTTTAACTTCTCTAGCTAGGCTATTTTTTACAGCTCGAAACGCAGCTTCAATACGGCTTTCATTTTGTTTTTTGGTTAATGCCAGTAATGCATCAATAATATGAGGTGCAAAACCTAAAGAAATTAGATCAACAACCGTTGTATCTGTGTCTTCTAGTACGTCATGTAATACGGCCACAATACGCTGATCGTCATTTTTCATTTTTAACATAATGCGTAAAGGATGGAGAATGTATGCTTGTCCTGCTTTATCCACTTGCCCAGCATGTTTTTTACTTGCCAGAGCAATTGCTTTTTCAAGATTAGCCATAAACATTCCTTATCAAATGAAAGTGAAAACTTGGGTTAATTTTTATAAGAATCTATACCCGATTTTTTATAAAAGCAATGCGACGAACCTAGAAATATTTTACAATATTTTACAGAGAATATGGAAAATTTATAAATGAGTTTTAAAATCATTCACTTAAATAATGCACATGACATGGTTTCTTGTCCTTACTGTGAACATATTGTTTTGGATTGGTCTCAAGAACAATATATTCAACCATGTGAACATACAGCATTTATTGCATTAGATTTAGGTTTTGAATTTGTTTCAGATATTTTTGAAGATAAAATGAAATACTCAGTGGATGAGATTCATGATCAATCTTTAAATGTTTTTGAAGCGATCTGTTCTAGTAAGATACCTGTGACTATTTATGATATGCCATTAGGTGTAGAGAACTATAAGCGTTATATTGGTTTTTATAATGACTAAAATGAATGTTGTAGAGTGGAAGCTCTACAACATTGGGCAGTAAAGCTAGACTAATTTTGCATCTAGTAAAATTTCTGCATTTAAAAGTCTTGATACAGGACAACCTTCTTTTGTTGCTGTTGCAATTTTTTGGAAGGTTTCATCATCAATATCTTTTACTTTAACACGACTGGTTAGATGTACTTGGCGAATAAAAAAGCCTTTCTCATCTTTCGAAAGTGTCACCGCGGCTTCAGTATCAATGGCATCTGCTGTAAAGCCAGCTTCGCCCAGTTGTAAAGAGAGTGCCATTGAAAAACATGCTGAATGTGCAGCTCCTATAATTTCTTCAGGATTTGTACCTACTTTGTCTTCAAAGCGTGTATTAAATCCATAAGGTTGCTGAGAAAGTGCACCACTTTCTGTAGAAATAGTGCCTTTACCTTCTTTAATTGATCCTTCCCAGTGTGCAGAACCTTTTTTAATAATATCAGCCATTTTTATATTTCTCTGGTTTTGATGAAAATATAATCTAACATCTCCTAAAATTAAGTTGTGTGAAAACATGCTCATTTTTTGTTGTAATTTGTCTATGCTTGAATCTTTTTTTATTATAGCTTTAGAGATTATCAATATGATGAAAAACAGGATAAAATAGAGCAGATATAGTTTTAATTATGATAATTACTTGGAGTAATGCGTGGAGCGATTGACAATTCATCCTGAAAATTTAACAGAAGCTGCTGAAAATCTAACAACAATTCGAGATTTTATCCGTTTTGGAGTGACAGCTTTACGTCAATACGATGCGCATTTAGGACAGGGTACAGAAGACTTTTTTGCCGAAAGTTCTGCACTGGTTTTACAAACACTTGCCTTAGATTGGGAGGCAAATGAGGAAATTTTAGATGCAAAACTTTTACCAAGTGAAAAGACACAGTTTTTAGACCTACTGGCACGCCGTATTAATGAGCGAATTCCAACATCTTATCTTCTAAATTTGGCTTATTTCTGCAATAAACCTTTTTACGTCGATGAACGAGTACTCATTCCGCGTTCACCAATCGCAGAATTAATTCATCAGCGTTTTGCACCTTATTTCTTAGATGAAACAGGAAATATGCGTGAAGACTTAAATGCACTCCCTAAAATAGACGTACCGAAAACTCCTCAGCGTATTTTAGATATGTGTACAGGATCTGGTTGTATCGCCATTGCACTGGCGTATGCTTACCCTGAAGCAGATGTAGATGCGACTGATATCTCAAGAGATGCATTAGAAGTAGCTGCTTTAAATGTTGAACATCATAATATGCAATATCAGGTTGCATTATTAGAGTCTGACTTATTTAGTAAACTTCCTGCTGAAAATCAATATGATTTAATTGTAACGAATCCTCCATATGTTGATGCGGAAGACATGGCAGATTTACCTGAAGAGTTTCTGCATGAACCCGAACTTGCATTGGCAGCAGGACAAGATGGATTGGATTTGGTGCGTAAAATGCTTGCTGAAGCAGCAGATTATCTTTCTGAAGATGGATTAATTGTGATTGAAGTTGGAAACTCTGAATGGGCAATGCGTCAAAACTTTAATACTGTTGATTTTCATTGGTTAAAATTCCAAAAAGGTGGATCAGGAATTTTCGCATTAACTGCTGAACAATGTCGTCGTTATAAAACGATTTTTCAAGATTCAGTAAAGGATTAAAAGGAAGACGGTTATGGCTGGAAATTCAATAGGACAGCTCTTTCGTGTTACTACATGTGGTGAGTCACATGGTTTAGGCTTAATGGCAATTGTAGATGGTGTGCCACCTGGAATTGAATTAAGTGAAGCAGATTTACAAAAAGACTTAGATCGCCGTAAACCAGGAACCTCGAAGTTTGCTACACAGCGTAAAGAACCTGATCAGGTTAAAATTATTTCTGGTGTATTTGAAGGTAAAACTACAGGTACATCTATTGGTCTACTCATTGAAAATACAGACCAAAAGTCAAAAGATTATGGAAATATTGCACAAACATTTAGACCAGGTCATGCGGATTATACATATACACAAAAGTATGGTTTTAGAGACTATCGTGGTGGTGGGAGATCAAGCGCACGTGAAACAGCAATGCGCGTTGCGGCAGGTGCGATTGCAAAAAAATATCTTGCAGAAAAGTTTGGTGTTCTGATTCGTGGGCATGTAACTCAAATTGGGAATGAGTTGGCACATCATTTAAATTGGGAAGAAGTCGGAAATAATCCATTTTTTTGTGGAGATGTCGATGCGGTTCCGAGATTTGAAAAGCTTGTGACTTCTTTGCGTGAGCAAGGTACAAGCTGTGGTGCCAAACTAGAAATTATTGCAGAAAATGTACCAGTAGGTTGGGGTGAGCCTGTTTTTGACCGTCTAGATGCAGACTTAGCACATGCTTTAATGAGTATTAATGCAGTTAAGGGTGTAGAAATTGGTGATGGTTTCGCCGTTGCTGGGCAATTTGGGCATGAAAGTCGCGATGAATTGACCTCTAAAGGTTTTCTTGCGAACCATGCAGGTGGGATACTTGGAGGAATCTCTTCTGGGCAAACCATCCGTGCAGCGATCGCATTAAAACCAACGGCGAGTATTACTACAGAAGGTAAAACTATTACGCTGCAACGAGAAGATACAGATGTATTAACTAAAGGACGCCATGATCCTTGTGTAGGTGTTCGTGCAACCCCTATTGCAGAGGCAATGATGGCAATTGTTCTTATGGATCATTTTTTGCGCCATCGGGCACAAAATGCAGATGTTCAAGCACCATTTGAACCTATTGAATAGATATGATGCGATATAAAAGCCTCTATGTGAGGCTTTTATTTTAAATTATGGTTTTAATTGTAGATAAAAGCTGTTAAATATAAAAATAAAGTGTACTGAAAAAATGGAGCCAATAGTGAAGACAGTTGTGAAATATATTGTTTTGAAAAGTAAAGAATATCAACTTGGTAGCCCTCTACACGAAGTAGAATTAAAAGCATCAGCAAATTATTTCGATGAAATTCCCGATGTGGTTGAGCATCAAAATCATAAGTTTAAGGTACTCTCGAAAGAGTTAAACCGTAAAAAAATATTTGAAGATGAGATTGAAGAGATACAGCATATTATTGTAAAAATGGTTGCACTTGAGACATAAAAAAAGAAGTGGCTTACCACTTCTTTTTCTAATTTTAATCAGACTTTTTATCAGTTTCAGGTACTTCTAATTGTTTGAGAAGGTACTTTTCGAGATAGTGAATATCCATTGCATTTTCACAAAAGGCTTTATCTTGTAGAATAAGATCTTTGTGAAGTGGGATATTTGTTTTTACACCTGTCAAAATCATTTCATCAAGTGCTTGGCGCATACGTGCAAGAGAAGTTGCACGATCTTTACCATGTGAAATGAGTTTAGCGATCATTGAATCATAGTATGGAGGGATGCTGTAGCCTGGATAGATATGAGAATCTAAACGGATACCTGCACCACCTGGTGCATAAAATGTTTCAATTTTGCCTGGAGACGGCATAAATGTTGTTGGGTCTTCTGCATTAATACGACATTCGATTGCGTGACCTTTCACTTCAACATCTTCTTGCTGAATGCTTAAACCCAATCCTGCAGCAACACGCAATTGTTGTTCAATAATATCAACACCTGTAACCATTTCAGTGACGGGATGTTCTACTTGAACACGAGTATTCATTTCAATAAAGAAGAACTCGTCATCTTCGAAAAGAAACTCAAATGTACCTGCACCACGATATTGCATAAGTTCACAAGCATTTACACATGCTTTTAGAATATCTGCACGTGCTTCTTCTGGTAATCCAGGTGCGGGAGCTTCTTCTAAAACTTTCTGATGACGGCGTTGTAATGAACAGTCACGATCGTATAAGTGAATTGCATGACCATTTCCATCTGCAAGCACTTGTACTTCTACATGGCGTGGTTTTTGAAGAAAACGTTCCATATACACAGTATCATCACCAAACCACATTTCAGCATCACGCTGTGCAGCTTGTACAGACTCTAAAAGTGTATCGATGCGTTCTACAATACGCATACCACGACCACCACCACCAGCAGCAGCTTTTACAATAAGTGGAAAGCCAATTTTTGCAGCTTCTTCTTTTGCATTTGCAGGTGTAACAGCATGCTGTGAGCCAGGTACTGTCGGTACGCCAGCTTTACGCATTGCAGCGATTGCAGAAACCTTATTCCCCATAAGGCGAATATGTTCAGGTCGAGGACCAATAAAAATATATCCTGAGCTTTCAACCATTTCTGCAAATTCTGCATTTTCAGATAAAAAGCCATAGCCTGGGTGAATTGCATCTGCACCTGTCACTTCAGCCGCTGTAAGTAGTGCAGGAATGTTTAAATAACTTTCACTCGTTGCACCTGGACCAATACATACAGCTTCATCAACAAATCGTAGATGCATCAGATCTTTGTCTGCACTCGAATAAACACCAACAGTTTTTATTCCAAGCGTTTTACAAGCCCGTGTAATGCGTAATGCAATTTCACCACGGTTTGCAATTAATACTTTTTGCAACATTATGACACTCCGTGCTTATGCGCGGTAACGGAATAATGGTTGACCGAATTCAATAACTTCGCCATTTTTCACAAGGATTTCTTCAATGACACCACTTTGAGTTGCCTCAATTGGGTTCATAATCTTCATTGCTTCGATGATACCTAAAGTTTCACCTGCTGAAATTGTTTGACCAACTTGTACAAATGGTGCTTCACCAGGGCTGGCAGCTGCATAAAATACACCAACCATAGGTGCAGTTTCTACGCTACCACGTGGTGTTTTAGCAACGGCAACAGGAGTACTTGCAGGTGCTGCAGCTGGCATAGATGCAACAGCAACAGGTTCTGGATTACGACGAGTCAATGCAATGGATTGATCGCCTTCTTTTACTTCAATACCTTGAAGATCAGATTCGATCATTAAATCAATAAGTTTCTTGATTTTACGAATATCCATAGTATTAATATTCCTTATGAAAATTAATGAGAAGATTGAAGTTTTTGAATAGCATAAAGGAGGGCAGCTTGATAACCATATGCGCCTAAACCACAAATTACGCCTTGTGCTTTATCACTAAGGTAAGAGTGGTGTCTAAAAGGCTCACGAGCATGCACATTAGATAAATGCACCTCTATAAATGGAATATTTACACCAAGTAATGCATCACGTATTGCAACAGATGTATGTGTAAATGCTGCAGGATTAATAATAATGAATTTAATATTTTCAGCGTATGCTTGGTGAATTCGTTGAATAATTTCACCTTCGATATTGCTTTGAAATACATCTAATGTATATTCATTTGCTTTTGCATCTTGTATCAAACTTTGATTGATGTCTTCTAAGGTTTGATGACCGTATATTTCAGGTTCTCGCTTTCCTAGCAAATTTAAATTTGGTCCATGAATAACCAAAATATGAGAAGTCATGTAACTTGCTCCAGTGAAAAGACATTAAAGTTTTGCAAGATATCTGCAAAATTATTCTACTATACGATTAGAAACCTACAATTTCGAAGAAGTTTTATAAAAAACTGCAAATAGTCGTAGCTAAAAAGTGCGTATATCTTGTAAATTTTTGCTTCAATTGACAATGTTAAAAAGTGCCATTTTTCTCAGTTTATTTGGTCTTTTTGAACAAGTATCTTAGAAAAAATGACTTTTTATGAGCTTTACTTTATAAACATTTTTAATAATGTTTTCTGAAGCCATTTCCCATAAGGCGGATAGACCAACTTCATGAAGCTAATTTTTGGTCTTGCAAATACTGCTTTTGCATGGCTAAAAGTTTTAAAACCTTCATGAGCGTGATAATTTCCCATACCAGACATACCTATGCCTCCGAACGGTAAGTCTTCTTGTCCAACATGAATGAGTGTTTCATTAATGCAGACGCCACCACTATGAGTATTTAGAAGTACTTTTTGTTGTTCGTCATGTTTATAGCCAAAAAAGTATAGAGCCAACGGTCTTGGTCTTTCATTAATGTATTGAATCGCATCATCTAAAGATTGGTAAGGGATAATTGGCAAAATTGGTCCAAAAATTTCATCTTGGCATACTTTCAAAGAAGCATGGGTGTGTGTAATGACACAATGTGGTAGTTTTCTTCCATCTATCTCATGAGAGAGATAATGTATTTTGGCACCTTGGCTTTCGGCTTCTTCTAGATATGACTTTAAACGATTAAGCTGTTTTTCATTAATAATTGCAGTGTAGTCGGAATTGTTTTTAATGGTTGGGTAAAAGGTTTTTAGTGCAGAAAAATAAGATTGAATAAAGTTATCTTGCAGTTCGGCTGGAATTAATGCGTAGTCGGGTGCTACGCATGTTTGTCCTGAGTTAACACTTTTTCCAAAAGCAATCCGTTGTGCACTTTCGAACAAATCGGCATCTTTTGCAATCAAAGCAGGTGATTTTCCACCGAGTTCAAGTGTAACTGGTGTTAAGTTTTCAGCGGCTGCACGTAATATATGTTTTCCGACTTGGGTTGAGCCTGTAAAAAGTAAGTGGTGAAAAGGCAATGATGAAAACTGTTGTGCAATTTCGGCATCACCTAAAGTTACACTAATAAGATTAGATGAAAAGTTATTTTCAATAAGTTGCTGAAAGTAAGATGAAAAATGAGGAGTGAATTCACTTAGCTTTAACATGACGCGGTTTCCTGCAGCAAGCGCCTGACACATTGGGCCAACTGCAAGAAATAAAGGATAATTCCACGGTACCATAATACCAATCACACCAAGCGGTTGTGCAATGACATATGCTTTTGCAGGTTGGAAAATTACTGAGATATCACGATAATCGGGCTGCATCCACTTTTTTAAGTGCTTTAAGCAATATTTAATACCTGAAAGGCTAGGTACAATTTCCACAAGACGTGTTTCGTCCGGACTTCGATTTGAAAAGTCTTTAGAAATAGCATCGGCAATCTGTTCTTGATGATCTAAAATAAGTGTATAAAGCTGATTGAGTCGAGATTTACGTACGTCATAGGTAGGGTAAGTTTCATTTTGGTAAGCAGCTTGTTGTTGTTTAAATTGCTCATTTAAGGTAGCTGCTTGAGTGTTGTTATTGGTGTGATCAGGCGTAGGCACTTGAGTCTCTTATCAGCATCAAAGAATAACTAGTTTAGCGCATAAAAATAATAATGTATTGTTTGTTTTCATTTTTAATATTGAAATACTACGTGTGAAAGATTGTTCCTGCATATTTTCTAATAAGGATTCCTATATTTTTTATTTCTAAATTTTAGCTAAAAGCCATACCTTATTTTTAAAATATAGGTGATTGCTATGAGCCATTCTCAAAGAATAATAGATAATGATATCGAAGCGATTAATGCGGCATATCATGTTGCAGATTTTGCATTAGAAGAAAGAAATTTACGTGATCAAGAACGTATCTTACCGACGGATGTTATTCGACGTTTGGTAAATAAGGGATTAATGGCAATTCGAATTCCTAAAAAATATGGCGGTGCTGCAGTTTCAAACCGTACTTTAAGCCAAGTGATTCGTATATTAGCGAAAGCAGATGCGAATGTGGGGCAGATTCCACAAAATCAGTTTGGCATTTTAAATACTATTTTGCTTATTGGTTCTGAAGAACAAAAAGCATTTGTCTTTAATGAAATATTGGCAGGTAAGTTTTTAGCCAATGGCGGGCCTGAAAGAAATACAAAAGATACTCAGACAATTCAAACGACACTAACACGTGCCAATGAAAGATATATTCTTAATGGTGAGAAGTTTTATTCTACAGGCAGTGCATTTGCAGATTGGCTTGCAATTAAAGCTCAGCATCCCGATGGCTATATTGCTTTGATATTGGTAGATCGAACGACTAAAGGTATTGATATTGTGGATGACTGGGATGGTTTTGGTCAAAGAACAACTTCAAGCGGTACAGTTAGATTAAATAATGTAGAGATAGATCCATTTTTAATTTTTGATGAAAGACTTCTTGCAGAAACAACACATTTTAGAGGTGCATACTCTCAATTAATACAAGTTGCGATTGATGTAGGAATTGCAGAAGCAGCGTTTCAAGATTTACTCACTTATGTAAAAAAGGCGAGGCCAATTGCCGATGCAAATGTAGCGGAGGCAACTCAAGAACCTTATTTAATTCAGGAAGTAGGTCGGTTAGATGTACTTCTAGAAGCGAGCATTTTGCTTTTGGAAGAGGCATCTGATGTATTAGATCGATTAGAAAAAACAAAAACATTGAAAGATATACAAGCAGCAGAAGCTTCGATTGCTGTTGCTGAAGCTAAAATTTATGCACATCGTGCGGCATTAACCATTTCTGAAAAGCTGATTGAGCTTAGCGGTAGTCGTTCTTCACTTGCAAAGCATAATTTAGATCAGCATTGGCGTAATGCAAGGGTACATACATTACACGACCCTGTGAGATGGAAATATCATGCATTAGGTAATTATTATTTAAACCATAAACTTCCTGCATCACATGCTTGGATTTAGGTGAAGCTATGACATCTTATAAACATATTTTTGTAAATACTCAGCCTGCGCATGTTATTCAATCTGATGAGGAGGCATTGAGTATTGCAAAAGCCTTATCTCAGCAGTTTAGAGAAGATGCAGTACATCGTGATCAAACAAGAACGCTTCCTTTTGCAGAAATAGATGCTTTTAGCCAATCGGGATTATGGGCAATTACTGTACCTAAACAATATGGTGGTGCAGAGGTTTCAAGTTGGACGGTGGCACAAATTATTGCACTTTTTAGCGGAACTGATGGGTCAATTGGGCAAATTCCTCAAAATCACTTTTATGCACTTGAAGTATTGCGTACGACAGGAACGGAAGCACAGAAAAAAAAGCTCTACCAAGAGGTATTAGAAGGGCGCCGTTTTGGAAATGCATTGGCAGAGTTTAAGTCAAAAACTGCTAGTCAAAAAAATACTTACTTAACACCATACCAGTATGGTTATCTTATTCAAGGCGAAAAATTTTATTGTACTGGAAGTATTTACGCGCATCGTATTCCTACCTTGGTGAAAGATGATAATGGCCTTGAGTATTTGGCTTTTGTGTCTAGAGATGCCGAAGGTGTAACGGTTATTGATGACTGGAGTGGTTTTGGTCAACGATTAACAGGTAGTGGTACTGTAAAGTTTGACCAAGTGTATGTCGATGCCGAAGATATCGTTCCTTTTAGCGCTGTATTTTCTAAGCCGAGTTTAGTTGGGCCGTATGCACAGCTTATGCATGCATCTATTGAAGTGGGAATTGCACGAGCTTCATTTGAAGAAACATTGATTCAAGTTGAAAATGCACGCCCATGGATTGATGCAGAAATAGAGTATGCGACGCAAGATCCTCTTACTTTATACGAATTGGGTCAAATCGCCGTTGATGTAAAAGCCAGTGAGTTACTCCTTAAAAAAGCAGCACATTTTATAGATTTTATTAAAACTAAGGTAACTAAAGAGAATATTGCTGAAGCATCTATTCATGTAGCAAGAGTACGGGCACATAGTACAGAAACAGCACTTCAAGCAGCGTCTAAATTAATTGAATTGGCAGGTAGTCGAGGAAGTCAACGTAAAACGGGATTAGATCGCTATTGGCGTAATGCACGCGTGCATACTTTACATGATCCAGTGCGTTGGAAGTATTATTTTTTAGGAAATTATCGGTTGAATCATATCCTTCCACCACGTCGAGGAACATTGTAATGGCGAAGAAAATTTTACTAAATGCCTTCGATATGAGTTGTGTGGGACATATCAATCATGGCCTATGGACACATCCACGTGATGAATCTATAACGTTTAATGGGCTGAAATATTGGTTAAATTTGGCAAAAATCTTAGAAAAAGGGTTATTCGATGGAATTTTTTTGGCAGATATCACGGGGGTCTATGATGTTTATCAAAATAATTTAGATGTAACATTGAAAGAGTCTGTTCAATTACCCAGCCATGATCCAATGACATTAATTTCTGCAATGGCATCTGTAACGACACATTTAGGTTTTGGTGTGACGGTCAATTTAAGCTATGAGCATCCATATCCTTTGGCACGACGTTTTGCAAGTTTAGACCATTTAACCCAAGGGCGTGTTGGATGGAATATTGTGACAGGATATTTAGATAGTGCGGAAAAATTATTTGGTCGAAAGGCATTGGCAGAACATGATCAACGTTATGATAAAGCAGAAGACTTCTTAGCACTTTGTTATAAGTATTGGGAGCACTCATGGGAAAACGGCGCTGTTATTCAAGATAAGAAATCTCGTATTTTTACAGACCCTAAAAAAGTACATGCGATTGACCATCAGGGCTCTTTTTTTGAAAGTCAGGGAGTTTTTCAAGTTTCGCCATCACCACAACGAACACCTCTGTTATTTCAGGCAGGTACTTCTGAGCGTGGAGTGACATTTGCAACAAGACATGCAGAGTGTATTTTTATTGGGGGTGGGAATATTGCAGAGGTTCGCAAGAATGTTCAGCGTATACGAAAAAAAGCATTTGAACATGGACGTGAACCTGAAAGTATTAAAATTTTTGTGGGTATTACAGTCGTGACCGCAGAATCAGACGTGCAAGCTCAGCAAAAATTAATAGAGTATCGGCAGTATGCCAGTCCCGAAGCAGGCATTGCCCACTATTCAAGTTCGGTGGGTAAAGATTTATCTGTATACGATGAACACGAGCGAATTCCTTATGAAAAAAGTAATAGCATTACATCTGTAAATGAAAAATTTAAACATCAAGAAATTACGCTTAATTCATTGAAAGAACAGCATGTGTTGGGAGGACGCTATCCATTGTTTGTGGGTAGTGGTAAAAATGTTGCACAACAACTTATTCATTTTTTTGATGAGACAGGAATTGATGGTTTTAATTTAACTCGGACGGTTACACCTGAATCTTATGAGGATTTTATTCGTTGGGTTATTCCTGAATGGCAACAACAAGAGCGCTATAAAAAAACATATATATCGGGCACTTTACGTCATAAGTTTTTTGAAAAAGGTCAGTTTTTAAATATTCAACACCCTGCAAGAGCGGTTTAATTTTGGTATAAGATGATGAAAAATAAAAATATATTTATCTCTCTTGGTGTTTTTGTGCTATTGGTGGCCGGCCTATTTATTTGGAATGCGCAACGACACAAAAAATCAGATGAGTTAGTTATTGGCATTACCCCTGCATTTACACCCATACTACAAGTTGCTGTTACACAAGCAGAAAAACAAGGTTTACATGTCAAACTCGTTGAGTTTTCAGACTGGAAAATGCCAAATATTGCTTTAAATAATGGTGATATTCAGGCAAATTTCTTTCAGCACCAGCCTTTTTTAAATAATGCAATTAAAGAAGGTGGTTATCATCTAAAAATATTTGCTGTGGGTGCGGCCTCACGTGTGGGGCTATATTCTAAAAAATACACATCTTTAGAAAGTCTTCCGCAAAAAGCTCGGGTTGCTATTCCAAATGATCCTGTGAATGAGGGTCGTGCATTATTGTTATTACAAGAAGCGAAGTTAATTCAACTTAAAGATCCCAATAATCATTTAGCCACTTTACAAGATATTGTAAGTAATCCAAAAAATTTACAATTTATAGAAATGGAAGGACCGCAGACTGCAAGAGCTGTAGACGATGTTGATCTTGCATTTACCTATCCACAATATTTGAAACTGGCAAAGACAATTGATCCGCAAAAAGCATTATATTTGAATAAAGATGAAGATAAACGTTATGCCATTGTTTTTGCTGTAAAAGATAATTATCAAGATGACAATGATAAATTAAAACGATTTGTCGAAATTTATCAACAATCTCCTGAAGTGAAAGCTGCACTTGATCAACAGTTAGGTCAATCTTTATGGTATCGAGGGTGGTCGTAATATGAATGCACAAATACATCAGAACGCCGTTTTAGATGTCAGTATTAAAGGCGTAAATAAGTATTATGCTAACCAAGTGCATGCTCTGAAAGATATTCATTTAGAAGTTAAACAGGGCGTCATTTGTGGTGTTATTGGTAGAAGTGGTGCGGGAAAATCATCGCTCTTACGCACTTTAAATGGATTGGAATCTATTAGTACAGGTCAGCTTCATGTACTTGGTGAGACTATTTCGGAATTAAATTACACCGATTTAATTCGCCTTAGACAACGTGTAGGTATGATTTTTCAACACTTTAACTTAATGTCTACAAAAACCGTTTGGGAGAATGTGGCGTTGCCCTTAATTGTGGCAGGTGTGAAAACTCAAGAAATTATATCACGTGTTGAAAAAAGTTTAGCATTGGTAGGCTTAGAAAATAAGAAAGAGAGCTATCCTTCACAACTTTCAGGTGGTCAAAAGCAACGAGTAGGTATTGCAAGAGCCTTGATTCATAATCCTGAAATTTTATTGTGTGATGAAGCAACCTCGGCACTAGACCCAGAAAGCACACAAATGATTTTAAAATTATTGAAAAAAGTAAATAAACAATTGGGCATTACCATTATTTTGATTACTCATGAAATGCAAGTCATTCGTGATCTTTGTGATGAAGTGGTTGTGATTGATCAAGGTGAGATTATAGAAAAGGGAGCGGTGTGGAAAGTGTTTTCATCGCCTCAAAAAATGATAACCAAGGAATTGTTGTATCCTGAAGATAATATGGTCTCTTTACCTCTAGATGTGGAGTTACAAAATAATCATCAATATCAAGTAGTAAATATTCGCTATGCACACGCTATTGGAAAATTGTTTAATTTACAAACCTTATTACAACGTTTGTCTTCAGTTGCTTTGTTTTATAGCCGTATTGATCAAATTCAAGAATATTATGTGGGCGAGCTACAGTTAGCTTATCCAATCCATTACACAATTCCTCATCATCTTAAACAAGAATTGGGACTGGAAATATTGGATATACAGGAGATAGGTTATGTCGAATCTATTGTTTGATCTTTTGCTGACAGGCCTATTAGATACACTAGTGATGGTTGGGGTTTCTGCTGGTTTGGCTTTTTGTTTTGGCCTTCCTTTGGCACTTATTTTGGTATGTACAGAAAGAAATGGTATTTATCCTTCTTACTATATTAATCGTTGTATAGGTACAATCGTTAATATTACACGAGCTATTCCTTTTCTCATTCTTATGGTGGCACTTATTCCAATTACACGTTGGATTGTAGGTACAAGTTACGGCTTATGGGCTGCGGTTGTGCCATTAACTTTAGCTGCAACGCCGTTCTTTGCACGTATTGCCGAGGTAAGCTTGCGTGAAGTCGATTTTGGCTTGATTGAAGCGGCACAAGCTATGGGATGTAGTCGGAAACAAATTGTTTGGCACGTTTTATTACCTGAGGCACTTTCAGGTATTGTATCTGGTTTTACTGTAACATTAGTGACGATGATAAACTCTTCAGCGGTTGCAGGTGCTATTGGTGCAGGTGGTTTAGGAGATGTTGCATATCGTTATGGTTATCAACGTTTCGATATACAAATCATGTTGGCAGTTATTGTTTTATTGGTAATATTAGTGGTTTCTATACAATACATTGGCGATCAAATTTCACAGCAACTAGATAAAAGAAAAGTATAGACCAAAAGAACTATCCTAGTTTAAAACACGATTAAACTAGGATTTTTAATTTATAGAATATAAGCAACTTTTTTAAAACTAGATCGCTCACGAATGTTTTGAATCCATGCCTCGATATGTGGGTGTGTTTTGCGTTGTATGTCGAAATTAAACCAATGGTGTAGTGCTAATCCAAGAGGAATATCTGCAATACCAAACTGCTGTCCTGAAATATAAGGCTGTTTGGATAGAAGCTCCTCTAAAATGAGAAGTTGTTTTTCAATCGTTTCAATAATTGGCGGTAAAATATCTAACCGTTGTTTATCATGAGGTGTTCGTACCAGTTCATAGAAAATAATACTAAATTGAGGTAGAAAGCTAGTGATATACCAATCTAACCATTGTTCTGCTTGAAAGCGCTTTTGTGGATGGGAAATCCATATTTTCTCTTTCCCATATACTTCGGCAAGGTAGCGGAGAATAATTTGAGATTCCCAAATTGATGTATATTCATCTTGTAAAACGGGAATGAGTCCATTGGGATTAAGCTGTAAGAAGGCTTCGGTATGCACAATACCAAACTC
>NZ_VTDQ01000038.1 GCF_015627175.1 Acinetobacter pollinis | reverse complement strand
CTATATTACTCTCTTCTTAAAGAAAGTCAACTGTAATCTGAAAGTTTTTTATCTTCTTCATCAAACCCCAACCTCAATCAATCTAAGAACTAAATCCTAAACCAATCAACTAAGTTATTGTTTATCAAGAAGTTTCTTTCAACATCACCGCCGATGGATACGCATTATAGACCAATCAATTCTAAACACAACCCCCTAAGCCATTTTATTTCTATTTTATTTGTCAATAGAACAAATTGTAGACGGAATTGGACGGTTTTTTAGTATTTTGATTTAAAATAGATCAATTTAATGAGTAATTATAATTTTTTATTTCTACGAAATTCCTAGAATGCATATTTATTAATGAATATAGATGAATTTTTTTATAAGTACTAAGAAGCTGTTGATGTTTAATTAAGATAACTGCTAAAAAGATTGCTGAATCATTTAGATCTCATTTCCTAGTAAGTTTTATATACAACTACACTGAGTTAATTTCTAACTTTTGCCCTAAGTACTGTACAACCCTAACTTCATAAGCAGAAATAAGGATATCTATGAAAGAGTAGAACTATCAAACAGGTCAAAATTGAAGTTATACTTAGTTCCCTATTTATATATTCTAATGACTAATTATTTATTCATCTAGAGTAATGCCACTTTTGACGTAAGTTATATGCTCAAATATCTAAGCAAAAAATATTAGTAATTTATATTCATTTTTAGTTAAATATTTCCTCTGTAAAGATTAAATATTAATCGTGATAGCAAAATTTATTAAAACGACTCTCGTTCTTCATTTTTCGTAAGCATATAAAGCCTACTAAGAACCATTGAATATAGGTAAGGGATATTTCCCCCACCTATTACTGTTTTTTTAATCACTTATTATTTCTTGTGTGCTGTAATCTAAAAGATTTGGTTTATAAATTTGACGTTTACCATCAAGGCTTGGTTGATTCTGTAAATATTTCAAAAATACTTCAGCATAATCCAAACCAAAATTTTTACGACGTTCTCCTTTTATAGTACTTAAAATATCGTAATGACCTGATCCTCTTGCTAGAAAATCAATGGTTGCAAGTTTATACATTTTATTTAAATCTAAAGGTTGTACTTTCCCAGAAGGTAAAACTTGTTCTAAGTTTTGGATTCGATGTCCTTGAGGCTGATTCAAATCTACCGTCCAACGCAATCCTGCCATATATGGATAGCTACCTGCATCCTTATATAAGTTATTTTTATCCATTACTTCTTCTAAAGTGTTTTTTATTTCATAACCAGTCATATTTAACTGCACTAATGTATTTTTAAATGGTAAAAGCTGATAAACCATTCCAATACTTACAGGCCCTTTTGCGATTGGAATACGAACGCCACCACCATTTTGTAAAGAGAAGTCTGCATTAAACTGATGTTTTCCTTCTTCTAATAACGCCTTTGCAACCAGCTGTTGCAGTTGTCCACCATGTTTTCCACATTGATTATTTAAATTTGGCACAGGCATACTCTTTATACATAAGTCTTCTTGAGCATAACCAACAATTTTATTTGTAAAGTGCTATTTATCTTGGCTATATGGAAGTAATACCTGCAATATTGTATGATCTGGCTGTATAATATTTATTGGTAACTGCTGTTTTTTAATTTGATCTTCAATTTTTTGCTTTTCAGTTTTTGATAAATCACTTTGATCAGATGCTCTTTTCATATCATCACCTATTAAAATATGTGATGTACCTGTACAGCTCAAGACCTTACCTTCTTTGTCAAACTTAATATTAAGTTCACCTAATGCATAGTTATACTGCCATGCTTGTGCAATACAAACAGGCTCTCTATCCTTATTTTTTACTTGGGTTGGATACTCCCCCTCTGGCTTTAAACCAATGCTATTCAGGGCAGTTGGACCAAGTAATGTATGTGAGTCTGCACCAATAATAACGTTTATACCTGTAAGTTGCTGTGCCAACTGAATATCAAACTTATATCCCAAGTGAGTTTGTAAGATAATTTTATTTATTCCATCTGCTTTTAGGCGGTCAATTTCCTGTTGCACTGTTTCCAACTCATTTGAAAAAGTCGTATCAAAATTAGGTTGTGATGCATTTTTTGTTTTATTTGCAACTGTTAAACCAATAAAAGCAATTTTCTGACCTTGTTTTTCAATAATTGCTGTTTTCTGCACTAAGTTCGTTTTATACAAAGGCGAAGATTTACCAAAGTTCACGTTGGCAGAAAGAATTTGTATTGGATTAGGACAATTACCATTTTTCAAAAAATAAATGAATTGATTAAGCCCTTGATCTTTTGCATCAAACTCATGATTACCTAGTGTAAATGTATCAAAGCAGATTTGATTCATGGCAGCAGCATCAGATTGACCTGCATTCAGGTTGTAATAGAAATCACCTGTAATCGCATCACCTGCATGTACTTTTACAATATTTTTATTTGGTAAACTGAGTTCATGGATCATTGTTGCAACGCGTGCGATACCTCCACGTGTTACCTCAAACTCTTCTATACCCTTACCTACATCAAATTTTAGTTTTGTTTTTTCTTCATCTAAATGTGAGTGATGATCATTGATGTGCAGAATAGTGAGTTCAAATGGTTGATCACTGATTTGCTGTACTTTTTCAGCATGACTCAACTGCACTAACGAGCAGCCAAGAGTAAGTACTGTAGAAATAAACTGACAAAGAGAATACATAACATATTTCAAATAGTAGAAATTTTTATAATATTTTTTTAGCGTTTAACTTAAATGAATATCGAAAGTAATTAGTTTTTTTGATAAAAAAATGCTCCCTAAGGAGCATCTTTTAAGCATGATTTAGTTAGTCTACAAATGTAACACGAGCTATCGCTTTCTTGCCTGCTTGAATTACAACAGTCTTATTTTCATTGACCGAGAAGTCTGCACCAATTACTTCACCATCAACTTTAACGGCTCCACGTGAAACAGCATCTTTCGCTTGAGCAGCATTTTTAGTTAAGCCAGACATACGTAAAATAGAAACAATAAATATTTCACCAGACTCACCACGAGAAACTTCAACTTCTGGAGTATCTTCTGGTATCTCGCCATCGACTAAACGGTTACCTGCGCCTTTATGTGCATTTTGTGCAGCTTCAGCATCATGGAAACGTTCAACAAGCTCTAATGCAAGAATACGTTTAATCTCTTGTGGATTACGTCCTTCTTTCATTTCATTTAAAAGCGTTTCAATTTCTTCTACAGTTTTAAAGCTTAATAAGTCAAAGTAACGTTCAATGAGCGTATCTGGCATTGAAAGTACTTTTTGATAAATAGATCCTGGTGTATCAAAAACACCGATATAATTACCTAAAGATTTAGACATTTTATTTACGCCATCTAAACCTTCAAGAATTGGGATCGTGATACATACCTGTGACGCTTGCCCATAACGGCTTTGTAATGTACGCCCCATTAGTAAATTAAACGTTTGGTCTGTTCCACCAAGTTCTACATCTGCTTCTAATGCAACAGAGTCATAACCCTGAACCAATGGATATAGAAACTCATGAATGGCTATCGGCTGTTGGTTATTATAACGCTTTGTAAAATCATCACGCTCTAACATACGAGAAACAGTTTGCTGGCTTGCCAACTGAATGAGATCTGCTGCTGTTTTTTGTCCGAACCACTCTGAGTTAAAAACAACTTTTGTTTTTTTCGGATCAAGAATTTTAAATACTTGTTCCTGATACGTTTTCGCATTTTCAAGCACTTGTTCACGAGACAAAGGCGGTCTTGTTGCACTTTTTCCTGTTGGATCGCCAATCATGGCAGTGTAGTCACCAATGAGAAAAAGCACTTCATGGCCTAAGTCTTGAAATACTTTAAGCTTATTAATCAGTACTGTATGACCAAGGTGTAAGTCCGGTGCTGTAGGATCAAATCCTGCTTTTACACGTAATGGGCGGTTTTCTTTTAATTTCTTCAGTAAGTCTTCTTCAGAAATAATTTCATGTGTGCCTCTTTGAATGAGGGCTAACTGCTCTTCAGCAGGTAAGAAATTTGACATCACAAAATCCAAACACATCAGTTATTCAATTTATGCGATATACTAACACTTTTTCAGCATATTGCAGGTTTTGTTAATCATGACATCAATCTATATTGGAGTGATGACAGGAACAAGTATGGATGGCATCGATATTGTCGCTGCGTCTTTTGAGCCTTTACAGTTACATGCAACATTTACGATTCCATTTGAGCAAGATTTAAAAGATGAGCTCATGGCACTGACGTTACCGAGCGATAACGAAATTGATCGTATGGGAAAAGCAGATGTTGCACTTGCAAAACTGATTGGCCATGGCATTAATGAGTTAATTCAAAACAATAAACTTGATCGTAAAAAAATTAAAGCAATTGGTTCTCATGGTCAAACGATTCGACATCGTCCAGAAGATGGATTCACTTTACAAATTGGCGATCCTAATATTATTACAGAGATTACTCAAATTCCGGTTATTTCTGATTTTCGCCGTAGAGATATGGCAGCAGGTGGGCAAGGCGCTCCTCTTGTACCTGCGTTTCATCAGTCGTTATTCCAACATGAACAGATTGATCGAGTTATTTTAAATTTAGGTGGTATCGCAAATGTCAGTTTCTTGCCTGCGGGTAAGAAAGATCATATTTCAGGTTTCGATACAGGCCCAGCGAATGTACTTATGGATGCGTGGTGCCGTCTCCACACAGGTCAAGCCTATGATGAAAATGGAGACTGGGCTGCAAACGGTTCACCTATTCGTAGTCTTCTTGAACGCTTATATGCGCATGAGTTCTTTTCTAGAAAACCACCCAAAAGTACAGGTCGTGAAGACTTTAACTTAGATTGGTTAGAAGGTCAGCTTGCTGACTGGCGAAATGATGAATTGGAATATGAAGAGTTTGATGATACACCTGAAAATATCCAAGCCACCTTAGCCAAACTTACCGTACGTGCCATTCAAAAAGCAATTTACCGTTCAGGTATGAAAGATGGTGAAGTATATGTTTGCGGCGGTGGTGCATATAACTCACATATTCTTGAACAACTACGTTGGCGTTTAAGAAAGCACCATTGGTCTGTACAAACTACAGATGTTATTGGACTTGCACCAACATGGGTAGAAAGTACAGCTTTTGCATGGCTTGCAATGCGTTTCGATCAGAAACTTAGTGGAAATCTCTCTGCCGTAACAGGTGCAAGTGGCGACAGAATATTAGGTACAATTACACAAGTTTAAGCATATAAAAAAGCGGCAAAATCTGCCGCTTTTTATCAAATTTATAATTTTAAATCGAAAATGATGACCCACAACCACATGTGGTTGTTGCATTTGGGTTTTTCACGATAAAACGCGAACCTTCAAGACCTTCAATATAATCAACTTCAGAACCAATTAGGTATTGGTAGCTTAAAGAGTCAACAAGCATTTTAACATCGCCATTTTCAAATGAAGCATCGTCATCATTTGCGCTTTCAGCAAAATTGAAACCGTAAGAAAAGCCTGAACAACCACCACCAGTGACATAAACACGTAGCATGAGTGCCTGATTCCCTTCACTGTCGCGAAGCTGGCGTACTTTTTTTGCTGCATTATCAGTTAATACTAAAGCTTGAGCAGTCATGTTGGGTATTCCTCAAATCAACACAGATGGTCTGGCAGGACAAATTATCCGTATAATATAACATAATTCAACCCATGAAGTATGTCTGCATCGCAGTGTTTTGTTTTCATAGCCTTTCGCTTTAGAATAGCAACATCTTATTATCTACTGAAAGCCTTATGATCCAACTTGAACATTTTAGTATTCGTCTCGGCGGTCGTGTGCTCTTTAAAACAGATACGATGCAATTACATCCAGGTTGGAAAATTGGCTTAACAGGTGTCAATGGTGCAGGAAAATCATCATTGTTTGCGGCATTACTTGGTAAGGTTTCCGCTGATGAAGGAAGCCTGACAAGGCCACAAAGCTGGACAGTTGCGCATATGGCTCAAGAAATTGAAGCATTAGATTTACCTGCCATCGACTTTGTACTGTCAGGTGATGAAGAGTATTGGCAGATTCAGAATCAATTAAATGATAGTGAAAATTTAAGTAATGATGATATCGCTCAACTTCATGGACGGTTTGACGAGATTAATGGCTATACAGCTTTTGCAAAAGCTGCACAGCTTATGGCTGGTTTAGGTTTTTCAGAAAAACAAATTCGTAATCCAGTTGCTAGTTTTTCAGGTGGATGGCGAATGCGCTTGAACTTGGCGCGTACATTAATGAGTCGCTCAGACCTTCTACTTCTTGATGAGCCTACTAACCACTTAGATTTAGATGCAATTTTATGGTTAGAAGATTGGCTAAATAGCTATGAAGGAACATTGATTCTAATTTCGCATGACCGCGACTTTTTAGATTCGGTAACAGACCATATTTTACATATCGAAAATCAAAAACTTACGTTGTACACGGGCAACTATTCATCATTTGAAACTATACGTAGTGAACGATTGGCTCAGCAGCAGCAAGCTTTTGAGAAACAACAAGAAACTAGAGCACATTTACAAAAATTTATTGATCGCTTTAAAGCTAAAGCCACCAAAGCAAAACAAGCACAAAGTCGTATTAAGCAGCTTGAGAGAATGCAAGATCTCGCGCCTGCACATGTAGATACAGCATTTACGTTTAGTTTTAGAGAGCCAACAAAAATGAGCTCTCCACTGCTTACTTTAGATGATGTAACTATTGGTTATCCTAATAAAGAAATTGCAAGTCAGGTTAATTTACAAATTACACCAAGTTCTCGTATTGGTCTTTTAGGTATGAATGGTGCTGGGAAATCTACTCTCATTAAATCCTTAGTCGGTGACTTACCTATTCAACATGGTGAAAGAAAGGTATCTGAGTTACTCAATATCGGTTATTTTGCACAGCATCAAATGGATGCTTTAGATGGTCAAGCGAGTCCAATGTTGCAACTTGCACGTATTGCAGACCCTAAAATTAGCGAAGCCTCTTTAAGATCTTTTCTAGGCAGTTTTGGATTTAGTGGTGAACGAATGGACACCGTATGCGAAAACTTTTCAGGAGGAGAGCGCGCTAGACTTGCTTTAGCTTTAATTGTTTGGCAACGTCCAAATGTACTCATTCTCGATGAGCCAACGAACCATTTAGACTTAGATATGCGCCATGCACTTACGATGGCCTTACAAGACTTTGATGGCGCTGTCGTACTGGTTTCACATGAACGCCAACTTATCTCAAGTGTCTGTGATGACCTTATTTTGGTACATGCTGGAGAATGTCAAAATTTTGATGGTGATCTAACTGAATATGCCAAATGGTTACGCGAAGCACGTCAGCAACAAATGAATGCTCAAAATGCAGTAGATGCGAAAAGTACACCAAGCAAAGTCGATAAAGAGGCACAAAGAAAAGCTGCTGCAAAAAAGCGCGAGCAAACACGACCACTTCGAAAGAACATTGAGAAAGTTGAAAAAAAGATCACCAAATTGCAAGAGCAACTACAAGCGATTGAAGTACAACTTACAGACACTACTCTTTACGATGCAGAGCGTAAAGAAGAATTGCTTAAAATAATGGATGAGCAATCTATTTTAAAAAGTGAATTAGGAAAAAATGAGGAAACTCTTCTAGAACAAATGATGGAGCTTGAAGAGTTAGAAGAAGAGATATCTGAGTAGACAGATCTAAAGAGATGCTCAATACAGAGCATCTCTTTTTTATTATCTAAATGAATAATGTCCAAATTTCATAATTCGATCTATTTCTTTTGAGCATTCTTTAGCTTGTGTTAACTGATGATTCTTTACGAAATCTTCAGCTCTTTGAATTTCTGTAATTAAGGCATTTAAAGTTTTAAAGTAAGATTTCACCTCAGGGCTATTTTCAGGCTCATTCATGAGTTTCATAGGAATGCTATTCTTTGCATCTGTTGCATACGCTTCCATCTGTTCTAAAGCAGCAATTGCATCTTGGTTATTTTCCGTTTTTTGAAATTGCGTATAACTTGTTGATAACCCCTCCATATCTGTGGATAAGTCAGCTGCAAAGAGAACTCCACTTGTAAATAAGCTAGTTATCACAGCTATTTTTATTAAAAACTGCATCATTTATCCTTTCTCGATTTTAAAATACAATATAGACCCATAAAGATTTTGTGAAATTAACTCACTCTCTTTATTTTTATATTAATTTTTATCATTTTGTTTGATTTATTAGGCTTATCTAGATATATCTACTAAGTTTGACTCAGTTTCAAATAATCTATGCTAGAATTATTTTGAGCAAGTTGCGTGCAACATCAATCCTATGTTGCTTTTTCAGTGGAATATTATGTAAATAAAAGTGGGAACGTACCCCCGATGAGTTTTTTTGATTTTATTCTTAGTTTTGAAAACTACTTACCTGTCTTGGTTCAAGAATATGGTGTGTGGATTTATGCTATTTTATTTTTAATTATTTTTGCAGAAACTGCATTTATTTTCATGTTTTTCCTTCCAGGGGATAGTTTATTACTGACCATTGGCGCCTTATGTGCGACCACACCCGTCCTTAATTTAAACTATATGATTCTTCTTTTATTCGTTGCTGCTGCACTCGGTTATATTGTTAATTATCATATTGGTAAAGTCTCTGGTAACCGAATTATTCATTCAAATTCTCGTTTCGTTAAAAAAGAATATTTACATAAAACTGAAGCATATTTTGCAAAACATGGTGGTAAAACGATTCTTTTGGCTCGATTTATTCCATTTGCTCGCTCATTTGCACCATTCGCTGCAGGGTCGACAGGCATGAATTATTTCATGTTCCTTATGTACAATATTGTAGGTGCGTTTATTTGGATTGCCCTATTGGTTGGCATTGGCTATGTATTTGCATCAAGTATCTTAACTGCTGTCCAATAAGTCATATATAAAAAAAGCACTCTAATTAGAGTGCTTTTTTTATGCCATCATATTATGCATCAATATCTGCATTTAGTGCATTTTCTTCAATAAACGCACGACGTGGTTCCACATCATCGCCCATTAAACAACTAAACATACGATCAGCTTCTATTGCATCATCAATCGTTACTTGAAGCATATGACGATTTTCAGGATCCATAGTTGTTTCCCATAGCTGGTCGGCATTCATTTCACCTAACCCTTTATAACGCTGAATCATCATACCGCGACGAGAGTCTTGTAAGATATTTTGCCAAACTTGATGAAAATCCGAAACCTGAATCTGTTTCTCACCTTTTTGAAGATAAGCGCCGCTTTCTAAAAGATTGAACCAACTGGCTGAGTTTTTAAGTAATCGAGCATATTCACTAGAATTGAGTAAACCTGCATCTAATAAATAATGCTGTGGTAAGTTATGCACATATACCGTAATACGTGGCCAGTAATGTACAGACTTCGTACCATTCGCATCTTCTCTTTCAAACGCTTCTAAAGAAATTTCAGGTCTTAAACTTTCTTGATTTTTCTCTACAGCTTTCTTAAGTTGCTCTGCCCAATCATTTACATAATCAATATTATGGTTCTGATCTACTTTAAAAGCTTCTAATCCTAAAAGTGCATCTAATACACTTGCAGGATAGCGCTGAGTTAAACGAGCCAAACTTTTTTGAGAAATCTGATAATCACTAATAACTTTTGCTAATGCTTCACCTGTAATTGCAGGAGAATCTAAATGAATATGTAATGATAGGTCGTCAATCGCATTTGAAATAAGGAAAGTATCCAATTCATCTTGGTCTTTCATATACTGCTCATTCTTACCTTTCTTTAACTTAAATAAAGGTGGCTGTGCAATATAAATATTTCCACGTTCAACCAACTCAGGCATTTGACGGAAGAAGAAAGTTAAAAGTAAGGTACGAATGTGTGAACCATCGACATCGGCATCCGTCATAATAATAATTTTATGATAACGCAGTTTATCTGGGTTATATTCTTCGCGACCAATACCACAGCCCAATGCTGTAATAAGTGTCCCTACTTCTTGACTAGAAATCATTTTGTCAAATCGAGCACGCTCAACATTTAGAATTTTACCCTTTAACGGTAAAATCGCCTGCATCTTACGGTTACGACCTTGTTTTGCACTACCACCAGCAGAGTCACCTTCCACCAAGTAGATTTCAGATAATGCTGGATCTTTCTCTTGGCAATCTGCCAACTTACCAGGAAGACCTGCAATATCCAGTGCACTTTTACGACGTGTCATTTCACGTGCTTTTCGAGCTGCGTCTCGTGCACGGGCTGCATCAATAATTTTTCCTGCAATCGATTTTGCGGCTGCAGGATTTTCCAATAAATATTCAGAAAAAGATTTGTTCATTGCCTGCTCTACAGCAGGTTTAACTTCGCTAGAAACCAACTTTTCTTTGGTTTGCGATGAAAATTTTGGATCAGGAACTTTTACAGAAACAATGGCGGTTAAACCTTCACGCGCATCATCTCCCGATACATTCACTTTTTCTTTTTTAAGAATATTTTCTTTATCTAAATAACTATTTAAGCCACGAGTTAGTGCTGCACGAAAGCCTGCTAAATGCGTACCACCATCTTTTTGTGGAATATTATTTGTAAAACATTTTACATTTTCTTGGTAAGAGTCATTCCATTGCAAAGCAACTTCAACCGAAATACCTTGGTCTGATTCTGTATTAAAATGGAAAATATCATTCAGGTGCGTTTTACCTTGATTAATGTATTTTACAAATTCAGCAAGACCACCCTCATAATCATATGCGTATTCTAAATTGACACGCTGATCAATTAAAATAATACGTACGCCAGAGTTTAAAAATGAAAGTTCACGCAAACGACGTGCGAGAATGTCTACATTAAAAATTGTTTGGCTAAAGGTATCTGCACTTGGCCAAAAACGAACTGTTGTTCCTGTTTTTTCTGTTGTTCCAATCACTTCAAGTGGTTGTTGTGGCACACCATGATGATATTCTTGCTCATGGATTTGGCCAGCTCTATGAATGGTCAACTGTAGTTTACTCGATAAAGCATTAACCACAGATACGCCTACACCGTGTAGACCACCAGAGACTTTATAGCTGTTGTCGTCAAATTTACCACCAGCATGCAAAATCGTTAAAATTACTTCTGCTGCTGATACACCCTCTTCAGGATGAATATCTGTAGGAATACCACGACCGTTATCAGAAACACTTAACGATTCATCTTCATGAATTTTAACAATAATTTCATCACAATGACCAGCCAATGCTTCATCAATTGCATTATCTACAACTTCAAAAACCATGTGATGTAAACCAGTCCCATCATCGGTATCACCGATATACATTCCAGGACGTTTACGAACTGCATCTAGGCCACGTAATACCTTAATGCTAGAGGAATCATAAGCCTTTTCATTGTTTAGTTCTGTTTGAGAAGCAGATTGAGACTCTGAATCCATGGTTTCTCCCTAGTCATAATACAATAATGATTATTCAACATTCGCATTATTCATTAATTGAACAACGCCGTTGGCTACATTAAATAATTGATACGAAATAGATAATTCATCCAAGTGTCTTTCTACGCTTTTATGATCTAAAGTTGTTAAAAACACCTGACTGCCAAGTTCGCTTAAATGCGATAATAGACGCCTTTGCGCCGATTGATCTAATTCTGCCGTCAAATCATCTAATAATACCACAGTTTCCTTGTTACACGCATGTAGCATCGCTATCTGAGATAACTTTAAAGCAATAATTAATAACTTCTTTTGCCCTCGAGAAAGTATGACGTCTGCATCTCCTCTTGCTGTTTTTAATCTTAAATCAGCTCGATGCGGTCCGTATTCTGTATAACGTCTTTCGCAGTCTCTAGTATGATGATTTATAAGACTTTGTAGTAGTGTATTTTGTAGCGAAAACCCTGCTTGATATTCTAATTTCAACTCTAAATCTGGCAGTAATTGTTTCACAATATCTTGAAAAAAAACTTGCCACTTTTCTACCACACTTTCACGCTGAGCATGTAAAACCTCTCCATATTCTGAAAGGAGATTATTCCAAGGTTCAATTAA
The DNA here is from genome assembly GCF_015627175.1 of Acinetobacter pollinis. Lineage (GTDB taxonomy): Bacteria > Pseudomonadota > Gammaproteobacteria > Pseudomonadales > Moraxellaceae > Acinetobacter > Acinetobacter pollinis. The sequence goes on along the minus strand of NZ_VTDQ01000038.1, from coordinate 10,168 downwards.
AGCCAGTGAAATATTTTTTTGACTTTTTAATAAGGTATTTCGTTGTTTTAATGCGCGTGAATATAATTGCCATATTTTATAAAACTCAGGTTCCACGTGGAACATTAACCAATCTAAGAGCTGTCGTCTTGGTTTTGCACCATGATCAATGATGTCCGTACTTAGAGGGTCAATATGTTGTAAAGGAAGCTTTTGTGCTAATTGCCCTTGTGTAGCAATATGGTCACCATTTATCTTTATTGTTTGTTCACCAGAAATAAACTTTTGTACGCCCAACTTGTCCTCTTCAGTTTGGGCAAATATAAGTGCATCATTTACTTCATATTGGATATAGTTCTTTGGAATATGTGTTCTAAAAGATCTACCCGTTGCAAGAATATGAATTGCTTCTAGAACAGAAGTTTTACCTGAACCATTTTCACCATATAAAACAGTAAACGGCTGCAATTTTTGCATTGCAACCGTTTCTAAATTTCTCACACGTTCGATATGTAGACGTGTTAAATACATAATTTACTCTATAAATATCTAAACGCGCATCGGCATCACAACATAAACCTGATCTTGATGTTGTAAGTCTTGCACGAGTACAGATTGATTTGCTTCGGTCATTGTCATAGAGACATCATCACCATCTAAAGCACCCAATACATCTAACAGATATTGTGCATTGAAAGACATCTCTAAACTATTATGTTGATATTCAATAGCAAGATCTTCAATTGCTTCATCTTGTTCAGGGTTATTTGCACGAAGTTGCAAAGTGTCTGTATAAAAATTTAGAAACACGCCGCGTAATTTTTCATTACTTAAAATTGCAACACGTTGCAAAGATTGTTTGAAAACATCATGGCCTATTGTCACTGTTTTATCCCCACCACGTGGAATAACACGACGATAATCAGGGAATTTGCCGTCAATTAATTTTGTAGTAAATCGAACGGTAACCTCACCTTGCTCTTTATCTCGACTTGGCATACCAATAGTCACATTTAACAACTCACGACCAATGAGAACAGTTAATGCTTCATCTTCTACACTCAACAAACGCTGTAATTCCGCTACAGCCTTTCTTGGAACAATAGCTTGTAATGCTTGTGTCGCTGTTGACTGCGCATTCGTTTCACACATCGCAAGACGATGCCCATCCGTTGTCACAGCACGCAATTGTTGTGTATCTATTTCAAGTAAGGTACCTGTTAAATAGAATCTTACGTCTTGAACAGCCATAGCAAAAGCGGTTTTCTCAAATAAGCGTTTTAGCTCTCTTTGCGTAACTTGAACTTGAGTACCTTGCGTAGTTTCAGTAGTAAGTAACGGATAGTCTTCTGCTGGCAAAGTACCAAGAACAAATCTACTATTTCCAGATTTTAAAATACAACGTTGATCTTCGGTAATCTGCAAATCTACCAAGGCTGCAGTAGGTAAAGACTTACAAATATCCATTAACTTTCTTGCTGGCACAGTAGTTTCACCAGCTTGGATACATGCACCATTTACAAACGGCATACTTGCTACCAATTCAACCTCTAAATCTGAACCAGTAATTGTTAATGCTTCTTGCGATGCTTGAATTTTGACATTGGATAAAATATTTAAAGTATGGCGGCGTTCTACTACACCAACAACATGAGATAAGATATTAAGTAAACTCTCTTTCGCAATTTTTAAACGCACAGCGCATTCCTCTAAACAGGTATTTTAAAAAATAGGGTGAATTGCTAAACACAATGCAATCTTAAATAATGAGATGCAAATATAGCGTTTTCAAGTTGAATAATGAAGTTTTAACTTTGTAGTAGTCTAAGCAAATTTTTGTAGTCTTCATCAAAAATTGGATCTGCTTCCCTTAAGCTTAACACTTTTTCACATGCATGCATGACAGTACTATGATCTCGCCCACCAAATGCCATACCAATTTCAGGGAAACTATCACCTGTGAGCTCTCTAGATAGGCCCATAGCCAATTGACGAGGCCTTGCATAAATACGTGTACGTTTAGGACCAATCAACTCTTTTAACGGTACTCTAAAGTACTCACTTACAACTCGTTGTATATTTTCTGTACTAATTGTACGTGCTCGAATAGCCAATACGTCCTTTAATGATTCTCTTACAACATCTAAATCAATCAATGACCCTTTAAAGCGTGCAATAGCGACAACTTTGTTAAGTGCACCTTCGAGCTCTCGTACATTTGCCACAACCTGTTGGGCAATAAATAATGCACAGTTGCGCGGTAAGTCCACACCTGTACTTTCTGCTTTTTTCAATAGAATTTCGATACGAGTTTCAATATCAGGTGGCTCAACTCCTACCGAAAGTCCCCATGAAAATCTAGAAACTAATCGAGGATCCAATTCTGTTAATTCTTTAGGATAACGGTCTGACGTTAAAATAATTTGTTTGGACTCATCCAGTAAAGCATTAAATGTGTAAAAAAACTCAACCAAGCTCGCCTCTTTACCAGCGAGTAAATGAATATCGTCGACCAGTAACAAATCTAAAGAGCGACAATTTTTCTTAAACTCTTCAACTTTCCCTTTTTGCAAAGAACTTACAAAGTCTTGTACGAAACTTTCAGCAGTCATATACATGACTCTCGCATTGGGTTTCACATGCAATAATGCATTTCCAACAGCTTGCATCAAATGCGTTTTTCCTAATCCAGTAGGACCATACAAAAATAGCGGATTATGCTGAGATTCTCCAAGATGTGTAAGTGCTTTACGACAAGTTTCTGCAGCCATTTGATTTGAACGGCCTTCAACGAAGGACGAAAAAGTAAATAAGGGATTAAGTTGTCTTTTCTTAGCGGAGGTTGATTTATTTATTGGAGGTGATTCTTTTTTTTCTTTAGGCTGAGAACTCACCTTAGGCTGACTCGGTTTTTCTAACGCAGAAGTTGTTGTTGCGGGTTGTTCACTCGCTTTTAATATTGCGCCAGGTCTTGAATCAACTATAATTTCAACCTTTTGAACTCTACCTTCTGAAAGTTGTTCAGCTAAAATTGAAATTAACTCAAAATGATGTTCTTTAATATACCGTGTCCAATAGGGATTAGGCGCATATAAAAATAATGTGTTCTCGCGCTCTTCTGCCACCAGTGGTCGAATCCACATTGCAAAGACATTATCAGATAACTCCTCGCGTAAACGAGCTAGACATTGTGTCCAAAGCATGTGAGACCCCTAATTTTTAAATTTAAATACATACCCCCTTTATTGAGGGATCGCTATTTTAGCCAAGTTATCCACATATGTCATAAAAATTTTCATATTTTATCCTTAAAAAATTACTTTTAATTCACAAAATGACGTTGTGGATAAAGTTAACCACAAGCTGTGGATAAAATATATAGTAAATTTATCCACAATTCTATAAACTCTTAATAACAATCTTATCCACAATATAAAACATTGTTTTTAAATATTAAATATGACTTATATACAGAAAAATTGCTTCCTAATAATAATAAATTTAAATTTATAAATTTGAATTTATATATAAGCGAGCAATGAGCTGTGGATAAATGAATGAATTTAAATTTAAATTTAATAAATTTGAAAAGTTATAAAACTGTGGATAAGTTTGATGATAAAACTGTTTATAAATAAGAATCTTTGTGGTTACTTACTTTTTATATTGTTTTAGATCTAAAAATTAATCTTTATATACAAGATTAATTTCTGTTTTTCACTTAAAATCGTTGACATAATGTTCAATGCACAATAAAATCGCGAACCTTTAAGATAGATCAATTTTGGAGTTTCGATATGAAACGTACATTTCAACCATCTGAATTAAAGCGTAAACGCGTTCATGGTTTCCGTGCTCGTATGGCTACTAAAGCTGGTCGTCAAGTATTAGCTCGTCGCCGTGCAAAAGGCCGTCATAGCTTAACAGTATAATTGTTAACGCTTCATCGACTTTGGGTGTATGACACTTTATAGTTTCGGCACAGAAAAGCGAATACGCTGTGCCGCCGATTACAAGAGTGTATTCGATGATGCGCTTCTTAAAGTGCATCAACCCCATTTTCTTTTTCTTGCAATTCGATCTCAAGAGCAAACTCGCTTAGGTATCATAGTTGCAAAGAAAAAGGTTCGTCGAGCGCATGAAAGAAATCGAATAAAACGTATTGCTCGAGAGAGTTTTCGTTTAAATCATCATAATATTGATTTACTCGATATTGTAGTCATGCCAAAAAAAGGAATTGAAAGTGTGAGTAATGAAGACTTACATCAACAATTAGCGTCTGCTTGGCATAAATTACAACGCTTATCTAAAAAGCGACATAATAATACGACTACTATCCCACCAAAGTAGAGGTGACCAATGGTTAAACTATTACATTGGTTGGTTCGCTTTTATCAGATTGTTATTAGTCCTCTCATTGGACCTCGCTGTCGTTATATTCCTACTTGCTCTCAATACACTATTGAAGCCCTTCATTATCACGGTGCTCTCAAAGGGAGTGTATTCGCTTTTAAGCGAATATGTCGTTGTCATCCTTGGGGAGGTTCAGGCTATGATCCAATACCCAAAAAAGCAATTCGTTTTATTTCATTTCGGCAAATCAGTTCTCAAATGCATCACGTTGCTGTACCCTTTCGTGAGCATTTTATGAATCAACATCATTCTAACCACTTGGGGTCATAGCTATGCAAAAATGGGCCAGGTTTGCGATTCTCGGAGCCATGCTGGTTACCGCGTATTTACTTGTTTTGGCTTGGCAAAAGGACTATGGTCATACTACAAACACAGCTGTACAACAAAATACTGCTGCTGTTGCTGCTCATGACGTGTCTGCTGATTTGCCAAATAGTCAAAATACTGTGGCAACAGATGTACCGCAGGCAAGTAATGCCACTGCACCGCAAACAAATAATGCAACAACTACATCAGATCAAAAACTGATAGCTGTTCAAACTGATTTATATCGTTTATGGATTAATCCAAAGGGTGGAGATATTGTTCGTCTTGAGTTGTTAAATCATGACTCAAGCAAAAATAGCAATCAACCTTTTGTGATGCTTGAAAGCGATAAAGATCGCACGTATGTTGCTCAGTCTGGATTGATTGGTGCAAATGGACCAGATAGCAGTGCATCAGGTCGTCCATCATTTGAAATTGAAAAAACCAACTATTCTTTAGCTGATGCTAAAGCAGTAAATGGTAAAAATGGCCAAGCAGAGAAAGCAATCTCTATCCCAATGGTATATAAAACAACCAATGGTGTAGAGATTGTAAAAACATTTACGTTTACTGAAGGTCAATATCCGATTCGTGTTGATTACAAAGTAATTAACCGTAGCCAACAAAATTGGCAGGGCCAATTCTTTGGACAAATAAAACGTGATGATACTGTAGACCCAGGTAAATCAAGTCAAGGTATTTTCCAGTTAGGAACATATCTTGGTGGTGCATGGGGTACGCCAGATGAACATTACAATAAATTAAAATTTGCTGACTTTAATGATGAAAAGTTAAATGTTCAGGCAAAAGGTGGTTGGGTTGCTGTTGTTCAGCACTACTTTGTAAGTGCTTGGATTCCTGGAACACTAAAATTAAGCCAAGCAAATGGTCAACCGTATACAGCAGATTTACAATCTCGTAAATCACCTGACCATATGAATATCATTGGTTTTACCTCACCTACTATTACTGTGCCTGCAGGTACAGCAATGGAAGTAGATGCGACATTCTACTCAGGTCCTAAAATTCAGTCTGAATTAAAAGATTTGGCTGTAGGTTTGAACCAAACTGTAGATTATGGTTGGTTATGGCCAATTGCAAAATTATTGTTCCTAGGTCTAGAAACATTCCATAAGCTTGTAGGTAACTGGGGCTGGTCGATTATCTTATTAACAGTTGTTGTTAAGTTAATTTTATGGCCACTTTCTGCTAAAAGTTATCGCTCAATGGCAAAAATGCGTGTTATTGCACCTGAAATGCAACGCATGAAAGAAGAGTTCGGTGAAGACCGTATGCGCTTCTCTCAAGAGATGATGGCGCTGTATAAACGCGAAGGTGTAAACCCATTGTCTGGTTGTTTACCTATGTTTTTACAAATGCCAATTTTCTTAGCGCTTTACTGGGTGTTAATGGAAAGTGTTGAGCTTCGTCATGCACCTTGGTTGGCTTGGATACAAGATTTATCTGCAATGGATCCATGGTTTATTTTACCATTAATCATGGGGGCGACAATGTTTGGTCAGCAAATGCTGAATCCACAACCTGCAGATCCAATGCAAGCGAAAGTATTCCGCTTAATGCCTATTATTTTCACTGTATTTATGTTGTTCTTCCCTGCGGGTCTTGTACTCTACTGGATTGTGAACAACAGTATTACTATCTTGCAGCAATGGTTTATTGCTCAAAGTGTAAAAAAAGATCGTGAGAAAAAAGCAACAGGCTAATTTACGAGATAAATTACGCTAAACTAAACCGCTTAAGGTAAAATACTTAAGCGGTTTTTTTATTGTACTGTTGAACTGAAAAAGGATGAATAATGATATACAACCAAACAACGATCGCGGCAATTGCAACCCCTCCAGGTCGTGGTGGTGTTGGTGTTATTCGTTTATCTGGTCCTCAGGCCTACTCAATTGCAGAAGCATTGTCAGATAAGAAATTACCTAAAACACGCATGGCAGGTTTTAGGCAATTCTTAGATAAAAATGAGAGTGTATTAGATGAAGGCCTACTTATTTGTTTTCCGAATCCTCATTCATTTACAGGAGAGGATGTTGTGGAAATTCAAGGCCATGGAGGCCCTGTAGTACAAAATGCATTGTTACAAAGGCTATTTGAGCTAGGCGCGATTGCTGCCAAAGCTGGTGAGTTTTCGATGCGTGCTTTTGAAAATGGTAAACTCGATTTGGTACAGGCAGAAGCGATTGCTGATTTAATTGATGCGACTTCGCAAGCAGCAGCACGTTCTGCTGTAAGATCATTACAAGGTACATTTTCTAATAAAGTAAACGCTGTACTTGAAAGATTAATACACTTACGATTACATGTAGAGGCTGCAATTGATTTCCCAGAAGAGGAAATTGATTTTTTAGCAGATGGTAAAATATTAAACCTACTTGATGAAGTACAAGATTCAGTAAAGCAGGTTCAACAGTCGGCACGTCAAGGTCAATTGCTGAGAGAAGGTTTACAGGTTGTTATTGCAGGTAAACCGAATGCAGGAAAGTCTAGTTTATTAAATGCACTGGCAGGAAATGATCGTGCAATTGTGACAGATATTGCAGGCACAACACGTGATGTTCTACATGAAAAAATTACTTTAGGTGGGCTCCCAATTACGCTTACAGATACGGCAGGTTTGCGAGAGACGGGTGACATTGTAGAACAAGAAGGTATTCGACGCGCAATTAAAGAAATTAGCCAAGCAGATTTATTGCTACTTGTTTATGATCTGAATGAAGATGATGAACCCTTGGCATTGGCGGAACATTATTTTGCTGAATATCAGACCCCTAAAAGACTTATTTTAATTGGCAACAAATGTGACCTCACACAGAGTACAGCAACCTTAGTGGACTATCATGGTTTTAGGCATATTTCTATTTCTGCAAAAGAGCAAATAGGTGTTCAAACGCTTATAGATGCGATTACAGCGCATGCAGGTTTTCAACCAGAAGAAGATACCTTTATTGCAAGAACACGCCATATAGACGCGATGAGACGGACACAAGCTTATTTAGAAGAAGCACGTGAGCAACTGACAGAATTTAATGCAGGTGAATTGGTCGCTGAATCTTTAAGGTTGGCACAAAATGCTTTGGGAGAAATTACAGGTGATTTTAGTGCAGATGATTTGTTGGGTGAAATATTTGGATCATTCTGTATAGGAAAGTAATTTTATTTTTAAAGTTATAAAGGTATTGTACCTTTATAACTTTAAAACAATCCGCTTATCTATAAAAAAATTAAAGAATTGATGTTAAATACAGTTTTAGTATTGCAGCATTATTTAAAATATATTTGTTAATAATAGCGTTTGAGATAAAGCTTATTGTTTCTTATTAAGTTAAATAATAGGCTATCTCACTACTATAGTCTTGCTTACATTATTTGTGTAAATTTAATTGCTTTCGTTGAACTTACTCTATAGAGTGGTCTTACAGAACGAGCTAAAGCTCTTCAAATGACTGATGTATTTGTTTTTTAAATTGACAACTTTTAAACAGTATTTAACTATTACTAAAATAGCACATGCTTTGAAATGTGCATGAATTGGTATATCTTGGAAAAAATTGTAAATCGTATAGCTATTGCCATAAATGGCGATGAAATTAATGTAAAAATTATCCCTAATGAAAAGCGACAAAATACTACTGCTGGATTTATGAATGTAGAAGTTGGAAAAAAAGTTCTTCTAGAGTCTGGTCAGGAAATTAGCTTAAATTTAGATGGAAAAAGTTTTTATACCTCATTTAATCAAATGTATAAATTAATCTAATTCACAAATACAGTTTTTTAAATTGTATTTCTACTCACTAGAATTTTGTTTCTCATTATAAGTATTACGCAGTATCTAATATTAATATTACAGTTCTACGTTTCTAATTTGAATTTCAATTTTCTAGTTCTTTTACTAGAAAGAGGACATATATATGTCAAATGTACAAGTTGGTATTGTTAAATGGTTTAACGATACTAAAGGCTTTGGGTTTATTCAAACTTCAAATGGACAAGATGTATTTGCTCATTTTAAAAATATTCAATCTGATGGCTTTAAAAGTTTAACTGAGGGACAGCAGGTTGAATTTACTGTTTCTCAAGGTCAAAAAGGGCTACAAGCAGAAAATATTAGACCGTTATAAAATATGCTAAACTGTCGAATGCTAAGCCTATCAAATTAATTGATAGGCTTTTTTATATTTAAATTTGGTAAGTTATATTTAGCTGTAAATAATTTTTTAAGTGAATACTTTTAAAGTTAGTTTAGTTTATAAATTATTACTTTTCACCTTACCTTATTTTGTCCAAACTTATTTTTGATCCTTTGTATATTGTGTATTTTGAGCCATTATCCCAGATAGTGCATTTGGTTGGTATTTTTCTTCTAAGTAAGATAGATCTTCTGGTTTGAGTTTTAATTCAGTTGCATGAATAGCAGCATCTATTTGGTGTATCTGAGTAATACTCATGACAGGTGCAGTTACCTTAGTTAATAACCAAGCAAGCGAAATTTCGGTCATAGAAACGTGATACTTATGTGCAAGCTCTTCAACACGGTCAATAATGATCTGATCTTGTAAGTGTGTATGATCATACTTCATTCTTGCATAATCATCATGTTCTAATCGATGTGTTTGTATCGTTCTATTACGACATAGACGACCACTTGCAAGAGGACTACATGGTGTGAGTGCTATTTGTTCTTCATGGCAAAGTTGAAAAAGTTCACGTTCATCTTCACGCATAATTAAATTATAGTGGCTTTGGGCAGACACAAAAGGTGTTAAGCGCTCCATTTTTGCCAAAGTATTTGCTTGCGCCAGTTGCCAAGCATAGCAGTTTGAAATACCAATTGATCTTACTTTTCCAGAACATACGGCTTCATGCAGTGCTGTTAAGACATCAATAATCGGGGTGTTATAGTCCCAAATATGATAGATAAAGAGATCAATATAATCTGTACCGAGATTTTTCAGGCTTTGATTTAAAGATTGTGTAATAGCCTCTTTACCTGAAATCCCAGATTCAATTTGCTGTGGCGTACGTGGTAAAAATTTTGTAGCTATAATAATATCTTCACGCTTTGCCATATCTCGTGTAGCTTTACCAAGATAACGCTCACTAGAACCGTTTTGATATGCAATAGCTGTATCGAAATCGAAAAAATTAATACCCTGTTCTAACCCATATTTAATGACCGACCTTGTTTTCTCTTCATTTAAAGTCCATTGATGTTGTCCAGTTTCAGGGTTTCTAAATCCCATACAGCCTATATAGTCAAACAATCTAATTACTCATACAAAAATGAAAAAACATCTGAAAGAGTCGATCAATACAATCCTCTTGCCATTCTTTTCTCTTTTTCTTAATCCATGCCCAAGTCTTTTCAATAGAATTCAAATCAGGGCTATAAGGCGGTAACCATAAAATCTGATGCCCATGATGTTCTAGTAACTCCTGTGTGTCTGCT
>NZ_VTDQ01000037.1 GCF_015627175.1 Acinetobacter pollinis | reverse complement strand
TAAAAGGTTTGCGTGGGCGAGTTCTTTTAACCTCAATTCGTTTTTTCCAGCTCAAAATTGTATTTTTATCAATTTCAAATTGTGTCGATACCGCTCGTATGGAATATCCTTCCTCAAGCTTCGCTATCACTTTTCGTCTAAAATGTTCTGAATAACTCATTTTTAAATTGTCTTATATTTTTGATTGTTTGACTATATTTATCGCAATTTATTATAAAAATTCTCAATTTAACCACTTTAAAGCCTTTTTCTTTTCATTAAAAATTCATCAAAGACAGTACTTTAAAGAATTACCTTGTTACCAAAGATTAATATATTTGATCAATACCCATCAGCTTGCGTTACATGCTTTACATACAGCACTGATGGCAGATCATCAGTGTAATTATTTATGGATTGATTCAACGACACTACCTGTATGCAAAAACCAGCGAATTGCTCGCCATAAGTCTTTATCAGATATTGCAACACGAGGTAAAGGCTCTATGGGTTGGTTCTTTGGCTGCAAGCTACATGTGGCAATGAATGCTGATGGGGATATGGTCAGTACAACTTTATCAAATGGACATGTTGCAGATATTAAAATGGTAGAAGAACTAGTTAAAGGGCTTAAAGCAACCATCTATGCAGATCGTGGCTATATTAGCCATGATCTCAAAGAGAAACTGAAGTTACAAGACATTGATTTAGTGACTTACCATCGCAAAAATATGCAGGTTCTTCAAATATCTAAGATACATCAGCATCATTTAAAGCAACGAAATAAGATTGAAACTTTATTCAGTTTACTTAAAGGAAAATACAATTTAGTCACAAGTAAGGCTAGAAGTATTCAAGGCTATTTATCTGGAATCTATTCATCTTTATGTGCTTATCAGATTTGTCATGTAAATAAGCCAAACATTCAAGTGATGAATGCTTCGGCTTAAACAGGATTCGGGTTTATATAGTATTAATGAGGATTAACTATTATTCGATTAAATTTTTTACTCTGAACACATGTTGATCTTCTAAGCGATAAGCAATCATATGCCCACCCCAAACACAGCCCCCATCTACATTATGAATCATTTTATGATGAGTTTCTCCTTCCAAAGCTGCCCAATGACCAAAGAAAATCTGATGTGTCTTTTCTATCTTTCCTTTAATAGAGAACCAAGGTGCAAAACCTTGAGGCATTGGATCATTTAAACCTTCTTTGAAATGAAAATCTAATCTGCCTTCTATATCAATCAAACGCATTCGAGTTAAATAGTTTACGATTATACGCAGACGTGTTTGACCTGTTAAATGATCAGACCAAATATCAGGCTCATTTGAATACATTTCCTTTAAGAATGTATCCACATTTTTCCAATTTTTATCCCTCAAGACCTTTTCAACTTCAATTGCATAGTTTTCTACTTGCTGAATATTCCAAATATGTGGAATACCTGCATGTGTCATGATTGCGGTATCATTTAAAGCTAAATATAAAGGTTGATGTCTAAGCCAATCAATCAGTTCATCACAGTCTTTCGCTTCTAAGATGTCATGAATTTTATCTTTGGTTTTTGCTTTTTTTATACCTCGCGCACATGCAATTAATGTGAGATCATGGTTTCCAAGTACCGTAGCAGCACATTTTTTTTCAACCATAGATTTAATAAAGCGAAGCGTTTTTAAGGAATTCTCTCCACGTGCTACGAGGTCACCAGCAAACCAAATAAAATCTTTTTCTGTATCAAAATTTATGGTTTCCAATAGTTTCTGTAATGCTCCAAAACAACCTTGAACATCACCAACTACATAGTGAAAACGCTTCGCCTTATTCATTTTATGCCACCATTTGGTCTGACAATGCAACGAACTGAGCAAGTGTCAGTGTTTCAGGTCTAGCCATAGGATCAATACCTGCTTTTTCAAAGGCATCATCACTTAGCATTCCTTTTAAACTATTACGCAGAGTTTTACGACGCTGTGTAAAAACATGACTCACCAATCTAGATAATGCTTTTTCATCTTTTGCAACAATTGGTTTTTGGTCATATGGCTCTAAGCGAAATACCGCACTCGTAACCTTTGGCGGCGGATTAAATGAACCTGCAGGCACTTCAAATAAATAAGTCGCTGCGCAGTAATATTGAATCATCACAGATAAACGGCCATATTCTTTCGTATTCGGTTTTGCTGTAATACGATCGACCACTTCCTTTTGTAGCATGAAATGCATATCTTTAACTTTACTTCCAAACTCCAAAAGATGAAAAAGTAAAGGCGTAGAAATATTATATGGAAGGTTACCAACAATACGTAAAGGCTTATCGTCTTTTAAAAGCTGATTAAAATCATATTTCAATGCATCTGCTTCTACAATGGTTAAGCGCTCTGGATGTGGTACTCGCTCAGGCAACCCCGCAGCCAAATCTCGGTCCAACTCAACAACAGTCAGTGCATCACACTCACCAATAAGTGGTGATGTAAGCGCAGCTAGACCTGGGCCAATTTCTACAAGGTTATCGCCTGTTCGTGGATTCACTGAACGAACAATTTTAGCAATAACACGTTGATCATGTAAGAAGTTTTGCCCAAAACGCTTACGTGCCTTATGCCCCTCTTCTTTTGGGTTTAAGGCATTAATCTGATACATACACTCATTCCGACAAATTATTTTGAAGATGCTAGCTGTAAAGCAAGATCTACAGCTACATGTAAACTCGAGGCTTTTGCCTGACCTGTACCAGCTAATGTTAATGCGGTACCGTGATCAACAGAAGTACGAATAAAAGGAAGCCCTAAAGTAGTATTAATTGCTTCACCAAAACCTTGCGATTTTAACACAGGTAAACCTTGATCATGGTACATTGCCAAAACAGCATCTGCATTTTTTAAGTGTGATGGTGTAAATAATGTATCTGCAGGCAAACTTAAGCTCACTTGTTCACCCACTGATTGGTATTTTTTAAGTAAGGGGTCAATAATTTCAATTTCCTCTGTACCTAAATAACCACCTTCTCCTGCATGCGGGTTTAAACCACAAACTAAAATACGAGGGGTATCAATTTTGAATTTTTCTTTTAAGTCGTGAATTAAAATATCAATCACTTGAGTCAAGCGCGTTGTTGTAATCGAATTAGCAACATCTTTTAACGGCAAATGTGTTGTTGCTAAAGCAACTCGAAGTTGTTTCGTTGCAAGCATCATTACAACACGATCTACACCTGCAATTTCCTGATAATATTCAGTATGACCGCTAAATATAATACCTGCGTCATTAATCACAGATTTTTGAACAGGTCCTGTAGCCACCCCCACACTTTTTTCTTCCAAAGCATATCGTGCTGAGCGCTCAAGCTGCTCTATCACATAAGGCGCATTTTTAGGATTTAATACACCATCTATGACAGGTATTGCTACTGCAATATGCTCGACATACAATTCATTTTCTTCAGATGGGATCGTCTGACCGACATATAGTGTCAATTTCACATCTAAATTCAGTTTCTGAGCACGCGCCTCTAACAAAAATATATCTGCAAAAACGACTACTGGACGTTTATCTATACGTTTTGCGAGTGTTAAACAAATGTCAGGTCCAATTCCTGCAGGTTCGCCACTGGTCACATATAAAGGTTTAAGATACATACTCACCCGCTTATAACTCCCCGACTTATAGGCTTTCACCTTATTATATGAAGATATTATTTTCAACAAACTCACTTATAAAATGATAGAAATAAAAAAAAGAATTTTATGTAAATAACTTTCTAAAAGACTTTAATTCGGGTAGAATGTGCGCTCAATTTTATATTGATGATGTTGTCATTCTAACCGTTTAACATAGAATCTCGACTCTCTTTTGTTTGGACATTTTCACGTTCAAACCAACTATAATAGGTATGTAGTAGATGAAAACTCTCAGCGCAAAGCCTGCTGAAACGCAACACGACTGGTTCGTTGTTGATGCTTCTGGCAAAACTCTTGGTCGTTTAGCGACTGAAATCGCTCGTCGTTTACGCGGTAAGCACAAAACTTCTTATACTCCTCACGTTGACACAGGCGATTACATCGTTGTAATTAACGCTGAACAAGTTCAAGTAACTGGTAAGAAGTCTTTAAATAAGAAATACTATCGCCACACTGAATTCCCAGGCGGTTTAAAAGAAACTAATTTCGAAAAATTAGTTGCTCATAAACCTGAAGAAATCTTCCAACGCGCTGTTAAAGGCATGTTGCCAAAAGGCCCTCTTGGTTATGCAATGATCAAGAAGATGAAAGTGTACGCTGGTAGCGAGCATCCTCATACTGCTCAACAGCCACAAGTTTTGGACATCTAAGGGATACAGCACATGGCTACAAACTATGGTACAGGTCGCCGTAAGACCGCAACTTCACGTGTTTTCCTATCTGCTGGTACAGGGAAAATCGTTATTAACAACCGTTCTATCGAACAGTACTTTGGTCGTGAAACAGCACGTATGGTTGTTCGTCAACCATTAGAGCTTTTAGAAGCGACTGAAAAGTATGACCTTTACATCACTGTTAAAGGTGGTGGTATTGGTGGTCAAGCAGGTGCTATTCGTCACGGGATCACTCGTGCGCTTATCGCTTCTGACGAATCTTTAAAGCCAGCACTTCGTCAAGCAGGTTTCGTTACTCGTGATGCTCGTGAAGTTGAACGTAAGAAACTTGGTTTACGTAAAGCTCGTAAGCGTCCTCAATTCTCTAAACGTTAATTCGTTTACCGAATTGGACAAAAAACCTCGGATTATCCGAGGTTTTTTTATATAAAAATAAATATATTCTGTTATGAACATGATGCGTTTGAAACGTAATTTTAGTATGCTTATTGATTCTGTAAAGGTTACACTCTATTCATGGCATTAGAAATATCTGAACACCAAGGAATCACCTTACTCAGTCATGCAGATGATTTCCGCTCGCATTGGATGCGTTTTATTCTTACAGAAAAAGAAATTAAGCATCAACTTATTTTAACAGATTATGATGATGAAGATTTAGCCTCTCTTAATCCCTACAATACTCTCCCAGTTTTACTTGACCAAGGCATAAAACTCTTTCAGCCTAGCATTATTGCTGAATATTTAGATGATCGTTATCGTCAAAATAAACTCTTTATGGATAGCCCATTACAAAGAGCAGAACAACGTCAGTATATTTGGCGGTTTGAAAAAGATTGGTTTCGCCTTGCAGACATCATGCTTTTACACCCTGACAGTTTAAACCAAAAAGAAAAAGAAAAAGCACAAACTGAGCTAAGAAACACTCTTATTTCTTTAACGCCATTATTTCAACATTTTCCTTACTTTATGTCTGAAACATTTTCGGCATTAGACTGCATGCTTGCGCCCATGTTATTACGTTTAAATAGTATGGGTGTACACTTGCCTACATCACAGTGCCGAGCTATTTTTCTATATTGTCAGCGCATTTTTAATCGTACTAGTTTTATTAAATCGATGACTCTACAAGAGAAAACTCGTTACAATCATCTTTTAAAGAACACCGAGAATTAAGCACATGTCCGAACAAGAGCCTCAACTCAGCCCAACACGCCCGTATCTCGCTCGTGGAATCTATGAATGGATTTGCGATAACCATTTGACGCCTTACTTACTTGTAGATGCAACACAGCCCAATACAGATGTTCCATTGCAGTTTGTAAAAGATGGACAAATTGTCTTAAATACTGCACCACATGCGGTTCACCAGCTTTATATGAGTAATGATGCTATTACCTTCTCTGCACGTTTTGGGGGAGTTTCGAAAAATATCTTTATACCATTTTATGCATTAATTGGTATCTATGCCAAAGAAAATGGTCAAGGTCTATTTTTTGATCCAAATGAATATGACAATATTGATATTAACACTGAAGCTAAGACAGAGACTGTAGAAGAAAAACCTGAACCAAAGAAAAAAGCAAGTCTAAAAATTGTTGAATAAAATTAAGAATACTTATTTTAAATAATAAAAAAGCCAGTATAAATACTGGCTTTTTTAAAGACATCTAATTAGTCGTTAAATTTACGACGACGATCTGATGAACGTCCGCGATCATCTGAACCGTGCTCGCTGTTTCCACGGAATGAACGAGGTTTGTAATCTGCACGATTACCACGGTTGTCATCATTCATATTGAAACGTGGCTTGTCACCAAAGCCTTCACGCTTTGGACGATCTGAATTAAATTCACGCTTTGGACGATCTGAACCAAATTCACGCTTTGGACGATCTGAATTAAATTCGCGTTTTGGACGATCTGAACCAAATTCACGCTTTGGACGATCTGAATTAAACTCACGACGTGGACTATCTGAATTAAACTCACGACGTGGACTATCTGAATTAAACTCACGACGTGGACGGTCTGAATTAAATTCG
Source organism: Acinetobacter pollinis (assembly GCF_015627175.1). Lineage (GTDB taxonomy): Bacteria > Pseudomonadota > Gammaproteobacteria > Pseudomonadales > Moraxellaceae > Acinetobacter > Acinetobacter pollinis. The sequence goes on along the minus strand of NZ_VTDQ01000037.1, from coordinate 16,149 downwards.
CGACGCGGACTATCTGAGTTGAATTCACGCTTTGGACGATCTGAACCAAATTCGCGCTTTGGACGGTCTGAATTAAATTCACGACGTGGACGGTCTGAATTAAATTCACGACGTGGACGGTCTGAGTTAAACTCGCGACGTGGACGATCTTCGAAACTACCTTCTTTACGTGGTTTATCATCGAAACGACGACGATCACCGCCATCACGATCATTACGTTTGAACTTGCTTTCGCCTTCAAAACGACGACCACCGCCAAAACCGCCACCACGACGACCGTCGCGTTTACCGTTACCACGACCACCATCACGGCCTGAACGTGCAGGAGGTGGAGATGGCTCTAAACCTTCAATTTCAGAAACATTTAAACGTGTTTCTAAATAATCTTCTAATGCACGGATCTTGCCACGCTCACGGTAAGTTGCAAGTGTTACTGCTTGACCTGTACGACCAGCACGACCTGTACGACCTACACGGTGTACGTAGTCCTCATGTTTCATTGGTAAACCGAAGTTAATTACATGAGAAATAGTCGGAACGTCTAAACCACGCGCTGCAACGTCTGTCGCAACCAAAATACGTGCACGGCCTTCACGAATACTACGTAAACGACGGTTACGAACTGTTTGTGGCATTGCACCATGTAAAGCAACAACCGAGTGACCAGCTTCAGCTAACTCTTCAGCTAACATATCTGTGTCTTCTTGAGTGCTTGCAAATACAACAGCTTGATCTAGTTTTTCGTCATTTAACCAATGAGTAAGCAATTTTTTCTTATGCTCAAATCCATCAGTCCAATGAAGTGTTTGCGTAACATCTGTATTTGTTGAATGACCTGTTTCAATCGCAATACGTTGTGGATCATTCATCATACGTTCAGCTAAGCTGATAATACGACCTGCAAATGTCGCAGAGAACATTAATGTTTGCTTACGATTTGCAGCAAAATCACTAATAGCCTCTAAGTCTTCAGAGAAACCTAAGTCAAGCATGCGGTCTGCTTCATCAACAATTAATGCATCAACTTTGTCTAGCTTAATCTGACGACGGTTTACTAAATCAAGTAAACGACCTGGTGTTGCCACAACAACTTGTGCACCTTTAAGCTGTTGAATTTGTTTACCAAAAGGCATACCACCCATAACAGCTGCAATACGTACACCTTTCATGTGGCGAACAAATGCAATTGCATCTTGGCTTACTTGTTGAGCAAGCTCACGTGTTGGGCAAAGTACTAAAATATTTGGTTGTGTAACTGCACGCATACGCTCTTTGAAAGGAACGAATACATCATTTTCAGCAAGTTTATGAAGTGTCGGTAGTAAAAATGCCGCTGTCTTACCAGAACCTGTCTGGCTAGAAACTAGTAGATCTTTCCCTTCTAATGCTGCTGGTATTGACTGCTCTTGAACTGGTGTTGGATTTGTAAAATTTAACGCCTCTAATGCTTGTGTAAGAGACTCATGTAATGAAAAATCGGCAAAAGTTTTGCTCATAGAGAATTCCACCCTACAAGGGTGCTCCATTTAATAATAAAAAGTAACATCGGCAAAAGCGGCACAGCAACAAAAGCTGAAATCTAGAATTCAGCGGCGATCCGAAATACAACGATGTGAATATTACGCACGCATGATTACGATAGTAACCTGAAGAATCGCTTTCAGCGATTGGGGCGCGAGAATTCGTCCTCTATGGACCGCACGCGCATACACAATAATAAGAGAGAAATGTTCAGGTAATGAACGGAAATGAAGTGCGTTTGGGAAATTATAACAGGTTAATTATAAATGTCACCTAGTTTATATAAAATTCTTCATTATTTTTCATATGACTGAAACAATAAGTAGAAAGAGTGACTTATATCACTCTTTCATACAATATCTTACTTAATTGCGTTTGCCCACGCAGGGGTAATCGCTTGCATAAATGGTTTAAGCATTTTCATAGAACATGCAATAACCTGACCATTTTCCATAGATTCTGAACCACCACGGCCATCAACCACAATACCGCCAGCTTCTTTTACAATAAGCTCACCAGCAGCAATATCCCATGGTTTTAAGCCTAGCTCAAAGAATCCATCAAAACGGCCTGCGGCAACGTATGCAAGATCAAGTGCAGCAGAACCACCACGACGGAACTGTGAACCTGCTTCTGTAATTGCAAGCATCGCATCAAAATGCTGTTTTGCATAAGATACAATTTCGCCATTACGTTTTGCACGGTAAGCATGACCAACAGAAATAAATGTGTTTTCTAGACTGTCACGTGTATTCACACGAATACGACGCTGATTCATCATCGCACCACGGCCGCGACTTGCAGAGAATAGCTCATCGCGTACAGGATCGTAGATTACGCCGTGCTGAGTTACACCCTTATGTTGAACTGCGATTGAAATACAAAAATGAGGAAGACCATTAACGAAGTTAAGTGTGCCATCTAAAGGGTCAATAATCCAACACCAATCGGCATCATGACCATTGCCTTCTTGTAGACCAAACTCTTCGCCCAAGAAACTATGATTTTTATAACTTTTACGTAATGTATCAATCGCTAATTGCTCTAAGTAACGATCTACACGTGTTACAGGGCCATCAATGCCTTTTTCTTCAACTTGCAGGTCCAACTTATGACGATTTTTATGTGCCTTTAAAAGCTCTTGACCAACTAATTGTGCTGCACGCGCAGCCATCACCACCATAGGTTCCATTGAACACCCACACTCAAATATTGAAGATTTTGACAAAGAATAATGCATAAAAGCATGGCTATTCTAACAAATAGACATGCTTTTTAATAGAATTTATTAAAAATAATTAGGCAATTGATTAACAAAGCGTAAGGCTTTTTTTCCATGCACTTAAAATTGATTCAGTAATACCCTCGGCATCTAAACCGCAATCATGTAGCATTTGCTTATGATCGGCCTGCGCTAAGAACTCATCTGGAAGGCCTAGATTTAACATCGGTTTTAATATCTGAGCATGTGCCAGATATTCATTTACACTGCTGCCAGCACCGGCCATTACGGCATGTTCTTCAATTGTCACGAAGAGTGCTGTTTTTGCCTGAAGCTCATCAATCATGCATGTATCTAATGGTTTGATAAAGCGCATATTCACAATACAAATGCCAATATCAAGCTGTTTTGATAACTGGTGTGCTGCACGTAATGCAGGACTCACACGACTACCAAAAGCCAAAATTGTAATCTGCTCTTCATACTGTTCATCTGCATGAAGCACGATCTCAGCACGACCAATTTCTAGACTTTTCATTTCTTGCTGAATATCTATACCTTCACCAACACCACGTGGATAACGTACAGCTGCTGGACCTTTATAATGATACGCTGTATGCAACATTTGGCGACACTCATTTTCATCTTTGGGTGCCATGAGTACTAAATTAGGTACTGTTCGCATATAAGCATAATCATATACACCCGCATGTGTTGGGCCATCTTCCCCAACTAAACCAGCACGGTCTATTCCAAAAGTCACATCTAGGTTTTGTAAAGCAACATCATGAACCAGTTGATCATAGCCACGTTGTAAGAAAGTTGAGTAAATTGCAACGACAGGTTTTAAACCCTCACATGCCATACCCGCAGCCAGTGTTACAGCGTGTTGTTCTGCAATAGCAACATCAAAAAAGCGTTTTGGATATTTTTTTGCAAACTCAACCATTCCAGAGCCTTCACACATTGCAGGTGTGATTGCAAGTAAGCGTGTATCTTGCTCAGCTTCGTCGCAGAGCCACTGCCCAAATACACTCGAATACTTTGGTGCAGATTTTTTCGAAGCCAGTGTTTGAGGTACGATGACAGGTGTTTTTGAGATTGCATGATATTTAATAGGATCTTTTTCGGCAGGAGAAAACCCCTTACCTTTTTTAGTATATACATGAATCAAACGCGGTCCTTGACGTTTTTTTAATGATTCAAACACACGTAAGAGTTGAGTAATATCATGACCATCAAATGGACCGTAATATTCAAAACCAATGGCTTTAAATAAGTTATCTGCTTCGTTGGTTGCTGCTTCGTGCAATCTTGAAGTATATGTCCAATTTGGATAAGGCTCCACAACAGCTTCGCCAGCTTCTGTAATATTTACAAAATGCCCTTTTTCCCAAATTGCTGCCAAATGCTTTGCAAATCCACCTGTACTACATGAAATTGACATGTCGTTATCGTTTAAAACAACCATTAGATCTGCTTGATGAGCCACAGCATCGTTCATGGCCTCAAATGCCATACCAGCCGTCATTGCACCATCACCTACAATAGAAACAACCTCACAAGGATTGCCTTGATAACGGCGTGCTAATGACATTCCCAAACCTGCAGAAATTGCAGTCGAAGAATGCCCAACACCAAAGGTGTCAAACTCTGATTCTTCTCGTGTTGGAAATGCTGCTAAACCATTTTTTGCTCGGATTGTTGTAATATCTTCACGTCGGCCTGTTAAAATTTTATGTGGGTAAGCCTGATGCCCCACATCCCAAATTAAACGGTCATTCGGTGTGTTAAAGCAATAATGTAACGCAATAGTCAGTTCAACTACGCCAAGATTTGCACCAAAATGCCCTCCACTAATTCCGGCAGCATATAAAATATACTGACGCAACTCATCAGCCACCTGTAAAAGTTGGTCTGGATCAAGTTGACGTAATTGTTTTGGATGGTCAATTGCATCTAACAATGGCGTAACAGGACGCTGAGCTGGTATTTCTGTATACAACATAATGTGGCAGAGCCTTCTAGAGCTGGGCTAATCCGAAGCTGAGTTTATAGTGCGTTAAACCGATAATTTTAACCTATCAGTACTTATTTTCAATGCGCCACATCAACGATCTGTAGTTTTACATTGCTTTGTCTCAGACAAGCATGGAATTATCTAAAAAAATGCTATGAATGATCAACCCTTATCTTCGTCTTTCCACAAAAATAAACGGTTTGTCTGAAATTTTGTATATTTAAACAACTTCTGTGACACCATTCAGCTATACTTTTATTATTTCCTTCTAATAAATGGTTTTTATTGTGGCTATCGAATTTGTTGCAACATCGAAGCTTCCAACAGCTTTCGGTGATTTCTATATTAGTGTATTTCAAGATCCTCAAACAAAAGAAGAACACGTTGCGCTCACCAAAGGCTTAGAAACACCACCAAATGGGCCAGTATTAGCACGTATTCATTCAGAATGCTTAACTGGAGATGCTTTTGCATCTTTAAAATGCGATTGCGGCCCTCAGCTCAAAGCAACGCAATCACTCATTGATCAAGCCGGACAAGGTATCATACTCTACTTACGACAAGAAGGTCGTGGCATTGGTTTAACAAATAAAATTCGTGCTTATGCTTTACAAGACCAAGGACACGATACTGTAGATGCAAACACAATGCTGAATTTACCTGCCGATGCGCGCAAGTACGATATGTGTAAAATTATTTTAGATCATTTTGGTATACATCAAATTAAATTAGTGACGAACAATCCGCTTAAAGTACAAGCTATAGAATCTTTAGGTATCCAAATTACTGAGCGTGTTCCTCTAACTGTAGGACTGAACCCATTTAATGCCTCTTATTTAAAAACAAAGGTCAGTCGTATGTCACATCTTTATAAAGAAGATGACTTTTCAAAATAAAAAATCAATCAAACTTAGGGATTTTACCCATACAAAATCCCTTACTTTTTTTATGGATTTATGTTTTTATATGATCACTTTTATTTTATGTATGAGGCATTCATGCAGAATCCATCAAAGATAGATATTGAACGGGTCAGAACGTTTTTACTCGATTTACAATTACGTATTTGTACAGCACTTGAAGAACAAGAAACAATTGGCGGCGGTAGCGAAAAATTTATTATTGATGACTGGGAACGCCCTGAAGGTGGTGGTGGACGTTCACGTGTACTTCAAAATGGTGAAGTTATAGAAAAAGGCGGCGTGATGTTTTCCCACATAAACATTCGTCAATTACCTGCATCAGCAACAGCGAGACACCCTGAAATTGCAGGTGCAAAGGCACAAGCACTCGGTGTATCACTGGTCATTCATCCTAAAAATCCAAACATTCCAACCTCTCATGCGAATATTCGTTTATTTGTCGCTGAACCTGAAGGAAAAGATCCTATTTGGTGGTTTGGTGGAGGGTTTGATTTAACACCTTTTTATCCACATGATGAAGATATAAAACATTGGCATCAAAACGCTTTTGATCTTTGCCAACCATTTGGTGAGAACGTATATAACGAACATAAAAAATGGTGCGATGACTACTTCTACTTGAAACATCGTGATGAGCAGCGTGGTGTAGGTGGTTTATTCTTTGATGATTTAAATTGTTGGGATTTCGAAACCTGCTTTAAGTATATACAAGCTGTAGGTAATGGTTACTTAACTGCAATTTTACCAATCTTTGAAAGAAACCGTGAAAAACCTTATACACCTGCTCAAAGAGAATTTCAGCTTTACCGACGTGGCCGTTATGTAGAGTTTAATTTGGTATACGATAGAGGAACAATTTTTGGTCTACAAACTGGTGGACGTATAGAATCGATTTTGGTCAGTCTTCCAAACCTAGTCAGTTGGTCTTATCGTCCTGAATGGGAAGAAAACTCAATTGAAAAGCGCCTAACAGACTACTATTTGAAGCCACATGACTGGCTTTCAGAGCTATAAAAAGTAAATCAATATACAAAAGAGTAAAACCACTCTTTTGTATTACAATACATCTCGTTACTTTTTTAAATAAAAAATCTCCTATCTTAAGCAAAATTTCATATTATATTGGTCTTTACCGTTTACACTACTTGTTGTTTCTTTGATCAACCCAGTAAAGAAAATAGCAGGCCTATATTTTATGTTGAAGTTTTTAAATGAATATAAGTGGTTACTTATAATGAGTTGCCTCTTTCTCCTGATGCTCAGCTCCATTGGCATTACCGTAAGTTATAACGATGTTCTTTCCGATAGTATTTCCATCACCACAAGTATCCTTCTCGGTTTTACCCTATTCTTCACTCTCACTTCGTGCCTTGTAGAGAAGGTTCGTGATATTTGTAACCCTTCATAATTTGTTTGTTAGAACCGCAAGATGATTTACACTACTTTCTTTTACCGAATAAAAAAGCAGCCTATTTAAAGACTGCTTTTTTTACAACCGATGTTTTATTGTGTGATGTTTTTCACTTCATGCTCACCATCAACAACTGTTGCTTTACCATTCTCTGTATTGACTACTTTGAACTCAATACGACGATTACGGAATTTACCTTCAGCAGTCACATTGTCTGCAATTGGATTTTCAGCACCATATCCCACTGCAGTTAATTGATCTTTATTTACACCTTTCGATACTAAATAATCTAAAACTGATTGCGCACGGCGTTGAGATAATGTTTTGTTTGCTTCTGCATTACCTGTTGAGTCGGTGTAACCTGCAACAATTAATTTAACATTTGGCACGTTTTGGATAAGCTTCGCCGCTTCATCTAAAATTTCTTTATTTTTCTGTGGTAATACTTTTGATGCAGTTGGGAAATTAATAATCTGGATATTCAAAGCATTGGCAACATCTTGTGGCGTTGAACTTCCATTTAACATTGAAAGTGCTGATCTGCTTTTATCAATACTTGAATCTACAGATTGCTCTTCATTTAAAGGTGTTGTTGCAGAAACGACTAATGTAGGTTCAACGGCTTTTATTTTCTCTACCAATTCATTCATTGATTTTGCATCAGGTGCATTTACAGTAATATGATTACCTTGCCAATCAATACTTGCATTCGGTACAGCTTTAATCTGATCCATCACTTGTTGGAATTTACTTACACCTTGTAAAGCAGTAGTGTAAGACGGATCTACAGTAATATCACATTTTACATTTGAGCCAAAGATTTGAGCTAAGCGCTTTTGCATTGCCTCAGACAAGCCTTCATTTCCAACCGTTGCATGACATGCTTGTACTTCATTACCCACACCAGAAACCAGTGTAATTTGACTTTGCTCAGTATCTTGCTCTTCCTCATGATGTGCTTGAGCCATTTCTTGTGAAGTCGGCTCTGATGCCTCATTATTTCGTGGAATTGGCATATCCATTTTATGTTGACAAGATTTCCAAAGGAAAATAACAATTAATGCCAAAATAATTAGACCAATAATAGGTAAAAGCTTCCCGAACATACCAGATTTTTTCTCAGGCTCTTTACTATAAACATGCTGAGACGATGCTTGTGTACCCAACGAGCTGCTTAAACCAAGTGCAGAAACTAGACCAGCACTCCACGCAGGAAAGCTTGTCGCAATATCTTTTAAATGACTAGTAAGATAAGCACCAATTTTGTCTTGGCCAACTTCATCTTTTAAAGTTTTTACACTTAAAGGAATTGCTTGATCAAAAAGAGAAGTTACCGTTTTTTCAGGTAGACTATGATGTGTAGAGAACCCCTCTACCACCTGTCGAATAATTGGTGCTTGATTACCAAATAACGTATTTAAACCATTACTTTCTAAATTTACTGTAGACTGAATACGTTCAGGAAACTTATGTAATATCGATAATAATATTGGATAGAATTGAGCCAGCAATGATGATTTTTTATCAGCATCAATAGCAAGTTGTTGTTGATTAATAATTGCTGGTGTTACTTTTTCTTTCAGCAACTCGACAGGGTTTATAGACATTCTTATACTCCTCATAGGGAAATTGCGATTGTTTTTATCTTTTTACCATCGTAAATACGCCTTCATCGACGTAAATTCTTATTGGCTATGGCTATTATTTGTGCCTAAGTAGGTGATTCGTTCATTTTACTTTTTTTTGCTATTGCTTCCTATGTGTTTATGTAAACGGTAAAAAAACTCATCTTTGATTCCCCTATTTTTATTAGTTTTCTTGTATATTTCTACTCACCATGACAATTATAGAGCGCCATATTATGCAAACAACTAAACACTTTGCAGTCATTGGAAATCCTATTGCACATTCAAGATCGCCTGAATTACACCAAGCATTTGCTCAAAAGACAGGAATAACTTTAGTCTATAACAAGCGATTGGCACAGATCGGACAATTTGAATCTAGCATTGATGAGTTCTTCAAGAATCATGGCACAGGTTTAAATGTGACAGTCCCTTTTAAAGAAGATGCTTTTAAGGCTTGCGATGTACTCACAGAGCGCGCAAAAATTGCAAAAGCTGTAAATACGCTTTGGCAAAAAGAGGGCAAACTTTACGGCGACAATACAGATGGACAAGGCCTTGTTAATGCAATCAATGCATTAGAGTGGCCACTCTCTCAGTCTAGAATTCTTATTTTAGGTGCAGGTGGTGCAACTCGAGGCGTGATCTTTCCACTTGCAGAGGCAGGTGCTCATGAGATTGTCATTGCAAACCGTACTCTCTCGCGTGCAACTCAACTTATACAAGATTTATCACCTCATATTCAAAATACCTCGCTCAATGCAGTTGGACTAGACCAACTAACAGGACATTTTAATATTGTGATTAATGCAACGTCTGCATCGCTTTCAGGAGATGCTCTTTTACTTCCTGAATCTTTAACTTTTAATTATGCTTATGAAATGGCATATGGAAAACCATCTCATTTTCTAGATGAAGCAAAAAAAAGGAATATTCCTTATGCAGATGGATTTGGCATGCTTGTTGGACAAGCGATTGAATCTTTCTATATTTGGAATGGTATAAGACCCAATCTCAAAGACTTTTTATAATATTTTCCCCATATTCTATAGTAGCAATATGGGGAAACTTCGCTTTATGCCAATACTTCAGCCAGTAAATGTTCTGATGGTGCAAAATAGTATGCGCCATCGACTGGCGTCACAAAATGTAATAAGCGATCATGTATACCATCGCCACTTGTACCGAACATACGCTTAAGCATTGCATCAATTCGACTTAACTCTTTTGTATATGCAACAAAGTAGAGGCCTTGTTCACCATGGCCATCACCATAAGGTAAGCTATGACGTAAAATTTCGAGCTCCTCACCTTCGTCATCTTCTACAACTGTACGACTAATGTGTGCATTCTCAGGCTTCACATCATCATCAAGTTCTATCGATTCAAGTTTTGTTCGACCAATTACTCGCTCTTGTGCATCTACTTTTAATCTTTGCCATTTTTCTAAATCATGAACATAACGCTGTGCAAATACAAATGTACCATCTGCAAATACACCATGTTCTGAGGAAAGCAATGTTGTTTCTGCACGATCTTCTTTAAATTGCGGGTTCTCTGTCCCATCTATAAAGCCTGTTAGATCACGACCATCTAGATAGCGAAAACAGGTTCTTTCTTCAAGTACTTCAACCTTTTCTCGTATGCCATGAAAAAATGCTTGGCTCAATGCAAAGCAGATATCTGTACGCTGACTCGCAATATGAATAAAAACATCACCAGGCACGACAGGCATATTAAAACTACCTTGCTCCACTTCAAGTTGTTTAAAATCTTGAGGGGAGTTTTTATAGAGTTTTGACCATGTTTCAGGCCCAAAAGCAATGCCTGTTTTCACTTGATCATTAGGATGCTGTGTAATGAGACGATTTCGTTCAGAGATCAGATTTTTAAGCTGATGTTTAAGTTCATCCACAGATAAATCTTTAAGGCGTATAACAATAAAGCGCGCATGATCTGATGGAAGTGGCAAAATCACGGATTGAGCAGTCATTTATAACTCCGAAATGCTGTGTAATTTATGGCTAGTTCCTGTCTTTAGTTTACCTTTAAATGAGGTAATGTAGATGATTTTATTCAAAATAAATCAATAGCAACTTACCCGATTCAACCCCAAAAGATGGTTATAAAAATTCTTCTAAAACAGCATTCAAAAAGCGATATCCTCTATCAGTACAAACAATTCGTTCAGACTCTTTAGACAATAGTCCTTGATTATATAATTGTTGTAAGGAGTCATTTGCTGTCGGCAATTCGAGCCCTGTTCTGTGTTTATAGTAGTCGGCAGGTACACCTTCTTTTAATCGAAGTGCATTCATCATAAATTCAAAAGGTAAATCATCAGATACAACTTTTTCAAAATTTACCATTGGCGCAGGTGTTTTTTCTAAATAGTCTTTTGGCAACCGAGTTTTTTGAAAACGGTATACACCATCTTCTTGAGTGACTTTGCCATGTGCACCTGCACCAATCGCTAGATAATCGCCAAACTGCCAATAATTCAAATTATGGAGTGATGGTTTTTCTTTACGCCATGCAGAAACTTCATAGTTGGTAAAGCCAGACTCAATAAGATACTTCTCACCTTCTTCTTGAATATCTGACAATATATTCTCAGAAGGCAGAATAGGTTGTGTTCTAAAGAACACTGTATTGGGCTCAATAGTAAGTTGATACCATGAAATATGGGTTGCACCATGATCAACCGCCATTTTTAAATCATATAATGCTTGTTCTAAGGTCTGTTCAGGCAAACCATGCATAAGGTCAACATTAACACGTTTAAAACCAGCTTTTTTTGCTTGTTGTATTGCATTAACTGCATTATCTGCACTATGGATACGGCCAAGCTTTGTTAAATGCGCTGTATTAAAAGTTTGCACGCCAATCGATAAGCGATTAATCCCTGCTTTGAGATACGCTTCAAAAGGTTCGTGCTCTAGTGTTCCTGGGTTAGCTTCTAGTGTAATTTCACAATTGTTGGAAAAATTGAGATGCTGTTTAAGCTGAGCAAATAACCACTGGTAACCTTCAGCAGAAATCAGCGAAGGTGTACCACCCCCAATAAATACACTCGTTATTTCACGGTCTTGAGCAAAATTTATCTGAGTTTTAAAATCTTCTACTAATGCATGTAAGTATTCTTTTTCAAGCTCTAATGACAATTGTTGACCGCCTGGCACAGTATGTGAGTTAAAGTCACAATATGGGCATTTTCGCACACACCAAGGCATATGAATATATAACGACAATGGTATACTTTGCGGTACTAAATCACTCAAGAAATTACTCAACTTCACATCAGGTCTAAGTTAATAATTTTAACATGACTTTTGAGTAAAGCTTAAAGTTTGCATCAATTTAAATAAGCACAAAAGTATTTTTATCATTGTATTTATTGTATTATCTGATCAAATTTAAATAATTTTTTCAAATCAGTGTAACGAGAAAAGGATCTCTCTTCACTTATAACAAGGCTGTCTTGCCCACTCTATACAGCACAAATTCTTCCGAGTAGTTTTTATGACAACTGTTGTTTCTTCGCGCATTGAGCTCAAACGCTTATTGTCTCTTATGATTCCTATTTTAATTACCCAGTTTGCCCAAGCAGGTCTAGGGCTTATAGATACAATTATGGCTGGACGATTTTCTGCTTTAGACTTGGCTGCCATTGCTGTGGGTGTAGGAATCTGGATTCCAGTTATGCTACTTTTTACAGGTATTTTATTGGCCACCACCCCATTAGTTGCAGAAGCTGTCGGCGCACATAATCGCCATGAGATTGGTCATATTGTACGTCAGTCTCTGTGGATGGCGGGAATATTAGGTTTCATTGCGTTAGTTCTTTTGCAATTCATGCCATATCTCTTGCCACTATTTAAAGTTCCTGAAGATTTACAACCTAAAGCTGGGTTATTTTTACACGCAATTGGTTTGGGTATGCCTGCTGTCTGTTTATATACCTCTTTACGTTGCTATTCAGAAGCGATTGGGAATCCCAGACCCGTTACTGCCATCAGTCTTTTATCCTTAGTTATTCTTATTCCACTAAACTATCTCTTTATGTATGGCTATGGTCCTATTCCTCGTATGGGAAGCGCGGGGTGTGGTTTTGCTACAGCAACTTTGCAGTGGCTGATGTTATTTAGCCTTATTCTATATATCTCGAAGGCTAAGATTTATCAAAAAGATCATATCTTTGCAGGTTTTGAAAAATTTAATGTTCTTCTTGCTAAGAGGCTACTTCTTTTAGGTTTTCCAATTGGACTGGCTATATTTTTTGAAGTCAGCGTATTTTCTACAGCTGCAATTATTTTAAGTACTTTGGGTGATACCGTCGTAGCTGCACATCAAATAGCCATATCTGTGACATCACAGCTCTTTATGCTACCTATGTCATTGGCAATAGCACTTACCATACGAGTAGGTACTTATTATGGTGAAAAAAACTTAGAAGCCATGCGTAAGGTTCAAAAGGTTGGCCTGATGACAGCAACTGTAATGGCTTGTTTAACCATGTCATTTATTGCACTATTTCGACATCAAATTATTAGTTTTTATACGCAAGATCAACATGTGGCTCATATTGCAGTTTATCTTTTACAATTTTGTATTGCCTATCAACTTATGGATGCATGGCAAGTCAGTGCGGCAGGCTGTTTACGCGGTATGCAAGACACCAAAGCACCGATGTGGGCAACCATGCTTGCTTACTGGGTAATCACACTTCCTCTAAGTATTTATTGGATTCGCTATGCATCTATGGGGCCACAAGCTGTTTGGATCAGCCTGATTATTGGGCTTGCGGTGGCATGTGCTTTATTACTTTCTAGACTTTATTTCAACAATAAAAGACTTGCAAAAAAATATAAATCTTAACCTCTAGGGAGCATTGCTCCCTATTTTATTCAACTTTTTATATTTAAGGCATCAACAATCGCCTCTACCAGTTGTTCACCAATTTTAAGTTTAGATGCTTTTTCTAATTGGCGTTGATCAATGTCATACTTTTTAGCAAAGAATACTGTCATAGCATTTTCATCTGCCCCAAAACCAATGTCTGTTCTAGAGACATCATTACATGCAATCATGTCTAATTTTTTCGAAATAAGCTTTCCGTTTGCATATTGCTCAATATTTTGAGTTTCAGCAGCAAACCCAACCATAAATGGTCTTTTTTCTTGTTGTGCAATAGTAGCAACAATATCTGGATTCTTAATTAATGCAATATCTAATGTATCGCCTGTTTTTTTTATTTTATGTGGTGCAATCTCAGCGACTCTGTAGTCTGCAACAGCCGCCGTTGCTATAAATATGTCACAGCCCTGATTTAGCATGTACATGCTTTCATCTAACATCTGTTGTGCTGAAACAATATTTTTACGTGTAACCCCATAAGGTGTGTTTAAATTCACTGGCCCTGCAATTAAAGTTACATCTGCTCCTGCAGCATAACATGCACTTGCCAAAGCAAAACCCATTTTTCCAGTACTATGATTAGAAATATAGCGAACTGGATCTATCGCTTCACGGGTTGGGCCTGCTGTAATTATTACCTTTTTACCTGCAAGAAGGCCAAACTGTTGTGTATATGCTCGCTCTTGTGTTTTAAAATATTCAAAAACTTGTTCTGCTAATGCCTCTGGCTCAGGCATTCGACCACGACCGATATCACCACATGCTTGCTCACCTGCATCTGGGATAATAATATGCATACCATCTTCAGTCAGTGTTTTTAAATTACGTTGTGTCGCTTTTGCAGCCCACATCTGTTGGTTCATTGCTGGCGCAATCCAAACAGGTGCCTTTGTTGCCAGATAAAGTGTCGTCAGCAGATCATCTGCTAACCCTTGTGCAAACTTAGCAATGACATCGCAACTTGCTGGTGCAACCAAAATTAAATCTGCCCAACGTGCCAATTCAATATGCCCCATACCTGCTTCCGCTTCAGGATCAAGCAATGTAGTATGTACAGGATTCGATGAAAGCGCTTGGAAAGTGAGTGGTGTAATAAATGCTTGTGCACCTTTTGTCATCACAACACGTACGTTAAAACCATAATCTTTGAGGCGGCGGACTAAAACAGCACTTTTATATGCCGCAATTCCTCCTGTTACCGCCAAGATAATGTTTTTATTTAATTTTATATTGACATTTGAACTCACAGATAGAACACTCTTTACCTTGCAGTGGTGCTCACAATAGCACTAAACCGATATTCTCCCAAACTTAAATCTTAAAATGAAAGTCGATCGTTTTTCCATTAAGTCATGGCCTATTCAGGAACGGCCTCGTGAACGTTTAATTAAACAAGGTGCTGAAAGTCTTTCAGATGCTGAATTATTGGCTATTTTCCTCAGATCGGGATCAAAACAACATTCTGCTGTCGAGCTATCGCGTCGTTTAATTTTGCATTTTGGTGGGTTAACACCAATTTTTGATTGCTCACTTGATGAATTAACCACATTTCATGGGATTGGAGAAACCAAATACGCTCAATTAATGGCAGTCAAGGAACTAGGTCGCCGTTATGTCGACAATGCTTACTTACAACAGCAACACGCATTTGATAGTTCTAAGAAAGTTATTGATTTTTTACGTTACCAATTACAGGGTGAAAAACAAGAAGTTTTTGCTGTACTTTGTTTAGATGCAGATTTATGTAAACTCAATTTTAAAAAATTATTTTTTGGCTCTATAAACACCTGCACTATTTCTATTAATCAAATGATGCGTCACGTTATTCAGCAGCATGCATCTCAAATTATTATTTGTCATACACATCCCTTTGGAAAAGCCACACCTTCTGCTGCCGACCATCAGCTTACTGAAAAGATTAAGCATGCTTGCGATTTAATTGAAGTTAAATTAATTGATCATTGCATTATTTCACCGACAGGTTCATTCTCTTTTGCAGAGAACCACTTCATATAGGCAGTTTTTTAGCTATATCAAGTCTGATGAAATTTTCAAAGTAATATTAATTATGATTATTCGAGATAAAAGCAATATTTTCCAAATTTTATTTGCTTGGCAAGGAACAGTCTTACCAAAAGTCTTACCCGAACTAATTGGCTTAATGCTTATTTCTACAATTATTGGTTTTTTGGCTTATTATCAAATTGTTCACATTCCTCAAGTACCTGCTATAGGGTTTACAATCTTTGGAATTATTCTTTCTATATTTTTAGGTTTTAGAAATAACACTTGCTATGCACGTTGGTGGGAAGGTCGAAAACTATGGGGATCACTTATTGCAAGCTCTAGACACATTGATAGAGACAGTAAAGTTCTTTCCCATATACGTAGAGAGCGTGTTCTTAATCATGTTATGGTTTTCTCAAGCACACTGCGAGATCGTTTACGTCATCAAACAGCCAATTTAGAACAGTTTATTGGAACAGTTGAATTAGATGAACAGTCTATAC
>NZ_VTDQ01000036.1 GCF_015627175.1 Acinetobacter pollinis | reverse complement strand
CTTCTATGTGGTGCAGGTGTTCCTTCCTTACGTAAATAAGTTTGGAAATCCCATTTTTCTTGATCACTCCATTCTGGATAAAAAGCAAAATAACCTACATTCGATGCACTCTTACTTCTATTTACACGAGGAAAGTCATTGCAGCGACAAATAATTTCAACGCTTTTTGCACCATGTTCTAAAGCAGTTGCAGCACTATCCATTGCTCCCGCACTCGCACCTATTACAGCAACATTTAAACCTTTAAAACACTCGTAATTTGTAGTGTCATAATTATGCTGCCATAAATAGTTAGGAATATTTTGTACCAATTCTGGAATATTTGGGGAGCTGAAGCTATCTATACCCATTGCAAGTACACAATGGACGACATGATATATTTTATCTTGATCTGAATGACGAATCGTAATCTCTGTCAATTGATCTGCGATATGAAGATCAACTAACTCACTTTCATAATAAACTGTGGGTTGAGTTATTTTTTTAAACCATTTTAAATATTCATCCCACTGCAATCTTGGAATTTTATCCAAACTTTCCCACGCTTGATGACCAAATTGTGCTTTGAACCAAGCTTGAAAAGTAAGTGATGGTGAAATGAGTGCAGGACCTATTAAATTTTTTGGAGAGCGTAATGTTTGCATTAAAGCAGGTTCTTTCCATGGACCTTCATCACCTTCTTTCTTTTTCTCAAATAATATTGAAGGGATGCCTTGTGCTTTTAAAGCAAGTGATAAGCATAAAGCAGACATTCCTGCACCAATAATTGCAACTGGAATCTCATGATTAGTTTCTTCAATAATCCAGTTTTTAGGTGGAAAGTTAGCATTTTCAAAATCTATTCTTATTTGTTCTTCGAGTTCTTTCAAACTTTCTTGTGGGTACATACACGCTTACCTAGTTGAAATCTAAAATAAAATATTTTCATTGTGAGTATAAATGATTGAATATTATTTGTATTTTAAAATATGTGATGAGTATTTCAATAAAATGCCTATCGTACATTCATTTATATCACTATTATTCATTAATATATGTTCTTTTATTCATTTTAATTCTTTATAAATTCTTTTATAAATACATTACACAGCAAAATATAATTTTATAAATCATTGAAAAATTATGTTGATCTATTGAGCTGTGAGATATATTCTTAGTAATTTAGAACTTTTTCTTATATAGAAATCGTTAAAACATATATGGAGACATTAAGGAAATGAAACAGCAAATTTACTTAGATTATGCTGCGACAACGCCAGTTTATCCTGAAATTATAAAAAAAATGGCAGATTGTTTATCCTTTGATGGTCTCTTTGGAAATCCTGCCTCAAATGGACACTGTTTTGGTGCAGATGCAAAAAATGAAATTGAAGAAGCACGAAAAAATGTTGCGAATCTAATTGGGGCAAAAGCAGATGAAATTATTTGGACATCTGGTGCTACAGAATCGAATAACCTTGCATTAAAAGGGATTGCAGAACGATATGCAGAGCGTGGCAAACACATTATTACAAGTCAAATTGAACATAAAGCAATCTTAGATAGTTGTTGTAAATTAGAAAGTTTAGGTTTTGAAGTTACCTATCTAGCACCAGAAAAAAATACAGGTCTTATTTCTCCAGCTTCTGTTCAAGAAGCTATTCGTCCTGATACGGTGCTTGTTTCATTGATGATGGTAAATAATGAAATAGGTACGATTACTGATATTGAAGCAATTGGAAAAATTACACGTAAGCATGATATTTTCTTTCATGTCGATGCTGCCCAAGCAGCTGGTAAACTCGATATTAATGTACATCAATTGGGTATAGATCTACTTAGTCTTTCAGCACATAAAGTCTATGGCCCTAAAGGCATCGGTGCTTTATATGTAAACCATGAAAATAGTTTTGAAATTGAACCTCAAATTCATGGAGGCGGCCATGAACAGGGATGTCGTTCTGGTACGTTAGCAACGCATCAAATTGTAGGTATGGGTGAAGCTTTTCGTATCGCAAAAACAAATCTGAGCGCTGAACAAGCAAGATTAAAAATATTACAGACAAAACTTTTTAATGCATTAAATGAGCTTACAGACATTGTTTTAAATGGCGATGAACAACATCGGGTTGCAAACTATTTAAATGTATCTTTTCTTAATGAAGACGCATTTATTTTAATCAATGCTATTAAAACATTGGCAGCCGTTTCAAGTGGATCTGCATGTAATTCAGGACATGGTGGCCCTTCACATGTACTGGTTGCTCTTGGACGTGACGAAACGACAGCAAGAAATGCTGTTCGATTTAGCTTTGGTAAATATACGACAGAAGCAGATATAGATCGACTGATTCAACATTTACAAACAGAATATCAGTCAACGCAATTTGTCAGTTTTGCATAAACACATAAATAAAAAAAAAGAAGGTCTTTCGACCTTCTTTTTTTATGCTGCAGAAGTGAAAAAAGGAGTATCACCATTAATTGTAGCTCTATGCATAATACGATGAGCATCACCATAATCAAATAATGCTTTATGCTGTGTGCAACGATTATCCCAAATCGCAACATCGCCAACTTCCCATTGCCAACGAATATGTAAACTTTCTTGTACTGAATGCTTAAATAAAAATTGAAGTAGTTCGCTACTTTCAGTTTCAGAAAGTTCATTAATTTTTGTTGTAAACCCTTCACTCACAAATAGTATTGGTTTCCCTGTAATAGGGTGTGTGCGTACCACTGGATGAGTAACAGGTGGATTTTTTTTAAAAACTTGTAGTAATTTCTGTTGTTCATCGATATTACTTGCATAGCGTTCTAATGGGAATGATTGACGAATATCATGTACTGCTGTAAGCCCCCAAATTTTTTCTTTAATATGTTTAGGAAGTGTCGCAAAAGCCTCTGTTCCACTTGACCAAAAGGTATCACCTCCCTGAGAAGGTACTTTTTTTGCCTGTAAAACACAGCCCAAAGGAGGTGTTTTACTAAAAGTGACATCGGTATGCCAAAGTTCATTGTCTCTTAAGTCTTGTTTAAGGCTATCTAGAATAAGGATTTCAGGCACATTTTTTACATTCGGGAAAATGGGGTGAATGTGCAAAGATCCAAAACTTCTTGCTAATTCTGCTTGCTTTTCGGGTGTGAGAGACTGCTTTCTAAAAAATATGACTTCATTTTCTATTAATGCATGATGAACCTCGTTCAAGTCAGTATGATTTATCGTATTGAGATCAGTATCATGAATGACTGCACCAATTGCAGGTTTAATTTTTTCTATATTTAACGCCATTTCATATTTCTCCTACAATTGTTTGCTATACCAAGGAGATAGCTGTTTTTGTAGCCATCTTAAATAAAGTTCAAAACTCACTGCAACGATAGCAATTACAATAATGCCTAAAATAACAGTATCTGTAATTAGAAACTGTGCTGCAGATTGAACCATAAATCCAATACCTCGATCGGCAGCAACGAGTTCAGCAGCAACGAGTGTAGACCATCCCACACCTAAGCCAATACGAATGCCAGTAATAATGTGTGGTAACGCCGTAGGTAGAATGACATGCCAAAAGATTTGACTTTTACTTGCGCCAAGGGATAACGCTGCTCTTTCCCTATTAATTTGATAGCTTAGTACACCATGCGTACTACTAATAATAACGGGGGCTAAAATAGAGAAGAAGATCAGTAAAATTTTTGTAGTTTCACCAATGCCAAACCAAATAACCAGTAAGGGCAAATAAGCCAATGGTGGAATGGGTCTTAATAATTCAACCAATGGATCTATGACTGCTCTAGCCCATTTATTCAAACCCATCCATAATCCTATGGGTACACCAACGATAATTGCTGCAAATAATGCAATTAATACGCGACTCATACTTGACGCTAAATGTTGCCATAAAGTTGCCTTCATAACCCCCTGTTGGCTAACTTCAATAAATTTATGAAATACGGCTTGAGGGCTAGGTAAAAAAAGTGGTGATACCCATTGAAGCGCTGTAATAATAAACCAAATGAGTAATACTAAGCCGACACTCAGAAGACTGACAGCTAACATTTTCCATTTTTCATTCTTTTTCAATTCAGGCTTATTTTTAATAGCATTCGACTCAGTGAAGGAGGTATTTTTTTTATTTATTATGCTCGTCATGCGTTATAACCCTCTTCAATATTATGGCTTAATTGTGCAAAGAGCTTTTCTCTTAATTCAATGAACTCTGGATCAGATTTGATTGAACGAATATTCTCACCATTTCGATAGCGTTTTGAGAAATTTAACTCTAAACGTTGTGAAATACGACCAGGATTTGCCTGCATAATAATAAGCTGTTCACTTAACAATAGAGCTTCTTCAATGTCATGTGTAATTAAAAAAAAGCTTCTATTTTCCTCAATCCATAAATCTAAAACCAACTTTTGCATATTTTCGCGAGTAAAGGCATCTAAGGCTGCAAAGGGTTCATCTAATAAAATGAATTCCGCCGTACTAATTAAAGCACGCGCAATACCTACTCTTTGTTTCATGCCTCCAGAAAGTTCCCAAATATTTAACTGTGTAGCATGACTTAAGCCCACTATTTTTAAAATGCGTTCTACTTGAGATGCAATCAGTGCTTTAGGTACTTTTTTTATTTCTAAAGAAAATGCAATATTCTCTTCTACATTTAACCAAGGAAATAATGCATGCTCCTGAAATACAACAGCACGTGTTTCATCTGGGCCATGAAGTGGCACATTATTAAGTTTAATCACGCCGTTTGTTGGTTTTTGAAAACCTGCCAAAATATTAAGTAAGGTCGTCTTTCCACATCCAGACTCCCCTAAAATAACGGTTATAGAACCGCTTGTAAGGTTTAAATTAATATTCTCAAGGATAGGATGAGATCTTTGTGAAAAGGTTATTCCAATATTTTCAGCTGTTAATACGCTCATACTAGCCACCTAATTATTTAAAAATTGTGTTGCAACATTGTCATGATAATTGTCCTTCACTGTGTCGACCTTTCCTTGTCCTTTTAAAAACTTTGCTGTGTCTAAAATATTTTGTGCAAATTCATTTGATAATGTATCCACCTGACCTCTTCGGTCTAAATAAATATTTCCAGCAAGTAATAATGGAATTTCTTCAGGTTTTGAGCCTGTAATATTCGCTATTTTGCTAAGATTATTTTTATCACTTACAAAATGTTGAGGGCTTTGATTATATTTGTTGAGCTGATTGAGTGTCGTATTCACAAATGATTTGAGAAATTCAGGATTTTTTTCTGCAAAATCTTTTCGCACAACCCATAAATCATAGGTTGGTGCTCCCCAGTCACCTACTTGATGAGAATCAACAAATACATGACCAGTCGTTTTAATCTTACTTAAGGCTGGCTCCCAAACATATGCGGCATCAATATCCCCCCGATTCCATGCGGCGATAATTTCAGGTGGTCTTAAATTAATAATTTTGACTTTATTTTCGGGAATATTCCAATGTTTCAATGCGGACAAAAGACTATAATAAGTCGTCGAAACAAACGGTACAGCAATGGTTTTACCAATTAAGTCACTTGGTTGTTTTATTTCTGATCCTTCATGAACCACCAGAGCTTCTGAACTGCCAAGTTTTGCTGTAATTAGAAAGGCAGTAATTGGCACTCCTTTACTGGTTGCTGCTGCAAAAGGGCTTGATCCAATATTTCCAATATCTACATCACCTGATGCTAAAGCATTTACAACATCCGATCCTGTATCAAATTTTTTCCATTCAATTGCTTGCTTACTGTCTTTTTCATAACTTTGATTGGCTTGTGCAACTTTACTTGGATCCACTCCAGTTTGATAAGCAATGACAACGGGTTTTTCATTGTTATTATGAATACGTGTCTCTTGATCATCACGTGTTTGAGATATCAAAAAAATAGTAAGTAATGATAAAACTATCAATGTCGTAATCAGGGGCTTCTTATATTGTTTACGCATTAGAATGGTAGTGACTTATGAATATTAGATATATAGTATGATTCTCAAAAAGGAGATAAAAATAAGAAAATCTTTATTGCTTATTCAAATTTTATAAATATATTTTTCTTATATCATTGTTCAAATTTAATATATTTATTCTTTATTGTGATTTCACAGATCACTATTTTAGCGCTATATTCAATAAAACTTTCAAATGAACCTATAAATTTAAAAGAGTGAATAAAGAATGAAAAAGATACTTATTACAGCACTACTTAGTCTTTCCGTCGTTGCGCCTAGTCTTGCACTAGCAGAAGATAAAGCTTTTTTAAATGTTTCTTATGATCCTACTCGAGAGTTTTATAAGGAGTTTAATGAAAAGTTTGGTCAATATTGGTTAAGTAAAACAGGACAGAAAATTGATTTTAAACAATCTCACGCAGGTTCGGGAAAACAAGCACGTGCAGTTGCAACAGGTCTAAAAGCAGATGTTGTCACATTAGCACTTTCTAATGATATTGATGAGATTGCAAAAGCCGGTTTTATTAGAAAGGACTGGCAAAAACAGTTTCCAGATAATTCTGCGCCGTATACATCTACAGTCGTTTTTCTTGTACGTAAAGGAAATCCTAAGCATATTAAAGATTGGAATGATTTAACGAAACCAGGTATAGAAATTATTACACCAAATCCTAAAACAGGTGGTGCACCACGATGGATTTACTTATCTGCTTGGGGTTATGCACTAAAACAACCTCATGGTAATGATGCAACTGCAAAAGATTTAGTGTCTAAAATGTACCGTAATGTGAAAGTCCTAGATTCAGGTGCTAGAGGCTCCCTAACAACATTTGCAGAAAGAGGAATTGGAGATGTATTACTTACATGGGAAAATGAAGCTCTCCTTGCCCAAAAAGAAGACCCTAAAGCAGATTTTCAAATAGTATATCCGTCAGTATCAATTTTAGCTGAGCCTTCTGTCGCTATTGTCGATAGGACGGTAGATCAAGATGGTAATCGAACTATTGCTAGAGGCTATCTAAACTTCCTCTATTCGCCGATTGGTCAAGATCTTGCTGCTAAATATAACTTTAGACCAAGAAATACAACTGTAGCTCAAAAATATGCTTATAAGTTTCCTAAAATACAGTTATTTACGATAGATGCTACATTCGGTGGTTGGGAAAATGCTCAAAAAATTCATTTTTCAAATGGTGGCATTTTCGATCAGATATACAAACAATAATTTTTTAGGTTATTGGAATATAGTTGGATTGAATTCAATTATATTCCTCGCCAGTCTACACGCGCATTTCTTTCTGTATGATATATTCGGTTAACGTATTGACCAATATTACTTTCGTTAATCAATTTTTGCATATGATATACATGTTCATCATATTTATAGTTCTCTATCTCCCATGGAGTACCATAAATATTCATCAATGGTGCAAGCATCGAGCAAATTGAAATATCTGCGAGTGTTAAACGGTCACCCACTAAATAGCTTTGATTTTGCTTTATCTGAGCACTGAGTGTATTCACAATCTCAAGAATACATTTATAGTCATAATCTACGCTGTGCTGATCTAAATATAAATTTTGAGTAATAAATTTTTTTAATATAGGTTTTGAATATTTACTAAATTTTCTAAAATAGCCTCTTTCTCTAATCATGGTGTCTATAGATTCATCATTTCTTAAAATCATATGATAAAGTGCCCAACGCCGTACATGTTCTCCTAATTTATTTGCAATATCATTTAAATCATAAACAGAAATACGCATTGCTGTATTTTTAGGAATAAGTCCCTTTTCTGGATATTTTATATCTAGATATTCAGCAATCTTTGTTGAGTCACTGATCCATTCCTCATGATCTCTGAATATAGGTAAAGTATTTTGATTTGTTTTAATTCTTGAAAAAGCTCGATGAACAATTGGGGTTAAATTTTGCGCAACATAATCTATTTCTTTATGATCAAGTAACCAGCGCGCTTTCTCGCAGAAATGAGATAGTGGAAACTGGTAAAGTATACGCATAAGATATCAACGTCCTTTATAATTAATTTTTACTACTTTAGTAATCAACCTTATAAAATACAATGATCTTTTCGTCCTATTTCATTTTTAAATTTTGTTAATTTTAAGGATAGACTGACTTTAATTAAACTTTAATGTAAAATCTGCAATAATTTTATATAACATCTTTGTGAGTATTGCATGGGTTTTAATTGCGGTATTGTTGGTCTACCAAATGTTGGCAAATCAACGTTATTTAATGCGTTAACAAAAGCTGCGATTGCTGCTGAAAACTTTCCTTTTTGTACAATTGAGCCAAATACTGGCATTGTTCCAGTACCAGATGAGCGCTTAGATAAACTCTCAGCGATTGTAAATCCACAACGTGTTTTACCAACAACGATGGAATTTGTAGATATCGCAGGTTTAGTTGCAGGTGCGTCTAAAGGCGAAGGTCTAGGTAACCAGTTCTTAGCAAATATTAGAGAAACTGATGCAATTGCACATGTAGTTCGTTGTTTTGAAGATGAAAATGTTATTCATGTAAATGGAAAAATTGATCCTTTAGATGATATTGCTACAATTAATACAGAGCTTGCACTTTCAGATTTAGAGACTGTGAATAAATCTCTTGTTCGACTAACTAAGGTTGCAAAAGGTGGCGATAAAGAAGCGATTGCTACCAAAGCTGTTTTAGAAAAAATATTACCTTTGCTAGATGAAGGTCGTCCTGCTCGTGCAGCCGACCTATCTGATGATGATAGAAAACTACTTCGTGGATACGGCTTGCTAACATTAAAGCCTACGATGTATATTGCGAATGTGGCAGAAGACGGTTTTGATAATAACCAACATCTTGACGCCGTAAGAGCATTAGCAAAAGAAGAAAATGCGATTGTTGTCCCTCTATGTAACCAAATCGAAGCTGAAATTTCATTATTAGATGATGAAGACCGTGCAGAGTTCTTAGAAGCTATGGGAATGGAAGAACCAGGCCTAAATGTTGTTATTCGTGCAGGATACAGTCTATTAGGATTACAAACCTATTTTACTGCTGGGGTTCAAGAAGTAAGAGCATGGACAGTAAAAGTAGGTGCATCTGCTCCACAAGCTGCTGGGGTAATTCATACAGATTTCGAAAAGGGTTTTATTCGAGCTGAAGTCATCGCTTATCAAGATTTTATTCATTGCAATGGCGAAGCTGGTGCAAAAGATGCAGGTAAATGGCGTCTTGAAGGAAAAAGTTATATTGTGCAAGATGGGGATGTAATGCACTTCCGCTTCAATGTATAAATCAATACTCAATTTCTATGAAATGGCTCTGACTAAATCAGGGCCATTTTATTTTAAATAAAATTAAACTACATATTTGTATTTAATTGTGAAATAGTTCACAATTAAAGGGTGCTTTTTATTTTATTCTGGTATCTTAAATGTCTAGAAAATATTTGAAATTTCTCCCTTCATCCACTATGGAAAATCAGGACTCTTTATTTTTTCACTGGGTTACTCAGGTACATGCACAGTATGTACAAGGCGTCGACAATGTGCTTAAAAAGCATGGAATCGATCATTCTAGACAACGTATTCTTAATATTTTACTTATTAACCCCTGCTCTAGCATTTCTGAAATTTCAGATACTCTTATTTTAAAGATGTCTACAACGACAAAAATCATTTATCGCCTTAAAGATGAAGGTCTAGTAGAAACTTACTCTTGTAAAGAAGATGGTCGAATTACGCGTGTTAAAATTACTGAACAAGGATTAACGTTATTGAAAAAAACGAATGATTTAACTAATGCAATTCTTTCAAGAACATTTGATGGCCTTACGCCGTTACAAATAGAAAAAACTATGGGTAACTTACAGGCAGTATTCAAAAACTTAAAGTATTAATCCTTTATTTTATATTCTGTTTTTATTAATTTTCCTTCTTTTAAAGCATTTTTATTTTTTTCAATATGTGTGATTAAAAGTCTTTTTATTAGATCATTTTTAAATCCTAAGCCATATGCTTTAAGAATGATTTCACTGGGTAAACTATCGAAAAAAATTTTTAAATTTACTTCATTTATTTCTAAAAAAACTTGATGTTCTAATAGAAGCTCTTCTAAGAAGAGCTTCTCTTTTTTATTTCTTTCTGAATTTTTTTTCCAGTAGTTTTTTCTTAATTTCTTAAGGTCGTTGTTTTTATAACTCATAATAAATTTACTTAGGCTATTTTAAAAGAAAAGGACAATATTAATATTGTCCTCGAATTATTCAGTGCTAAATTTCGGCGTATTCGCCTGTGCCTTCTGGCCATGGTGTTAAGAGCTCAAATCCATCTTTGGTGACAGCAACCATATGTTCCCACTGAGCAGATAATGAACGATCTTTTGTAACTACTGTCCAACCATCAGACAGTTCTTTTACGCCTGATTTGCCCAAATTTACCATTGGCTCTATAGTAAAAACCATTCCCTCTTTTAATTTTAAGCCATGACCTTTTTGGCCATAGTGTAGTACGTTTGGCTGTTCATGATAGACCTTACCTATTCCATGCCCACAGTATTCTCTTACAATACTATATCCATGGCTTTGTGCGAGAGATTGTATAGCGTGGCCAATATCTCCAAGTGTTGCACCTGGTTTGACTTGATAAATTCCCGCTCTCATTGCATCGTAAGTAACATCTATCAATTTTTTTGCTTCAGGCTTAATATCACCTACGGCGTACATACGACTGGTATCCCCATGATAACCGTCTTTAATAATCGCCACATCGATATTAATGATATCCCCATCTTTTAATACTTCTGAATTTGATGGGATACCATGACATACGACTTCGTTTTTAGAAATACATGTCGTTTTTGTATAACCATGATATCCAACATTTGCAGGTACAACTTTTAAAGTATTTATAATAAAATCATTGCAGATATCATCTAAATACTCTGTTGTTACACCCGCTTTTACATGTTTCTTTATCATGTATAAAACTTCAGCAGCTAGACGGCCTGCTATACGTAATTTTTCAATTTCTTCAGCAGTTTTAATGCCTACTTTTGGGTTATACATGTAATTAACCTTCAATATCGTGAAAATTATTTCTTAAAAAAAGAAAATACTTAGGCTATTTGGTAGAAAATATGAATTTTATCTTCCTATAGTAAAATATTTCCCTTTTTTTTTAAAGAATTAAAGAATAATTTCAAAAAATACACTTTTGCACTAAAATATAACATTAATTTTTTATTCTAGTTAGATGTTATGACTAAACTTAGTATTCGGGATATCATTGCGTTAGGTTTTATGACCTTTGCACTGTTTATTGGTGCGGGTAATATTATTTTCCCGCCAATTGTTGCTCAGCAAGCTGGCGAACACGTTTGGCTGGCTGCGTTTGGCTTCTTAATTACAGGTGTTGGTCTGCCCGTTCTAACGATTATTGCACTTGCACGTGTTGGTGGATCAATAGAAACTTTAAGTGCGCCTATCGGAAGAATGGCGAGTCTTATTTTAACTGTCGTGTGTTATCTTGCTGTAGGCCCTTTATTTGCAACACCACGTACAGCTACAGTTTCTTATGAAATTGGTCTTTCTCCGTATTTTGGAAGCTCATCTACGGCGTTATTAGCATATAGCGCTATTTATTTCGTCATTGTAGGGATTGTTTCACTTTATCCAACCAAATTACTCGATACAATTGGTAAAGTTCTTGCACCTTTAAAAATTGCAGCTTTGGCAATTTTATGTATTACAACATTAGTACTACCTATTATTTTTGCAGCACAACCCATTAATAACTATGTTACACGACCTGTCTCAGAAGGCCTTGTAAATGGTTATTTAACAATGGATACATTAGGTGCACTTGTTTTTGGTATTGTGATTACACAAGCTATTGCTTCTCGTGGTGTAACCGACAGTAAGTTAATTACACGTTACGCTATCATCGCAAGTATTATGGCAGGTGTAGGTTTAACAGCCCTTTATTTATGCTTATTCCGCTTAGGTATACAGAGCCATTCATTTATTCCAAATGCAAGCAACGGCGCGGTTATTCTACACGCCTTTGTACAACACTCATTTGGTGACCTTGGTTCAATTTTCTTAAGTATTTTAATTTTCTTAGCCTGCGTAGTAACAGCAATTGGCTTAACGTGTTCATGTGCTGAATACTTCCATGGCTTAACTAAGTTACCATATAAATTGCTCGTCTTACTTTTGGTTGGATTTGCATTTATTATTTCAAATTTAGGCTTAACTAAACTTATCGCATTCTCTGTACCAGTCTTAACTGCAATTTACCCACCTGCGATTGTTGTTATTGTTTTAAGTTTCTTTTGGAAGTTCTTTAATAAACCATCTGTTATTCTTATTCCAGTAACAGGTGTTGCACTTATCTTTGGTGTTGTTGAAGGAATAAAAGCATCTTCATTTGCAAGTATTGTACCTTCATTTTTACAAACACTTCCATTAGCTGAGCAAAACTTAGCTTGGGTTATCCCATGTGTTATCGTACTTCTGATTACAGCTACTGTAGATAAACTGAAAAAAACAGTTTAAAGATATAAATATTTGGCTCAGAACATAAATTCTGAGCCATTTTTTCAAAAAACAAATAAATTTAATAAGAATATTTCTTAAATTTCTATTTTTGTCTTAGAATCCTCTTTTTCTAGTTTTACATACCGTTAATTTTCTATGACTAAGCTAAATGTTCGAGATACATTTGCATTAGGTTTTATGACCTTTGCATTGTTTATTGGGGCAGGAAATATTATTTTTCCACCGATTGTTGCATATCAGGCAGGCGAACACGTTTGGCTAGCCGCTTTGGGCTTTTTAGTCACTGCTGTTGGTTTACCCGTTCTAAGTATTATTATGCTCGGCCGAGTACAAGGTTCTATTGAAACGTTAGGATCATCTATTGGAAAATTTGCAAGTATTGCTTTGGCTGTTGCATGCTATTTATCTGTAGGACCACTTTTCGGTATTCCAAGAACGGCTTCTGTTTCGTATGAAATTGGTTTATCTTCACATTTTCAGAATCCACAAACACCACTCCTCATCTATAGCTTAATCTATTTTGTTATTGTCACATTAGTTTCAATGAACCCTAATAAGCTTCTAGATAGTATTGGACATGTATTGGCACCAGTAAAAATCTTTGCACTTGCTGTTTTATGTATAGTTACTTTATTCGTTCCCTTTATTCATGTTCCTGCTCCTGTAGCCAACTATATAGAGCATCCTGTTTCTGAGGGTTTAGTGAATGGTTATCTCACACTAGATGCACTTTCAGCTTTGGTTTTTGGTATCCTAATTGTTCAAGCCATTAAATCACGTGGTGTGACGGATCATAAATTAATTACACGCTATGCAATTATATCTAGCATCATTTCTGGTATAGGCTTAACTATTTTATACCTATGTCTATTCAGACTTGGTGTACAAAGCCATGCATTTTTACCAAATGCAACCAACGGTGCGGAAATTTTACATGCGTATGTATTTAACACACTAGGTCAAACAGGATCTTGGTTTTTAAGCTTACTCATCTTCTTAGCATGTATCGTAACAGCGATTGGTTTAACGTGTTCGTGTGCTGAATACTTTCATAAAATGACAAAGATTCCATACAAAATATTAGTGGTTGTTTTCGTACTATTTTCTCTAGTATTTGCTAATTTTGGTTTAACTAAACTAATTTCTATTTCTGTACCTATCCTTACTGCCATTTACCCACCTGCGATTGTTGTTATTTTATCTGGGTTATTTATTCAAAAGTTAAATAAACCAAAACAAGTTGTTCTCCCTGTTGCAGCACTGGCATTCTTCATCGGTATATTTGAAGGTTTAAGATCATCAGAGTTAAAGTCATTTGTGCCAGATATTATTAATCAACTTCCACTTGCAGCACAAAATTTAGACTGGATCATTCCATGTTTGATACTCTTAGTTTTATGTGTTGTTATCGATAAAATAAGACAATAAAAAAATTGATATAAAATACAAATACCTGCAATTAATGCAGGTATTTTTTTAGTTTTATTCATATTGTCATAAAACAGTAATATAAATTTGCTAGAAAATTTGACCTTTTAAAATTATAATGTATAATTATTAGTCTGCACTTCATGATAAGTGCATTATTTAACTACTGTTTTGGAGGTCACATGAATAAAAATATTAGATTCAATCCAAACATTGCCATTTATATGATGATGACGATAGCACTTCTAGCTACACTCAGTGTTCAAGGTGTTATCAATGGGAATTTAAAAGCTGAACAATTCTTATATGCCATTGCGGTATCTGTTGCATTCTCTGTATGGGCAATGGTTGATGCTAAATTTCGCCAAGTTGAAATAAAATAAAAAAGAACTAGATTTATCTAGTTCTTTTAAAACCACATTAAAAATAACAAATTAAGTTCAAAAAATCTCAAGAAAAAAACCAATAATTGCTTGCAGTTCACATTTTTAATTGATTATCCTTATATTGTTTAAATATTTACTATCCTATATAAGGAAAATACAATGAAAAAACTCCTCTCTACATCTATTATCGCTTTAAGTTTAGCTGCTGTAAGTGCTGGCGCTATGGCATGTCCTAAAGGTACATCTTTACAAGGTGGTACTGGACCACATCATAAAGGTGGAAAATGCGTTGCTACTAAATCAGGTTCAACAGCAAAAACAGAGAAAAAAATGAGTCATGATTCAATGTCAAATATGTCAATGCCAAAAAAATCATAACAGACAAAAAAGAAGGTGATAATCACCTTCTTTTTTTAACTATTGCCTAAAGCTGGATGATCCAAAGCATCTTTACATAACTGTTTATTATGAAGATAGTTAAGCTTATCCTCATTTTCTGAATTACTCTTTGCTTGCACAGCACGTGCCCAAGTATCTAAACTTACCATTGCCTTTCTACATAAAGCAAAGTTTCCCTCAGCAACTGAATCACCCATTTTTACATTAATCATCCATTGACTCCCTAATTCACGTAAGGGTCTACGTACCTCATTGTCAATTTGAGCCAATGCACGATTTTCAACCAAGGGTTCAACCTGATTCATGAGCTCCCAAGATTTTTTGGCATATGCTGTCGCATCTTTACTCAGTTTTGGTGCAGGTTTAATTTCAACTTTCTGCCCATTGTTATTGTTACATGCGCTTAAAGCCAACATAACACCCATCAAGGTTAAAACCATATACTGTTTTTTATACAAGATCATGTCCACTTCACTTCTTAGTCATGCAATACACAACAGTATAAGATACATCAAATGAATACAATTTGAAAAAATCTTACTAAATTGGTCATTTTATTCAAAAAATATACGCTGACGTACTTAACACTATTCTGAGTTCTGTTATTCTAAAATAACCTGAAATAAGGAATAAGACATGACTATTACCATTGGTACACCACTGCAACCATCCGCATTCAAAGTATTATTATTAGGTTCAGGCGAACTAGGAAAAGAAGTTGTAATCTCCTTACAGCGTTTAGGCGTTGAAGTTCATGCAGCAGATCGCTACAAAGATGCGCCCGCAATGCAAGTTGCCCATTTTGCCTATACTTTAAACATGGCAGATCCAACAGCACTACAAGAACTCATAGATCAAGTTAAACCAAATTTAATCGTGCCTGAAATTGAAGCTATTGCTACTGAGCTTTTAGTCCATATAGAAGAACAAAATACAACAACAATTATCCCATCAGCAAAGGCAGTTAATTTAACAATGAATCGTGAAGGTATTCGTACCTTAGCAGCAGATAAGTTAGGCCTCCCCACTTCAAATTTCCGCTTTGCAGACAACCTATCTGCATTTCGTTCAGCGTGTGATGATATTGGTTACCCAAACTTTGTTAAACCGGTTATGTCATCTTCAGGTAAAGGACAATCACACATAAAAAGTTTTGATGAAGTTGATGCGGCTTGGGAATACGCTTTACAATCTGCACGTGTCAATCAAGGTAAAGTCATTATTGAATCTCAAATCGATTTTGACTTTGAAATTACATTACTCACTGTTCGTGCAAAACACCCCAAAACGGGTCAAATCGAAACCCATTTCTGCAATCCAATTGGTCACCAACAAGAAAACGGCGATTATATTGAAAGCTGGCAACCACAACCCATGTCACCTAAAGCATTAAAGACAGCACAGGACATTGCAGATAAAATTACTACGGCGCTTGGTGGTTGCGGTATTTTTGGTGTAGAGCTGTTTGTAAAAGGTGATCAAGTATGGTTTAGCGAGGTTTCTCCTCGTCCGCATGATACAGGCTTAGTTACTCTTGCATCTCAATTTCAAAATGAGTTTGAACTGCATGCACGTGCTATTCTTGGCTTACCCGTGAATACACAACAACACAGTACAGCCGCAAGTGCTGTTATTTACGCAGGAGTAAATGGTAAAAATCTTTCATTTACACATTTAGAAACTGCTCTAGCAAACCCAACTACAGATTTAAGACTCTTTGGCAAACCTGAAGGATTTGATAAACGTCGTATGGGTGTCATTACTGCACGTGCATCAACGACGGATGAAGCACGCAAAATCGCAAGAGAATCTGCACAACAAGTGAATGTAACCGTATAATTAAAAAGGCAAATACAATGGTAGAAATGCGCGCTTTAACTGAATATATTCAACATGACCAAGATATTTCATCATTACAACAATGGCGAAATGATATAGAAAATCAGCTTGATCAAAATTTTGAAAAATATGGTTATAGCATACGTGACATTGTATTGGCTCGATCAAATGCAATTGATGATGCTTTAACATTCTTATGGCATATGACCAAACTGTCTGAAGAAAGTGAAATATCATTATTTGCTGTGGGTGGCTATGGTCGCAAAGAAATGCTTCCTTACTCAGATGTAGATATTATGATTTTATCTACATCTGACCTAAATATAATACAAGAAGAAAAAGTATCTAAGTTTATTGCTCTTTTATGGGATATTAACTTTAAACCTGGTGTTAGCGTACGAACACTCCAATCGTGTGTAGAACAAGCCAAATCAGATCTTACTATTGCAACCTCGCTTATAGAGGCTCGACTTATTATTGGTAATGAGACGCTGGCCAAATGGCCACGGCGTACTGTAAATGAAGTATGGACAGATCGAGATTTCTTTGATGCAAAGATGAAAGAACAAAAAAATAGACATGCACAACATAATAATACTGAGAGCAACTTAGAACCTGATATTAAGAATGCGCCGGGTGGCATTCGAGATATGAATCAAATCGGTTGGATTGCCAAAAGACATTTTAGAGTGAATCGTATTTATGATTTAGTTCATTTGGGTTTTATTTCCGAATTTGAGCTAGAAATGCTAGAGCAAGCAGAAACATTTTATTGGGAAATTCGACATTATCTGCACAAACTTACCAAACGAGATGAAAATCGACTTTTATTTGACTATCAACGAGAGATTGCTGCAAAGTTTGGATATTCTAATGACATAGATCAGCATCATAACTATCCGATTGAACAATTCATGAAGCGCTATTATAGAATGGCGCAACAAGTTTTTACGCTCAATGAAATTCTCCTTGATTACTTTAATCAAGTTGCAATTCAGCCAAAAGATGAAATACAAAAACATACCACTGTACTGAATGAGCGATTCAAACTTATTGATGGAAAGATTGCCGTTCAGCATCACAAAGTATTTGCAGAACACCCAAGTGCAATTTTAGAAATATTTTATTTAATTGGTATACATCCTGAAATTACAGGTATTCGAGCACGTACATTACGCTTATTGGTGTTAGCAGCCAAGAGTATTGATCAGAATTTTAGGGATAATCCAGCCCATCGTGAAATTTTCATTCAAATTATTCGTTCATCAAATCGTCTCTATGAAACGCTTTCTCATATGCGACGCTACGGCATTTTAGGTAATTACTTGCCTGCCTTTGGACAAATTATGGGTCTCATGCAATATGACTTATTTCATATTTACACGGTGGATCAACATACACTCCTTCTCTTAAGAAATCTTGAACGATTCCAAGAACCAGAGTTTGCAAAATCTTTTTCAGTCGTCAGCTCGGTATATCAACGTCTGCAACGTAAAGAAATTATTATGATTGCAGCACTATTTCACGACATTGCCAAAGGACGCGGTGGCGATCATAGTGAGCTTGGTGCAAAAGATGCATATGATTTTTGTGAGGCTCATGGCATTTCAGAATCAGATACAAAATTGATTGTCTGGCTTATACAAAATCATCTCTTAATGTCACTTACAGCGCAAAAGAAAGATATCTCAGATCCAGATATTATTAAAGCGTTCGCCGATCAGCTTGGAGATATGGATTATCTGAATTATCTATATACGCTTACAGTTGCAGACATCAACGCAACTAATCCAAAACTATGGAATACATGGCGTGCTTCTCTTATGCGCCAACTCTATACCCAAACACGAGAAGTCATTCGCCATGGTTTAGATCGCCCTGTAGATTATCAAATGCTCATTGAAGACACTAAATTTACAGCAAGTGAAAAATTAGTACATGAATTCTCTTTAAGTGAAGTTGAGCAAGTATGGCAAGCTCTTGGAGATGAGTATTTCATTAAAGAATCTGCAGATGAAATTGTTTGGCATACGAAAGCAATACTAGAACATGGAAATAACTCTGCTCCACTAATCTTGTTAAGAGCGCAACGACAAGCCGCTCAAGATGCTGTTCAAGTCTTTATTTATACACAAGATAAACCAAACTTATTTGCAACTACTGTTGCTGTACTCGATCGAATGAATCTTGATGTGCAAAATGCACGTATTATTACAGCAAATACAGATTTTAGTTTAGATACTTACATTGTATTAGATCGATTTGGTACATTATTGAATGATCCCGAACGACAAAATACTGTAAAAAATGCACTCTTAGAAGCTTTAAGTCATTTAGACCAGTATCCAAATCTTATGCAACGGCGTATTCCTCGACAATTAAGACACTTCAATATAGAAAATAAGGTATCTATTCGTTTTGATACATCTTTACAAAAAAATATTGTCGAGATTTCTACACTCGATCATCCTGGACTACTTGCCAAAATTGGCGGTTTATTCATGATGCAAGGCTTAGATATTCATTCTGCAAAAATTGTCACACTTGGCGAGAAGGCTGAAGATATTTTCTTCGTCACTAAAAAAGATGACATTCCACTTTCTGAAGAAGAATCTCTTCTTCTTACTCAACAGTTAAAAGCTGCTTTAGATGAAGCATCTAATCAAGTGACTATTCAACATCGGTAATCATATTTATGAATCATCATTTAACACAATTACATCCTTATCCATTTGAAAAGCTAAATCAGCTTTTTTCAGGCATTCAGCCTATAGATTTACCACTTATTCCACTTTCAATTGGTGAACCTAAACACCCTGCACCACAAATTGTAATAGATGCTTTGCAACAAAACTTTAAACATCTCTCAACTTACCCAAGTAGTAAAGGTTTACCAGAATTACGTCAGGCGATCTCGAATTGGTTAATTCAAAGATTCCACCTAAATGAACTCAGCGCCGAATCAGAAGTGCTTCCTGTGTCTGGTACACGAGAAGCCATTTTTTCATTCGTTCAAGCCGTCATAAATCGTGAGGAAAACCCTTACGTTGTTATGCCAAATCCGTTTTACCAAATCTATGAAGGTGCAACCATCCTCGCGGGAGGTACACCTTATTTTATAAACTGTACTGCTGAAAACAATTACTTAGGTGATTTTGACCGCGTTCCTGCTGAAGTTTGGGAAAAGACTTCTCTATTATTTATCTGTACACCAGGTAATCCAACAGGAGCAACGTTCACAACAGAACAATTACAACAGCTTATTCAACTTTCTGATCAATATAATTTTATTATTGCATCAGATGAGTGCTATTCAGAGCTTTGGTTTGAACAGCCTCCTGTAGGATTACTTGAAGCATGCGCCAAAATAGGGCGAAATGATTATAAGAACTGTGTTGTATTCCATTCACTTTCGAAGCGTTCTAACTTGCCAGGCATGCGTTCTGGCTTTATTGCGGGCGATTCAACCTTACTTGCACCATATTTGAAGTATAGGACCTATCATGGTGCAGCAATGCCTGTACAGCACCAATTGGCCTCCATTGTGGCGTGGAATGATGAGTGCCATGTAGAAGAAAATAGAAAGCAATATCGTCAAAAGTTTGACCTATTCCAAAATGAGCTCGGCCACCTCTTACCACTTGAGAAACCAGATGCTGGATTTTACTACTGGCTGAAAGTAGATAATGATGAAGCTTTTGCAAAAAAACTTCTTAAGGAAGCAAACATAAAAGTCCTTCCGGGACGTTATCTATCTAGAGAGACAAAAGAAGGAAATCCAGGCGAAAATCATGTTCGTATGGCGCTTGTAGCCGACATACAGCAATGTGAAGAAGTAGCTCGAAGATTGAAAAATATTTTATAGTCATATAATGGGGAGAATCTCTCCCCATTTTTATTAAAATTAAATATGGCTTAACATACTATGACAATTAAATACATCATATTTCTTAATGACAAAACTTGAGTGAAGTGCGGTTACATTATCAATTTTTGCAATTCGGCGTAATAAAATCTCACTATAATTTTCCATATCCTTTGCAACCATTTCTACAATAAAATCTGCACTTTGGCCTGTCACTAAATATGCGTTAATCACTTCTGCAATTGATTCAATTTCTGCCAGAAACACATCAAATGTCTCACTGTCATG
The DNA here is from genome assembly GCF_015627175.1 of Acinetobacter pollinis. Classification (GTDB taxonomy): domain Bacteria; phylum Pseudomonadota; class Gammaproteobacteria; order Pseudomonadales; family Moraxellaceae; genus Acinetobacter; species Acinetobacter pollinis. Next base: position 1,996 of record NZ_VTDQ01000036.1, on the reverse strand, counting down.
CTTGCTTAGAGAAACTTGTAGAAGAATATGTAATTTAAAACCTAACTTTGCGTAATTAATTTCTCGTTTAAGACTTGTCATTACATTTGCTTCGATTAATAGTTTAATACGGCGATGCACAGAACTGACAGATAAATTAATGCGCTCTGAGAGCTCATTTAAATTTAAATCTTCGTGAGTTAGAATTTCAAGAATCTGTTTATCAAAACGATCAAGTTGCATATTTTCCCTTATAGTTAAGTTTTTTTTGGAAAATATATCGAGGTAGGCATAAATTTTAAGGGTCAAGGGAAAACATATTGTTTACTTTAAACGGCAATATATGGTTAACATATTGCTGTTGCAGATCAACTTTTGGTTTACTGTGTTTAAAGCCGAGAATAAACCTTTTGAGTTATGTCAGCAATCTCCCAATCTAACTGACTTTCTTCTCGATCCCCATCACACCCTGATTTATAATATAGCGCTAACCGAATCGAATTATTTTCCTAAATAAAATAAATTTTGACGTATTTTTAAAAAATTTTCTACAAAAAAAATTATTATCTGTATTTTTTTCCATAAGTTAGTTTTTAAGCTTATTTTCTTATTAATTTTAGTTAAAATTTAAAAAAAAATTATTAAAAAAAGGCCAACAAATGTTGACCTTATTATTAAATACGATTAAATCTCGAATTATTCACGTTCAATACGCTTACCGTGTTGAAGAATCCATGAACGTTCGGCGTTTCTTTTAGCACGATAACGATATGCAATATAAAGTCCACCAAACCAAATTGGAGAGAAATAAATTGCAATACGAGTATCATGATCTAAACTTAATACCACTGCAACAAACACTAAAAATGCAAGACATACCCATGACATAACTACACCCATTGGCATTTTATACACAGAGCTCTTATGAAGTTCTGGTGCTTTCTTACGGTATGCAAGATATGAAATTAACATCATTCCATAGACAAAAAGAATAAGTACAGTAGTTAAAGAAGAAAAGATTGTAAAAGCAGTCATTACGTTTGGAATAATGAAAAGCATACTTGTACCAATAACAATACACCCCATAGAAAATAAGAGGCTATTTACAGGTACTCTGCCTTTAGATAACTTTTTAAAGTATTTTGGTGCATCTTTTTCAACAGCTAAACCATACATCATACGACTGGTTGCGAAAATACCACTGTTTGCAGATGACATAGCAGAGGTAGTAACCACAAAATTGACCAAAGTTGCCGCAATTGGTAACCCAATTAATGTAAACATATGCACAAATGGACTTTGACTTGGACTTACTTTTGCCCACGAAGTCACAGAGATAATGCAAATCAAAGCACCCACATAGAACAATAAAATTCGTAGTGGTATAGAGTTAATTGCTTTAGGTAACGTTTTGTTCGGATCTTTAGTTTCTGCTGCTGTTGTTCCAATCAGCTCAATACCAACAAACGCAAATACAGCAATTTGGAAACCAGCAAGGAATCCTGAAAAACCATGTGGGAAAATAGATCCAGCCTCAACAATATGTGAAAGTGATGCTTTCACACCATTTGGCGATGTAAAGCCAGTTGCGATCAAATAAATACCGACCAATAAGAATGCAATAATGGCAACAATTTTAATCAGTGCAAACCAAAACTCTGTTTCACCGAATAATTTAACTGTAAGCAGATTTAATGTCGTCAGTGTAACAACTGTAATGAATGCAGGAATCCATTGAGATATGTCAGGGAACCAAAACTGGAAGTACCCACCAATCACAATAATATCTGTAATCGCTACGATAATCCAAAGCATCCAATAGGACCAGCCAAGGAAGAAACCTGCCCAAGGACCTAAATAAGCCGTAGCAAAATCTGCAAATGACTTATAGTTAGAATTCGAAAGCAATAACTCACCCATTGCTCTCATAATAAAATAAAAGAAAAAACCAATAATCATATAAGTTAGAACAATAGATGTTCCAGATAGACTCAGCGTTTTTCCTGTACCCATGAAG
>NZ_VTDQ01000035.1 GCF_015627175.1 Acinetobacter pollinis | reverse complement strand
TCAGTGGCAATCAATTATAAAAAAACGGGTAGAAAGATAGACGGATTATATTTTTCAGTTAAACGTATTAAAACAGAATGTTTACCGTTCGAAGAACCAAAAACATCATCTGCATTTGATCGCGCAAGAATATTTATCTCTCCTAAGTTACAAGTAGATTATTTGACAGACTGGACAGAAGAACAAATTAAAGCAAGTATTCATAGAGCAAATGATTATATTGATAAGCTAAAATCAGATGGTAAACCAGTGAAGAAAGGAGCAATCTATCATCAGGCGATTACCCAAAATTGGGGGCAACAAATTCTTGATGAGAAAAAAATAGAGCAAGAGATCGAAATTCAGAAAAAAGAAAAAATGGAGCAAGAGAAACAAGAACGAGAAAAGAAAAAAATTAATACTCAAAATAAACTACAGAAAGAACAAAAGTTGATAGATAAATTTGAATCATATGCGAATGATCAAAAAATTGAGATTGTTGAAAAAGTTTTAGTAAGTTATAAGTCAAACAGAACTATTTATGCAGACTTCAAAAAAAGCTATGAAAAATATGGGCTTGATTTGTATAAAAACAATCCAATTTTTAAAGCTAATTTGGTTTTAGAAATAGAAAAAACAACTACTTAGGTAGAAATATTGAACACAAAAAAAGCTCGCTAATTAATTGGCGAGCTTTTTCTATATTAATTCTTTCAAGTTAGATCAAATTTCAATTGAGCTATTGTCATCTAACTCATCTAAGTAGTGATTAACACGCTGTCTGAAATCTAATGGTTTGGCAATATAAGGAATTGGAGCATTAGAGCCTCCAGTTCCTTTTACAATGATTGAACCAAAATTGAATATGCGACCTAAGATGCTTTGATCTACACCTAAACTTTCTACTCTAGTTACTTTTAACTCTATCGTATTTCTTCGAATCAAACCTGTTTTAGCAATGATTCTACGATTAGTTATAGCTAATTCAGTAGTCCAAACATTAATAAATGCGAGTAAAAGAAATAAAACCCCAACTCCTACTGGTAAAGTTAAAATACCTATAAGGATGTACCAAAACTGTGAAAGCCAAGATACATGCGCTTTCTCTAAAATTTTCTCATCTCTACCTAGGTTTGATTCAATATAACTGCCCATAATTCCTCTAAAAAATATATTTTTCGCAGTTTAGTATAATTACTTTCTACCTAATATGCTTCTTACGTTCAAATGCTTCAACTGTTGAAATAATATTACCTTTAATTAAAGCTCCTCCTTTATATAATTCTCCAGATAACAATTGACTCTTAAAAGTTTGAACTAAACCACGTTGCTCTAAAAACTTAACTAAGCTTTCCAAAGTCAGTTCCTGAATATCAATATTTTCAACCATCTCAAAATCCTAAAATAGCCTAAGCTAAAAGTTATTTCATAAATAAAACTTACAGAACATATATTGCTCCTAGCAGTGGCTAGTCACAGTCAAAAGCAATGCTCTCAATCCCTCAACCGTTCTCCAAGCGTCGCCTTCGGCTTTGGCTTTGGTGAACGGTTGAGGGATTTTCGGCAATACTCACCCTAAGGGCAAAGTTTTTTAAAAATCTCTGCCCTCAGTATTGCACGAAAAACATCGTAATATATTTGGCTTCGGAGCCACGTATATCGGTCATATCGGCAAGGGGTAAGTGTACTTCCCCCTATAGACTGAGATTACGATTTACACATCGCCTCGACACGGTCTCAAATCAACTGGTTTCATCAATCTCTGCAAGGGTATTACCCAATATACAACTTGTGACTACATCAGCTACTCATCCCGTTGTTGCTTCGTCAAGAACCCCTAGTAACAACTTCCGCCCTATCATCATAGAACGATCGCTATAGTGCGCTAGCGTCGCTTAATCCTTCCACCCACACTATATGCCTAACCGTCGTAAAAAACGGACATGCAGAAGCGGGCAAGGCTCGACTTGAAGTGCTTATTGGATGTTTTTGATCAGAATAACGAAGTTTTTCATTTTGGGGCTTGAATTTCTGGTCTACTGGCTTCAAAATGTATGTAAGTAGTAGATATAAGCCTTTAGGTGAAATCATAACGGTCGTCAAACCTTATGATCTTCGTTAGACGATGGTGTTAGCATCGAATAACTGCATATCGAGATGCTACGCCAAAGCCCTGAGAGTTGCAAGATTCTCGGGGCTTTTGGTTTGTGTTTTTTGGTAAAATAATCAACAATCAATCATATAGACCGAATGAACACGCATGGAAATCATATCTGTACTTGAGAAGTTTGAAGTTCAAACCCGCAATGTACGGGCTTTTCGCGCTCATGGGATCAAGAAAAAAGATCAAAGCTACGCCGAACGTTTCATTGTTTTCAATCTTTTCAAAAAATGGCTGATGAATTGGCGATTTCTAGTATCTACTGGAAACAAGGACGAACTGATACGAAAAACTAAATGTTTTCTCGAAGCACTCCCTCAAAATGTCCACGCTTATGGTTCATACCATAAACAAGGAAAGTTCTTCAAAGCACTCAAAATATATTTGACGGCACTGAGCCGATGGACACCTGAAACACAAAAAAAAGCCTGCTAAATGGAAAGCAGGCTTTTTTTGATGATTGCCACACGGTAGAAGAACGATCACCGCTGAACACGTTATTTTAATTTCTCTCGATAATCAATTGTAATTTGTAAAAATTTATCTGCTTTTTTGTCCGTATTTGGATGAATGAAATACTTAATATTTTATTTAATTGTTAGAATAAGCATACTCTTTTACAATAACGCTGTATTGTTATAACATTATGTATGATGGTTCATTTTATGACAAAAAAATTATTCACGGCATTTATGTTCATTCTGTCTATGACAGGCTGTGCAACCCATACCACCTCTGAACAAGGTCTAAAAAAATCCCCTTGTGCGTGTGTCTTCAAACCAATTCGAGATGCAGACTACAACGCAAATATTCAACCTCAAAACGTTTAACCTTTCTTGAGAGAAAAAAATATGAAAGTAAAACAACTTAAAATCATCTGTGCCTCTATGTTTTTAGCACTTGGCTTATCTGCATGTTCAAAACCTGACGTCACTGGCGTATGGATTCCTGAAAAAGTATCTCCCGATGATATTTTCTATGAATACTATGAAATCAAAAAAATGGAAGGTACAGATCGTTATCAGTTCATCACTAACTTATTTTCAATCAAAGCAGGATTTAAGGGTGATGAAGTTCCATATCGTATCGGTGAACCGAAGACAATGGTCTTAGACTTCACCAAAGACAACACCTACTGTGTTGAAGGTTCAATGAATACGAAATGTGTTGTTGCCGTCGATGGCGGTAAGTTAGATATTTATGAGCGTGGACGCTTTGTCAAATCGAGTAGTAACCCGCCTACGATCCCTGTGAATAAGTAGTGGGGCGATCAATGAAAAAATTTATCGCAGCCTTTTTATTCTTCTTTAGTGTTTTGTTTGCTAATCCCTCTTTTGCCGCCACTGCTCAATCGACGCAAATTGCAAGTAGTACCAGTGATGTTGCAAGCAAAGGAATCAAAGCCCTTGATCAGATCAGTACCGATTTACTCAATAGTATCGACAAGAATATCAAGCGTAAGATCACACTGTACTATGAGCATGTGACTTCTGCGATTATCCCGATCTTTAGCGCATTTATTGTTTTTTGGATTATATTCAACGGCATTCGTATGGGGCTTGGTGCAGTCACCGACTACAACCACCTGCTTTTTGTCTTTGGTTGTATGATGGTGGTATGGACAACGGTATTTAGTTGGGATGCGTTCTATCCCTATGTGGTTGAATTATTTACTACCGATCTCGATCAACTGATTGCTGAAATGACGGGCACAGACGCCAAGTCCTCTTTTATGGCGTTTGTTCAAGTGGCACTAAAGAGTATTACCAAAGCTATGGGAGATACAGATATAGGGATTACCAATCCCGTGTCTGGCTTTTTCTTTGTGATGATTTATGCCCTTATTTTTGGCTTGGTTTGTATTGCCTGTGCGATGTTCTTCTTAATCATTATCAGCTGTAAGCTCGTGATTGGTGTATTACTTGCGATTGCGCCTATCTTCTTGGCATGTTTGATGTTCCCTGCCACCCGCCACTATGCAACCAACTGGCTACAAGCCGTTTTAACCCCGATTGTGATCAACCTGTTGTTAATTGTGACCTGTGATCTTGTCATGGATTCAGCCACTCAAGCATCAAGCGCATTGATGAAAAATGGAAGTAGCTTCTTGGGGGCTTGGATTGTTGCCATCATGGCATTTGTGGTCATCGGGCTATTCTTTAGCATTCCAAGAATTGCAATCTCACTTGTTGGCAATGGTTTTGATTCATCGAGTGGCTCAGTGACCAGTTTAACCACCAGTGTCAAAAATATGGTAATGGCGAGAAAATAATGACCCCACAAGATCAAAAATATATCGATGCTCAACTTGAGCAGATCAATGCCAATGCAAAAAAAGCCGAAAACCGTAACGGAAAAATCACCTTGTTTTCGCTTGGGCTTGCGGGATTACTCGCACTTGGAAATATTGCACAAGGCATCGCGATTAAGGGTTTAACCCCACTCAAACAGCCTGTACCGATGATTGCGGTCTTAGATTCACAAACGGGAATTATGACCCATGTTGAAAAATATGACCAACAAACCTCACCTGAGATGATTCACAAACTGGTCACATCCTATTTTTGGAACGTGATTAAAAACCGCTACGGTTACAACGGCAGAATTGGTGCAGATTCACTCAAAGAACAATATCAATCTGTATCGATCTTTTTAGATGAAAAAGATCGAAATGATTTTGAAAATGAAGTCGGGGCAATGAATCTTAATTCACCGTTTAACTTGCTGGGTGATACGGGTTCAATCACCCCCAAAATTATTGCGATTAATTTTATTGGCAATAACAAAGTTCAAGCAACGTTTAGAACCACTGTGATACGTAACAACGTGGTCAGTCAGTATAGTTATACGCTCACCGCTGATTTTGTATCGAATAACTTTACTGATCTCAGTGTTGCTGATCGTTGGATGAATACATTCGGTATTAAGTTCAAGAATTGGAATCTGACCCAAAATGCGTCAAACGATGCACTCGGCATCACCGCAAATAAATCGGTCAACCCTGCATTAGACAAGGTGAAACCATGAAAAAATCCTATCTCACGTTACTAATGTGCGCCATGTTTTGTATGACCAGTGAGAGCTTTGCGCGTCAAATCCCTGTGGGTTTGAGATCGGATGATCGTATTAAGACTGTGCCTTACTCGGAAGATCAGGTTGTTGAGCTATCGACTACCTTTGGCGTATCGACCACCGTCGAATTTGGTAATGAAACCATCAGAACGGTGGCATCGGGAGATACCATTGGTTGGCAAATTATTCCTCAGGGCAATCGCCTCTTTATTAAACCTGCCGAGAAGCCACAAAAGGGCATGAATCAGACCAATTTGACGGTGATTACAGACAAGCGCAATTATTACTTCAATCTTTTTAACAGTACACGACCAGTATATGTACTTCGCTTTAATTATAGCGATGTCAATCAACAAAAACGTCTACTTGCAGGGCAGAATGCGCCTCGCCCTGCACTTGGTGAGCTACCAATGAGCAGTGAGAAATATGCAATGGATGCCACCCATAGCAAATCAATTAAAGTGCTTGGGGTGAGTGATGATGGTGATTTTACATTTATTCGTTTAGATAAACATTCGCCACGCCCTGCGGTGTATGCCGTCAATGGTGAAGGTTATGACGAACTGACCAATACCCGCCAAGAAGGTGATGTGATGGTGATTGAGAAAGTAAATCGGGCATTTACTTTGCGTCTGGGTAAAGAGTACGTCTGTATTTTGAAAAAACCAAAAGTGATTCAGTGATTGGAGCAAACGAATGACACATGAAAATCAACCTTTGAATCCTGATAAGCAACAATCCGACTTCCACGATGAGTTTGTAACAAAAGACGAGTTTTCAAAAGAAAAAACCAATTTAAAAAACCTCAATATCAAAAAGGTACTTAAAATCGTTCTTGGTGGTGGTGCAATACTGCTTCTCATCGTTGCAGGTACGTATGCAAAATTGCAAAAAAATAAAGAAACACGTGCCGAGAATGGCATAGAAAGTGCGATCTCTAAACCTATTGAACAAAATGAAAATAGTAAAAAAGACACAGACAATTTTGGGTTTAATCGCACTGCACCAAGTACGACACCTCCCGAAAAAACACCTGAACAGCTCGAAATGGAACGTCAGTTGGCTGAACAGAAACAGCAACTTGAACAGATGAAAGAACAGGCAAAACAAGAAGCCCTTGCTAAAGAAAAAGCCTTGCTCATTGCGCGTCAAAAATCAGCCATTTTAGTGTCAAATAACGCAGGCAATGGCGATCAAGCGGTCAGTCCAAATGCAGATACAGAATCGGCAGGCATCGCACCAGAATTACAGCCGTATTTAGCAAGTATGCAAGACAGTAAAGCCAGTTCTAATGGCATGAGTGAGCGCGTGACCAGTACCACTGCGAAAAGCATCGGTGGTCGCTTTGATGCAAGCTCAAGCAATGACAAAGCACCAATTGCCCATGCAAGTTATCACAGTGATCGCAGAATGCTCATTCAGCAAGGGAAAGTCATCGATGCCGTACTAGAAACTGCAATCAAAAGCGATTTACCAAGCAATATCATTGCACGCATTACCGATGATATTTACTCAGAACAAGGGCGCAATCGTTTATTACCGAAAGGAACACGCCTGTTTGGTCAATACTCATCAATGATTAATGACGGGCAAACAGAAGTCGGCGCAGTCTGGAATCGTGCCATTACGCCCAATGGGGTCGAAATTATGCTCGATAGTCCAAGTACCAATGGCTTAGGTATGGCAGGGCTTGGCGGACACGTGAACAACCATTACGGACGTATTTTTGGCACAGCAACGCTGTTGAGTATCATTGGTGCAGGCGTAAGCAATGTCGGTGTCAGCAGTAATGACCAAAACAATGCGTCACAAACCTATCGTACCCAAGTCACCAATGGTCTAGGTAGCCAAGCAAGCAGTATTTTAGGGCGTAATCTTTCGATTCCACCAACCATCACAGTAGATGCAGGAGCAAGAATTAAAGTGCTGATTGCCAAAGACTTAGATTTTGAATCGATACTCAATCAATAGGAAACACGATGTCTACGCTTGTACTGATCGATCTTAAAAAAGCATTTGGCGATGATTTAGATGATGAACAAATTACCGAAATTTCAGTAAATAAACCCTTTGAGTATTTTGTGGCAATCAAAGGGGAAAAATACATGGTTAAGCGTGATGCACCTGAACTCTCATATGCGCTACTCAAGCGATTAGCGGAAGGGATTGCAACCCATACCAGTCAAAAGATTTCCCAAGAACACCCTCTGCTTTCAGCACAAATTGAATCGCCAAAATATGAAGGTCTTTTCTATCGTATTCAGATTATTCATGACCCTGCAGTCAGCATAGGAACGATCGCTTTATCGATTCGTAAGCCAAGTATTCTGAGCTTAACTTATGACGTTTACAAACCGATTTTAAATGCTGTTGTGCCATTTGAGAAAGTCAGTGTAAAGGATAGAGTGCTGATTGATCTATACCAAAAAAGAGATTTTTTTGAGTTTATGCGCTTAGCTGTTTTATATGGTAAAAATATTATTATTTCAGCAGGTGCGGGTAGTGGTAAGACGACCTTTTTCAATGCTTTGATTCACGATTGTATTCCACTTAAAGAGCGGTTACTCACAATTGAGGATGCCAAAGAGCTACGCCCACCCCATCTTAATACGCTACAAATGTACTATTCACGCGGTGGACAAGGAAAGTCCAAAGTAGATGCACAATCGCTCATGGAAGCCTGTTTACGTCTTTTTCCTGATCGTATCTTACTGGGGGAAATTCGAGGGGCTGAGGCATTCACCTATCTCAACCTCATTTCATCGGGTCATGGTGGCTCGATTGCCACCCTTCATGCCAATAATCCGCTCAATGCCATTGAACGATTAACCTTGATGGTTTTGATGGCAGGTACAACGCTGACAAGCGATCAGGTCAAGGCTTTTGTGAAAGACAGTGTCGATATTATTGTTCAGCTGGGTAAAACTGATGAAGGTGATTATGGCTGTAAAGAAATCTATTTCAAAACCTATGAAGATTTCAAAGATGCGAGTGTGACATGACAGATCAATCCTCAAAGATTTTTTTTCAAGCCCTTTTGGCGGTGTTAGTAACAACTGTTGCCACTTGGATAATTTGCTTTCATCTGTTTTTTATATTGCCCTCACATGGAAAAATCAAAGCCATTCTACATGCCATTCCATTAACGTTTACTAAGCCGTTATACGTACTGATTTTGCTTTCTGTATTTGTGGTCAGTAGTATTTGCGCTTGGTTTTATTATCAATACAACAAAACACCTTTTGGTGGTGAAAAATACATTCGTGTCCTACGTGGTTTGCAATTGGTCAGTGATTTCAAACTCAAATCGATGCTTAAAGAATCGGGTTATCAAATTCGATTTTGTGGTTTACCCGTACCCAAAGACTTAAAGTACAAACATTTTTTACTCACAGGGGGAACAGGGCAAGGTAAATCAGTTGCGATGAATGATTTTTTAGATTCGTGTACAGAAAGTACAGCAAGTAAAACACGTTTGATTGTGATTGACCCGAATGGAACGTTTGCGAGCCATTTTTATAAGCAGGGTGATGTGATCTTTAATCCTTTTGATTCCAGATCGCCTGCTTGGTCTATCCTAAATGAAGTATTTAACGCCTATGATGTTGAAAACTATGCACTGACGGTTATACCAAGAAGTGCTGACCCTAATCATGAGAGTTTTAATACGATGGCACGTACCGTCGTACAAGTTGCGATGGAACGTGTTTTAGCCATCCAAGACCTTACCCAAGACGAGAAAATTACCCTATTTTATGACACATTGACCAAGACCAGTAATGACGAATTGAAAGCATTTTTAGAAGGTACACAAGCCTATAGTATGCTCGGTAATGATGAGTTATTGGGTTCAATTCGCTCAATTATCACCACTAAACTGACAGCACATCGACATTGTAAAGTAGGTAATTTTTCTTTTCGCGAGTTTCTACGTGAAGGTACGGGAAATATTTTCATTACTTGGAGAGAAGATCAGGTCACAGCACTCAAGCCGATTATCAGTTGTGTGACCGATGTCGTGTGCAGTGCACTACTTTCTGATTTTGATAACTACTCAGATTTTGCTTTTTGTATTGATGAACTTGGTACATTAGATCGTCTATCTTATCTCGAACCTGTGTTGACCAAAGGGCGTAAACATCGCTTGATTGCCCTTGCGGGTATTCAGTCTTTAGCACAACTCAATAAAACCTATGGGCGCGAAGATGCGATGACGTTACGCGGGTGCTTTTCATCATTTGGCGTATGTGCCCTAAACTCGCAAGATACCTACTCACCACAAGAGTATGAAAAAGCCTTTGGTGCAATTGAAGTATTACGCAAAATGAAATCAACCACTAAAGATGCAAGATCAGAAGTGGCGAAGGAAAAAGAACAAGTGGTCAAGTCACACGAGATCAGTAGTTTAAGACCTTTACAATTTTACCTTAACTTTTCAGGGCATTACCCACCAAGTTTAATCAAAATGAAGTATCGCAATTATGCTAAAGTTGTCGATTCTTTTTTAACGACCTAAAGAATATTGGGTACAGTATGATAAAACGTGAACAACTCTATATGAGTAATGCCTTTTACGCAGAAATAGATCAGATTTATTTGCGTTATAAAATTGGAGAATTAGAAGTCCCCGAAAAATTTAAAGGAAGAAGGCTTACAAGAAATCTTATATATTTGATTGCATTAGACAGTTATTTTTCTGAAAAGCATGGTGTTACAAGCTGTCCATTTGAAATAGATGATTAAAGTGCTATAATGTTATAACGATATAAAAAGCACCATTTGATATGATCAAAAAAATTAAGCTTCTTCTGATATGTACGTTGCCAATTTTGGCACATGCTTCTCCTTATGATGACTTAATTGATAAATATGCACGTTTAAATCGCTTAGACCCTCATTTGGTACAAGCGATTATGTGTCGTGAAAGTGCTTTTAACCCACATGCCCACTCATCGAAAGATGCACGAGGTTTGATGCAAGTCATTCCAAGTACAGCACGTCTGATGGGTGTTGACCCTAAGCGGTTATTTGAGCCAGAACAATCGATTATTGCAGGGACACGCTATTTAGCATTTTTAAGCGATCGTTATCACGGCAATCTCACCAAAATGATTGCAGGCTATAACGCAGGGCATGGCGCGGTCGACAAATATGGAGGAATTCCTCCATATGCCGAAACACAAACCTATGTTCATTATGTCGCAATGAAATATCAATCACTTGGAGGAAATAATACATCTACAGATACCCGCAGTTCCCCTGTGTTGATCACACCGCCTCAAGGTAAAGTGATACTCGCATCATGGCAACAACGACAATCGTCAAGTGCTGATGAACCGATCATCAATGAAAAAAACCAGCCTTATGTAGAGCCTGTACATTTGCACGTTGCCCAGTCAAACATCAAAAAACCATCAAAACCTCAATCATTTGTTCAAACACTTGATCATGGCGAATATGTATCAGTGTTTTAAGGAAGTATTTATGAAAACGTTTAATAAATTCGCGCTTGTTGCGCTTTCATTCTTGTATATGCCTTTTGCATATGCAGGTGTTGGACAAAAAATTGCCCATAAATTTACGCAGTACAACGATGAATTAACTGTGGCTGCGGTTGCAATCTTTGTCTTTGGCTTAATTCTATGTGGCATTTCAATGGCAGGTGGGGGAAGTCAAACCGCAAAAAATTGGGGTAAAGGATTACTCATCGGTGGATTACTTGTTTTCTTTGCGCCTGATCTTGCTGATTTGATCGCACATTAATTGCGGTGACCGAATGAGCCAAGCTAAAAAAAAGACCCTTTGTTTGCGGGATTGGCACGATCTGCACGTGTACTAAATATTCCAGTTGAGATATTCACTTGGTTTTTTGTGATTGGTGGAGTAATTTTTGCGATTTTAGCCCTAATTTCTCAGATTAAAATCGCAATCATCCTCTTTATCCTCACGTACTTTTTTTTGTTTGTAGCCACCTATCAAGATGATCGAGGCTTACACTTTTACGGCTTTGCCATCAAAAGATTTTTTACACGTAAAAAAATCTTTGGTGGCTATAGCTTTGACCCAAACCTAAAAGTAAATACTAAAAATCACGGCAATTCTTATTCTTTTCAAAAAATAGCGAATGAAGAAGCAATGGAAATCTCAAACTTTGAGTATCTTAGTCATATCAACCCTCATGACATCAAGCTTGCAACGGGCGACATATTCACGATATTGAAAATCAATGGTTTTTCATACGAAACAAAAAGTTATGAGCAACTCAAAGCACTTAAACAATATCGCGCTGATATGTTTAGACAACTTGGTTCGAGGTTTGTGATCAATATTTACTATGATCGTTTTGAAGCGGATGAACGCCATCCACCAAAGACGGGCAATGAGTTTGTAGATCAATTCAATAGCCGTTATTACAAGAAATTAACCTCAGAAAAAGTATTTCAAAATGATATTTATATTTCACTTCTTGTACGTCGTACCAGTCCATCCGACCCACTACTGACGCGTTTAAAACACACCTTTTTTCGTGATGACAATGAAGAACAAATGCTTGCAGAATTGGACAATGCAGTATCGATGTTCGAAGAATACTTACAAGATGCTAAACCCAAGCGATTAGGTATTTATCAACGAGAAGGTGCGAATTACTCTGAAACCGTCAATTTTTTGAGCTATCTTACCAATCTTGAAAAGGTTGAAGTACCACTCTATCCGACTGAAATTCGTAATTATTTAAGCTTTGCGCGCAAAGTATTTATGCCTGATGGCACAATCAAATTTCATCATCCCTCTGGCGAGGTTTCAGCAGGTGCGATTTACAGCTTACCGAATGCAACTTATCCCGAAAATAGTGATCATACGATGCTAGATGCGTTTTTAAAGGTCGATCATCCTTTAATTATTTCGCAAACTTTTATGATGATGGATCGCAAGCACTCTGTAGATTTGACCGTGAAGCGACAAAATCAGCTGATCAATGCCAAAGACAAGGCAGGTAGTCAAACCGAAGCCATGACGCAAGCGATTGATGACCTTGCATCTGGTCGAAGTTTAAATGGACTATTTACCTTCAATGTACTTGTTTCTGCCAAAACTGGACAAGCATTTAAAGATGCGATGCAAAAAACACGAGGGGCTTTTCAAATCGCACGTATGTTGCCCGTCAAAGAAGACCTCGTGGCTGAACCTTCTTTTTACTCCATGCTTGTCGGTAATTATCACAAAATACAACGCCCTGCGACGATCAATACCACCAATTTTGCAGGCTTTGCAAGCCTACATAACAATGCAAAGGGTAAAGCCACGGGCAACCACTGGGGGATGAGTGTTTTACCGCTCAAAACGATCAGCAATACGCTTTATGACTTTAATTTTCATGAAAATGATGTTGGACATACACGGATTACCACTGGTACAGGCGGAGGAAAAACCACACTGATCAACGCATTACTCACATCATCAGCAAAATTTAACCCGTATATCTTTCATTTTGATTTTGAATACTCAGCATCGATTTGGATTCAAGCGATGGGCGGTAAACATACGGTGTTGAGTGAGATTATACCAACAGGTTGGAATCCATTATGCCTAGATGACAATGAGCAAAACCGTTTGTTTTTGAGAAATTTATTTGCATTTATGGGGCAATCCTACAACGATCTGGGGCAGGCGATTGCCTTAACCACTTTTGAGGAAAACAAAATCAAGGATGTTGTAGATTCCATTTTTGAATATGACATTCAGGTTAGACGGCTAAGAAATTTTGTATCTGCCTTTGGTATCGCTGAAAACAATAATCTTGCAGAACGCTTAAGCAAGTGGGTGGGTGATGGTGCTTATGCCAATATCTTTGACAATGAAACAGATAGTTTTTCAATCGAAGGGGCAAGAATTTTCGGTTATGAAATGAAAAATGTCATCGATAATGATGTCGTACTTGGTGCAATGTCGATGTATATTTTTCACCGTATTGATATTGCGATGTCTAAAGCTGAACCGTTTATTGTGGTGGTTGAAGAAGGACAAAAATATATCAGTAATCCGATTAATCTAAAATGGTTAAAGACCATGTTGACCACATACCGTAGACGCAACGGTATGATGATCTTTGTCACACCGACTCCTGAGGTGATTACCCAAGACCCTGATTTGATTTCTCAATTCAAAACATCCATTTTACTGCCAAACGATAAAGCAAATGCTTCGACTTATATGGGAAATGAAATGAATAATGGCTTAGGGTGTACCCAAGCCGAATTTGATTGGGTCATCAATACTTCACCCAAGTTACGTGAGTTTATGGTGAAAAATTCCCATGATTCAGTCATTAGCAAGTTAGATTTGAGCAATATGCCTGAGATGATTCCAATTCTTTCGGGCAATGAGTTTCGACACAATATTTTGTCTCATATTATCAATCAACATTCTGATCATTCTTATTCAACGTGGATACATCAATTCAATGAAAAAATTCAACATGAGAATCGCTAAAAAATATCTCCTAGCACTTGGTATATCGTTCACAGCAATTCAAGGTGCACAGGCAATCGTTGTGTATGACCCAACAGCGGTTTCTAATCTCGTGAAACAACTCTCACAAATGAAACAGCAGTATGAAGTCCTCAAAAAACAATATTCTGCTGTGACAGGCAATTCTGGGATTGGTACAACGGGCGTCAAAGGCATCAATGATATTGTTTCGGGTTCTTGGCAAGATATTGTCGCCAATCAAAAAGCAGGGGCTTTTGGAAGTGCACAAAAGGCATATGACAAAGTCTTAACTACCATTGGTTCACAAGGCATGAATGAACTGATGAGTAATGACCAATACAAAAGAAATTACGATACGGTGAAAGCGAGTTTTGCATTTAGTGATGTGGCATACAATGCGCTGAATGAACACCTGGCAAATTTAAACACACTGCAAAGCAAAGTCGGTTCTACACAAAGCCTCAAAGATTCTCAAGATTTAGCCAATGCAATATCAATTGAACAAAGCTACATTAGCTCAATTACAGGTAAACTCTCGGCTGTACAAACGAATTTAGCATCGAATAGTGCATCTAAAAATGTGACCAGTACCCAAAGTTATAAATCATGGTTTGATCAGTAATTAATAGAAATAGCATTATTTTTATTTAATCTTATTTGACTTTTCTACAATTATTTAATACATTGGTCATGTAGTCTTACTGAACCCGTGAATACTCACAAGACCTCTAGCCCGTTGCGTGTTAAAGGTTGGTGTCTTTAAGCAAAGATTTAAAAAGGCTGATTAGAAATAATCAGCCTTTTTTATTAAATTTCACAACGTGATGCGCTTTGCAATAGCTTTTCATAAAACTCACTTCCTTTATAATACTCGTACGTTTCAGTGCATAGCCATGAAAGAAGTTGAACACTAAGGTTAATCTCCTGGTTCAAACGTTGAATTACTTCATTCTTATTTTTTGGTGCTACCAATTTTATAGCTTGTGTCTTCGGGTCTTTAACATCACTAAATTTCCAAGCTGGTTCTAAGTGTGAAATTCGATTACGCCAACATCTTACTAACTTAACACGCTGATTAATGGTAATATTAGATTTTTTAGAATTAGGAAATATTAAAGGAAATAGTTTTTTCCACTCAATTGAATCTCCATTTTTATACTTTTTTGTATAAGATATAAGGAAATTCCAATTCCCAAATGATAATTGAGATATAACAACTTGCGGTAAAAGATTTAAGTTTCGTTTTTTCTCATGTGTAATATTATATAATTTCTTACCTAGTTCATTGAGATAACTTCCATCTTGGTTTTTTTTATTAAAATCAAGATGATCATACCAATTAAAATTACTATCTACTTCATTAGTAAACTTTAGAGAAACTTCTTCACTCAATACGATATGTATCTTGTTTCTAAGGCATATCTCAATTGTACTGAATAGAATATAAAGTTCAGAAGATAGTCTTTGATTCCATAAGTAGTATGGAAAACAGGTAGCATCATCAGCACAATCGAAAATCTCCTTATATGAAGATAATCGGGGCGAGCTAATAGATTGAATAATTGAGGGGGTAGTCATATTTTTTAATCGAAGTATTTATTTTTTATAGCTTGCATCCCATAACCCAATAATCCAATAACCACCATATAAACAGGTTTGAAGTACCATTTCCCCCAAAAAACTGTAATTTCTGTTGGTCCAAACTCTTGATGAGCATTATTAGATGAATATGATAATCCATCATAGACTAAATGAAATTTAGGCTCAGATGCTTTCAAAGCATAATCATTAATGACGGGGAAAAAACAGATCGCTAACCCAACGCCTAAAATTGGGTAAAAAATATTATCTGGTATATGAAAATCAACGTACTTTGCGAAAAAAATCATTATGAACAGTAAAATGAGTAGTCCAAAAGTCATTAATCCTGTATTTGTATCTAATCCTATGTAATGGGTCATCTTATACATGGCGTAATATATGCCCATTCCAAGTAAAACAGCAATAAATAAAGCTTGGTCATTATTTCTTGTATACATATTTTTCTGAGGTAGTGAATTATTGCGATATGTTACTATATCTGCAACAACACAACTACATCGTATATTTGAGTTTTTGCCTATTATTGGGCGCAGTCACTTGATGCTGCTGCATCATCTTTTGGATACTGTCCATCGTAACGCCTTTATCTTTATTTTTCTCAAGAATTACTGAATCGACTTTCTTTTTAAGATCAGGATAACGATAGTATCTTCTGACATACTGTTGACCATAATCTGCCTTAAGATACTGCACATCAATCGCATATGACCTACCATCAATGGCACAAACTGCATATGTTTTTCCATTTTTGGGCTTACTCCCTGTCACGTGTAATTCTGTGCCTTTAGGCAAATTAAGCTGACTAAAAAAACCAACCTTTTGTTGGTAAGATTCAATCAGTACGATATAATCTCCTCGTGCTACATTAATACCATTCTTCGTTCTGCTAAAGTCTGCACCTATCTTTAACTCCATTTTCAAAAAATTTCTGACTTCACGAGTGATCTGCTTTTCATCAATATTTGGTGTCGATTCAATCGCATGATTAACTCTACCCTTTGTAGAAGAATGAACCATCGCTTGATCTGTAAATACATATAGACCTGCTTTTGTACCATCAAATGGCGTAAATACCGTCACGTATTCAAGTAAGTTTGCTTTTTGTTCTGGTACTTCAAACAAATCATCAGTCTTAGAAATTAGTTTGCCTTCAAGGTGGTTGAGTTTATCTTTGATGCACTGATAGGCTTCTTTGGCTACTCTTTGAAGATCATTTTCATCAAGTACATTGAGCGATTGTTCCAATATTTTTTCATTACGAGAAATGTTGATTAAAGTCAGATTATCATCTTTAATTCGAAGAAAAAGTCGTTCAACATTATCATTGATACAAATATCTTTAACTAAAGAATCATTCTTCTTACTAAAACCATCATTGGATATAAGTAGATTTGAAATACAATCGCAAACGGTACTTCTATTCATTCTGATCTCTATTCTCAAGGCAACATGGGTTTATCTTTCGGTGGTGGGATTTCAATTACTTCTCGATCGACATTCACCAGGTGGGAATCAAACTCACTATGTGCAATCAATTCCTTGATTTCATCAATATAAGACGATTCATTTTCTCCATTTATCAAATAAAATGCAGTCGGTGGCTGTGTGTCTGTCAGCACAATGTTGGCAATTGGTGTTTTTTTACTTAAGTTATATCGTAAGCATTTGATAAAGCTTCGTCGTTGTTCAACCAATTGATCAAGAAGTTCTTTTTCATCTAAACTGTCGAAAGGTATCCATTGCTGATTGAGTGTGATTAGTGCAATTTCTTCAATTTTTGCAAGACCGCTATCGCTATAACCGAATGTACCAATCGTCAGCAAGTGAATATCTTCATGATATTGTGAAAGCTCTAATTCCTTTTCAAAACGTTTGTTCACTTGCCGATACATCGTTGCATCCATGAATAAGTGCATCGTAGGTGCATGTTTTAAGATCAAACGCCCACCATCAAAACGCGCAGGTTCAAGTGATTTCACCACACCAATAAATATTTTTAGGGGTCTTTTGTTGCCTTTGACTTTCAGATCGGCAAGTTCGGCTTTTCTTCTCGCCTCAATCTCATTGTGTTTGCTTTTGTCATAGTATTCAGGAATATAGACTAATCGGCTTAGATCATCTTTTTTGTTTTTCTTGTCACAAAGCGCAATGTTCATTGCCTTTCTAAATTGATACCAATTTCTTTTTGCACCAACAAAGTATCGATTCAAATACGCTTCTTCAAGCAAGTAATCGAGTGTGCCTTTGAGTGTTAATTTATTGGTTTCCGCTTTGACGGTATCACTTGGCGTATCACTCGGTGTCAGTGCTTGTCTACTCGCATTACTTTTTGACAAACTAAAATCAAATTTCAAAATACTGTTGCCGTCGCTATCGGTTTTGATAGCATCGCCTGTAACTTCCCCCAATCCAGATATTTCTACAGGCGGTTCATAGCTCACACAATTAAAATCATGCGCATTTGCACTATTAGGCATCCGCTTGAGCACATAGCTTTCCCCCACTTTTGCAATGTAGAGTTCAATCGCTTTTTCGGGTAAACATGCACAGATTGGACGGATAGATTTCTTGTAACATTCTTCTAAAATCGCTTGGCTCAATACCTCATCGTCGCTCTCGACGACTTTGCCTTGATAAATAAAATTTCTCACCATCTCATTCCTCTTTTCGGGGCATTTTGTTTATGGATATACTGCTCATGGTGACGCATCGTTGAAATCGGGTCATTGAAATTCTGCTTCGGTGAATCCGTTTTTTGTTGATTTAATGATGCACGCATTCGAGCATACACTTCTGAATTATTCCTCGCATCAAAACGCGCTTGAGTTTCATTCTTGTATTCATTGAAATAGCGATCTGGATAATCAAACTTCACTTTCTCAAACGGAATTTTGTAGTCTGTATTCTGGCATCGCACTTCTAAGTAGCCTTTGTCTTTCACTGTGTAGGCATCGAGTACTTGAATTTCAGAACCTTCACTCAACCTTTCAGACTTAAACCACCCCGTTTTAAACTCAACAGCTTCGGTGAGTTTGATTTTTTCACCTTGTGCAATGCACATATCACCACGTTTGACCAATTCTTTACCAATCAAAGCTTTTGATTTTAAGTGCGCACGCACCTCACTTACAATTTCATCTCGGCTATAGATCTTTTGCTCACCAGTTAAACGCTCAAAATCGCGGTTCACCCCATACAAATAGGCTTTGTCTTTGATATGCAAGCGGTGATCATTCAAGTAGCTTTTTATCAACTTCTCTTTTTCTTCAACCACCGTATAATCTGTGCTGAATTTCTTGGTTTCTGAACGTGATAGAGTTTGTATGAATTTCTCGTAGGCACTGACATCCCGCATGACAGGTTCGTTGTTGTGATCAATCGACAGTGAACCATCTTTATTTTTAACCGCGACTTGCTCATTCGTTGCAAAATCTTCGGTCTTGTAATGAATATTCAGCTTGTGTTTGTGGCGGGTCATCGCTACATAGGCTAAATTGGCATTCATATGTTCACTGCATAGTACATGCGTACTATCAACAGTCATGCCTTGTGAAGCATGAATGGTATTGGCATAGCCATATTTGAAATGGTTGTATGCTTTCACATCAATACTCACCAGATCATTATTACCTTTTTCAAAAACGATGCGATCAAGCTCTCCTAAATGATTCTGGGTAAACCCGATCACCGTCGCCACCTCACCATTGGTCACGTTGAGGCTTTTATCATTTTTCTTAAATACAATCTTTTCGCCCGCACGTATATTTAAAATTCCTTGATGGGTTTGAATATCGAAGTTCTCATCATCGAGTTGCCCATCTTTAATCAAACGCGACCGTGCAACCAAGTTCAGATCGTTTACATCCTTGTTCGAGTGTGCCAACATCAATTTATCTTGGCTCTGGTCATTCATCCAATCCTCAACCACACGCATCACGGCACTAGCATGATCATCGTGTGTATGGACGTTGCCTAAAGACTGGTAAATATCCATTGCAGTAGAAACGTCGTGTTTGGCAAGGGATTGAGAGGCTTGTGTCATTTTCTCAGCGTGTGTTGCATGTTTCTGACGTTGAATATCGACTAATTCCGCTTGGTTTTTGCCATCAAGTTGATCTTGTACAAATTTGAATGCTGAACCTGCCATCACAGCACTCAGTTGGTAACTATCCCCCACCATTTTGATTTGCGCACCGTGTTTCTCACAAATCAATAGCAGTTTTTGTAGATCACGACTGCCCACCATCCCTGCTTCATCTAAAATCAATACGCTTTTGTCATGAATCTCAAGATTACCGCTCTCATATCGTGCCAAGAAAGAAGCAATCGTACTGCTTGGCACACCACAATCTTCTGCAATCGCATTGGCTGTAATCGCTTGTAAGGCAATTCCATGAACCTCATAACCTGATGCTGTAAAAGCATCAGCAACACCACTTAACACGTAACTCTTTCCTGTACCTGCTGAACCATTCAAAACACTTACCCGATCGGTTGAAGTAAGGGTCAAAAAGGCACGATGTTGTTCGTCATTGAACGTTCGGTCTGCGATCACATTCATGGCATTGATCGGCAATGTATCTGTCAAATCAATCGGTTTTACTCTGCGGGAATCATCATTGGCATTATAGATTAATACAGAAATTGAATGCTCTAAATCAATCAGTTCTTTAGATGAAAACACGACTTCATTTTCATCAAAAAGTAATTCGCATTCAGGAGATTTTAGTACCGCTTCATATGCTTTTAAATATTGTTCTTCACCATCAGTATGGCTTGCTAAAAATCGTTCTAATTCACTGGCAGTAAACACAGATTGATTCGCAGTCAGTGCTTTAATCGCTTCACCCGGACGTTCAATAATGGTTTCTCCATTTTGACGTCTGACCTCTTTAATATTTTCATTGATGCTGTAACTATGATCACTGATATATTCAGCCCTAAAGTTTTGACTAGTGAGATCAATGCCTTGATCTTTATAACTACGGTGATCAATCCTCGCATCAATGCCAAGTTTTTCACAAAAATCATTAACGTGATTTGCCCACTCAAAACGCACTTGATAAACGTAATTCCTTGAAGTAAAAAATCGATCTTTTTTCGCGCCTCCTTTTTCAGGGCAATCAGCATTGTAGCGTTTAAAATGTTGTTGTTCCGTACGATCAATCCCATCAAGTTTGCGTTCACAAAACATGATATGAACATGTGGATTATGCTCACCATCACTCGCTAGAGGGTTATGTATTGCATAGGAATAGGTATACGACGTACCAAAGTGCTGTTCAATAAATTCTTTCACCAGTTGTTCGCGTTGTTCTTCATTTAACTCACGGGGTAAAGAGATTTCAAGTTCAGTATATATACGTCCATTTTTACGTTCATATTGATCAGCAGATTTCCAAAAGTGTTTTGCATCGATTGCCCAGTTGGGTAAATTCCCTGAATGCTTAGTCTCTAAATCTTCTCGGTTTTTATACTTATCTTCGCGATTAATATAGGCATGGTGATTTGCACCTCGTGTACCACCAGAGGATTCATTTACACCGTTCTTGACTGAGAGATGATAAATCGCCATGTTTGCCTTTTTTGCTTTTGATTTTCGTTTCTCGAATGAGAAACGCGGAAGCGTGCATTACTCCTGCTGTCGTCATGATAACATCTGTCACGTATCCACACAATGGACTAAAACAAATAGAAGATTTTAAAAAAAATTAGGCTTGAATATCTTGGTTAAATGGTTAGACTGTATGTATTAGATTTTGAAACTGGTATAGAGATCATGAATTTAGATCAATTTAAATTCACCAAGGAACAAAAAGATTTTGTCACCTCTGAGATTGATCGTCTGAAAAATATTGAGCAAAAGTCTCAAACAGAACAAGTGATTTTTGATTTGTTTGAAGTAATTGAATCTGGAAGAAGTACGAAACTGCATTTCAACTCATTTGAACGTATTTTGAAAAATGAGTTCAAAAAGCATAAAGCCAGAATCGGTCTGGAAAAAATCAAAGATGATGAAAAGCGTTTACTTGCAAATCTAAAAAAGGATGCGCAAGCAAAATCAGCACAGCTTCGAAAAAAACGTGAGCATACATTAATTTCAATCGGTGCTTTGTTTGATATGGTCGAATTCCCAACTCAAGATCGTGGCATTATCACTGGCGTAATTTTAGAAGCAATAGAGAGGTCTAAAAGTCAACCTCAGTATTTTGAGCAGTGTAAGATCAAAGGTGATCAGTTTATCGCTCAACGTGAGAATGAGAAAAAGGCAAAATCAATTGTGATCGATAAGACAAATTTTGAATAATGCGCTCTGGTCGCAACCCTGCGGGATTGCTTTGTTAACTCTAGTTAAAGTCAAATTTTAGTAGTTGCCATCCTGCGGTCGGTTCAAAAAAATCACAGATTTTTTTGCCTCGCTTGAATGTTGCAACAGTAATCAGAGAAGGGGAAATTTCTTAGAGGGTAGCTGTTCGCTTCGTTAACACTTTGCTCTGGTCATTTCACCTTAAATCAAGTTGTTTCGTTTTGTAAAATTCACTAAAAATGATTTGCGAAGCTTTTCCATTTTTGGATATATTTGTTCTGCGAACAACATTGCAACCTCTATTTGAAATGTGACTCGTTAGGAAAAGTAGATTGAAGCGAGCTTGCCAACTTGTGAGAGTTGGCAAGCTTTTTTGTATTTCCATCTTGGTGAAGTTGTTTTTTTGTTTTAGTATATCTCGACCAGTATGGTTCTTACCATTTGGGGTATACTGGTAAAGCCCTACCAACACCCAATTCTCGGTAGGGCTTTTTGCTTTTTAGAATTAGTAAAAAAGACTGATTCACGATATTTCTAAGGTCTGCTTTTAGCTATTAATCTTCTTGGCTCATTATAACCTCAAAAATCAAGTCTTAACGTATCTTGCAGATAAAGCCTGTCGGATCTGATTGCTTTTATTCACGCCATGAATAGCTTTAAAATCCTCCATTTTACGGTTGATCGTCATGTCAATACCGAAACTAATACACTTGCTGTTGTTCTTCATGAGTTCAGCATTATAAGATTGGTCGGGATTATTGATTAGATTTTCAATCGCTTCTCTTATCAGTTCTGCCATAACTAAACGCTTTTTATCAGATTCAGCCAGTAGCTTTTTATATAGCTTTTCATGAATCTTTACGCTTACCAGTTTAGCTTTTTTTTGTGAGCTATTATTCAATAGCTCACGATCTGCATAAGGGTTAACTCCGTCATTTTCAGGCTGTGTTAACCTGACTGGTGCTCTCATAGTCCTAAACTTTCCTTCTCAAAAATTTCATCAATTAACGCATCCATTTCTTCTATACCTTTTTGACTCTTACGCCCTTGATCATCCTTAAAATCATAAATGGTTTGACCATTCCCCCCTGATCTTGCATATGCAGTTCTTAAAGCAATTGTGCTATCTAAAAGCGGAATATCTCCCCCATTTTCTTTAATCCAGTGGCTGACCTCATCAAAAACTTTTGTTTTCTTAGCTATTCCTGTAAGTAAAAAATAGCTTGCAAACGTTCTATAACTTGAAATTTCGTTAATATTGTTAATAGTTGCTTGTGTCGCCC
Source organism: Acinetobacter pollinis (assembly GCF_015627175.1). Taxonomy (GTDB): domain Bacteria; phylum Pseudomonadota; class Gammaproteobacteria; order Pseudomonadales; family Moraxellaceae; genus Acinetobacter; species Acinetobacter pollinis. Next base: position 691 of record NZ_VTDQ01000035.1, on the reverse strand, counting down.
AAGCATCAAAAGGACTTGAACTATTAGGAATGATTGCAATATCACATGCAACAATAGCTAATCGACTTAATTCTGATTGTCGCCCTGCGCTATCGATAATAACAAAATCATATTTAGTCTTAAGCTTAGTCACTTCTTTAGCTAAATTGTTTTTTGGTACTGAGATCACTGTGAATAATGTTTCTAAATCAGCCATTTCACGAACACTCGCCCAGTCTAACGATGTAGATTGAATATCACCGTCAATAAGTAATACATCAAAACCACGTAACGACAATCCCATTGCTAAATTAATTGATGTTGTTGATTTTGCAACACCACCTTTCTGATTTACAAAAGCAATGACCTTACTCAATTTATTTTTCATTTTCGATATTCTTCAAGTTAAATTTTAGGTTTAATGCGTCTTGATTCGGGCAATATACCGTCATCAACCATAGAATTGATTAGATAATCATGTTGAGTAAATCCATGATCTTTACAGTATTTTTTTAACCTTAGTTTATCTTCGTGATACACCCTAACTAAAATATTGTCATCTTTAACAACTTCTTTAACTGTATTCTTATTACCAATCATGGACGGTCTACGTTTAACAATTCTCTCTGTCATAAGCTTTTCCACCTGTAGATTATTTACATATATTGTTATGTAAATACAAAACTACAAGCATTTATATATGGTTTTGTAT
>NZ_VTDQ01000034.1 GCF_015627175.1 Acinetobacter pollinis | reverse complement strand
AGCAGACACACAGGAGTTACTAGAACATCATGGGCATCAGATTTTATGGTTACCGCCTTATAGCCCTGATTTGAATTCTATTGAAAAGACTTGGGCATGGATTAAGAAAAAGAGAAAAGAATGGCAAGAGGATTGTATTGATCGACTCTTTCAGATGTTTTTTCATTTTTGTATGAGTAATTAGATTGTTTGACTATATCTTTAGTGTTTGGATAGTATTTGCAATACTCCGAGAGATAAAGGTTTTAATCTCTTTATAGGCGCCAGAGTATTCTGCTTTTTAAGAATAATTTGGGTAGCTGAGGTTCAAATATATCGGAGTGTTTTTGTAAGCATTTCATTGAGGTATGAACGTCGAATAGCTTCTTTAATTAAGTTTTCTTGAAGTGGTGGCGGGACAAAAAATAGATGGACGAATGAAAAGTGACTTAAGGCTGATGCTGGTAGGTATTTATAGATATTGGACGATAGCAAGATGATGAAAAGTTGTTTAAAGCGGAAGTGTATGCGATTTATCATACACTCCCTTAATGCATTATTTTGATTTTGGTAGTGCAGAGAGAATCTGACTGATTTCTCGTTTCGTTTGTTCTGTCATATTGTGTTGAGCACTAATAACTTGAGTTTTTTGAATAATTGCTTGATTTAAATTTGCAGTGAAAATAGGAAGTTTTTTCACGACAGATAAACCTTCAGGAGACTCTAAGAATCTTTTATAGGCTTGCAACTCTTCTTCTGTATAAGATTGACGATAGAGTTCACTAGCAATTTGTTTCACATCTACAGACTTAGAAATAGTTGTAGTATTTCTATTGAAAATTTGCATAATTTTTTCAATAGCTTGATTATCGGCTGCTGTTAATGTCTGATGGTTTGTTTGTTGTTTAACCAGTGCTGTCGCTTGGTTAATATACATAGATTGTAAGTTTCTAATATTAGTATTGAACTCATTTTCTAGTTGGGTTAGTTCGACAATCTTTTGTGCTGTTGCTGGTTGAGCAGGACTAGCAAAAGCGGTAGTAATTGATTGAGAGATAATAACGGATAACAGAAATGATTTTATATATTTAGTCATTATAAATGCCTTATGATTATATAGGGTTATGATAGAACTTTTGATTTAAAATACTATGACTGAATAATGAAATCAATTCCGCTGATTACAATTAAGTAGACATCGTGTAACAGCTATAAACACAATGTCTACTTTATTGGATTAAAGTGTCATCGCATCGATAACAGGGATTTTTCCAATTTTTTCTTGCCAAATTTTAGGGGCAATCGCGTGAATAGATGTACCATTTACATCTACAGCCACAGAGACCGGCATATCTTCAACAACAAATTTATAGATTGCTTCCATACCTAAATCTTCAAAAGCAACTACTTCAGCTTCTCGAATAGCCTTTGAAACTAAATATGCCGCACCCCCTACAGCCATGAGATAAGTACTCTGATTGTCCTTAATTGCATCAATTGCAAGTGGTCCACGTTCTGCTTTACCAATCATGCCAAAGAGCTTAGTATTTTCTAATACTTTACGTGTGAATTTATCCATACGTGTTGCTGTGGTTGGACCAGCAGGACCAACGACTTCGTCTCCTACAGGGTCTACAGGTCCAACGTAATAGATGAATTTACCCGCTAAATCCACAGGTAAAGGTTGTCCCTGATCAATCATTTCTACGAGACGTTTATGTGCTGCATCACGTCCAGTATACATTGTTCCATTGAGCAGCAAGGTGTCGCCTGGCTTCCATGTATTCATTTCTTCTTGAGTAATGGTATCTAAATTAACACGTTTTGCTTTAGACGTAGACCATGTGATTTCAGGGTAATCATCGAGCTTTGGTGCTTGAATATGTGCAGGCCCTGAACCATCAAGCTGGAAGTGTGCATGGCGCGTTGCTGCACAGTTAGGGATCATACCCACAGGTTTACCTGCAGCATGACAAGGGTAGTCTTTAATTTTAATATCTAGAACTGTGGTTAGGCCACCTAGACCTTGTGCTCCTATGCCTAATGCATTTACTTTTTCAAAAATTTCAATACGAAGCTCTTCAATTTTATTCTGCGGGCCTCGCTTTAAAAGCTCATGCATATTTATTTCTTCCATGAGTGCTTCTTTTGCCAGCATCATGGCTTTTTCAGCAGTTCCACCAATTCCAATGCCAAGCATACCCGGTGGACACCAACCTGCACCCATAGTTGGTACAGTTTTTAATACCCAGTCAACAATAGAGTCTGATGGATTAAGCATTGCAAGTTTTGATTTGTTTTCAGAACCACCGCCTTTAGCTGCAACAGTAATATCAACCTTATTGCCCGGAACGAGCTTATAATGAATAACTGCGGGTGTATTATCCTTTGTATTTTTTCTACCAAAAGCAGGATCTGCCAAAACGGAAGCACGCAAGATGTTAGAATTTTCTAAGTAGCCTTGTCGAACACCTTCATTAATTGCATCATCAAGACTAAGTTGCAGATCAAACTTTACATCTAACCCTACGTCTACAAATACATTAACAATACCAGTGTCTTGGCAAATTGGACGATGTCCTTCTGCACACATACGAGAGTTAATTAAAATCTGTGCAATAGCATCTTTTGCAGCTTGGTTTTCTTCATGATCGTAAGCACGGCTCATGGCTTGAATAAAATCTTGGGGATGGTAGTAAGAAATAAATTGAAGCGCATCCTTGACTGATGTGATCAAGTCTTCTTGCTTGATAATAGTGGTCATATTCAAAATTCTCTGTAGGCGGGCTGTTAGCTAGCGATTCAGATTATAAAATAAAATAAATAGGTTGTGGTGTTCTGAGCCGAACTATCCCTAAATACCTATAGAAAAATGAATTCTCCTTTATTCGATAAATGTGAAAATTCATGCAAAAATTAAGAATAAAATATAAAGAAATATAAAAAACTAAGTTAAGTAGATAAAGTCATCAATTTTTCGTATTTATGATGTTATTATACTTTTTAATCTATAAGTGAATAAATTTTCAGCGCCATATTATGTTTGATTTAGATAAAGAACGTAATGCTTTTGAGCGTTACATCATTGGGAAATATCCGCACCGTTCGGCAAAAATACTGACTCAGAAGCAAGATGGGGATGAGAGTGTGTATCGTATTGCTTCTATTGAAGAATGTTGGGAAACGTGGCAAGCACGTGCTGCTTTAAGTGAGACGAGTGCTCATTTATCTGAGACATCTGAAGTGAATTCTCAAGATGATGGAATATATGCACCTAAAATTCCAACTGATAAAATGATTAATTATTGTCAGAAAGAAAAAGAAAGAACAGGAAAATCGAAATCATACATCTTTGATGATATCTATGCGTATAAAATGATGATTGAGTCATTGACAAAAGAGTAGAAAAAATAAATAGGCCTATATAAGACCTATTTATTACGATGATTTAATTATTGACGTATTTCGCCGTGGCCTAATACAATCCATTTTTGCGAAGTGAGTCCTTCCAAGCCAACAGGACCTCTTGCATGAATTTTGTCTGTTGAAATACCAATTTCTGCACCCAAACCGTATTCAAAACCGTCTGCAAATCTTGTTGATGCATTAATAACAACAGAGCTTGAATCTACACGAGCCAAAAACTCTTGTGCCAAACTAAAATTCTCGGTAATGATGGCATCGGTATGATGAGAACCATAATGGTTGATATGAACAATAGCTTCATTCATATTGTTGACAACTTTGACAGCCAAAATAGGACCGAGGTATTCCGTATACCAATCTTCCTCTGTTGCAGGATGAACGCGGTCACCTAGAATATGCTGTGTCTTCTCGCAACCACGAAGTTCAACACCTTTTTCTTCATATAGTGTTGCAATATGAGGTAAAAATTGATCTGCAACTGCCTGATCAACTAAAAGTGTTTCCATGGCATTACATACACCATAACGATGTGTTTTTGCATTAATCGCAATTGGAGTAGCTTTGTTCATATCTGCTTGAGCTTCTACATAGACATGGCAGTTACCATCTAAGTGCTTAATGACAGGTATTCTTGCTTCATTGGTAATGCGTTGAATAAGGCCTTTGCCACCACGTGGAATAATGACATCTACATAGTCGGTAAGTGTAATAAGTTCACCCACAGCAGCACGATCTGCAGTTTCAATGACCTGTACAGCCTCATAAGGAAGCTCTGTTTGTTTGAGTGCAGATTGAATAGCTTGAGCCAATGCTTTGTTTGACTCTAATGCTTCAGAACCACCACGTAAAATAATGGCGTTGCCTGACTTTAATGCTAAAGAAGCAGCTTCAAGCGTAACATTTGGGCGTGACTCGTAAATCATGCCAACGACGCCAAGAGGAACACGCATTTTACCCAATTGTATTCCTGAAGGTCTGTACGCTAAATCAGTAATTTCACCAATCGGATCTTTCAGGTTGATAACATCTTTAAGTCCATCTAGCATGCCTTGGAAGCGTTGATGAGTTAACTCTAGGCGATCAAGTAAAGCAGCATCAAGTTGGTTACTTTGACCTCGTTCCATATCAATTTTATTGGCTGCTAAAATTTGAGGTTGATGAGCAACTAAAGCATCATGAATGGCTTGTAGAGCATTATTTTTAGTTTTAGTAGAGGCAAAAGCAAGCACTTGAGATGCACTTCGTGCTTGCTTTCCGATGTGTTGCATATATTGTTCGATAGATTGCTGCATGACTAAAATTAAATCAAAAAATCTTATTTAAATAGTAGCAGTCTATTGAAATAATGCAAATTTTAATTCAGAGACATCCAGTTATCTCTAGAAAAAACTCGCCATCTTTCGTAAAAGATTATTTCTTTGCAACTACAGTTGGGAAAAGATGAGCATTATCATAAATAAATTTTATTTCTTTAAAACCAGCATGTTCGAGCTGTTGTTTTGTTAGGTCTTCAGTTCTGTAAGCACTCCATTTTGCATTTAAAATATCTAAGAAAATTGCTTTTTGTAACTGAAGCGCAGTTAAATTGATATTTTCTATCTTCCATGGAGATGCCGGTGATAGTGTAGGCGGTGGAGTAAGAAAACTGGTAATGAGTGTTCCATCTTTCTTTAGTGCTCTGTAAAACTTTTCATACAGCTTAATCACACGGTTATTATCATGTTCATAGATATTGAGGCCATTACTTGTAATGATGTCGACCTCTTCAGTTAGCTGAATATTCCAAGCATCTTCATGAATTAATTTTAATTTTCCGGCAATTTTTTGATTTTGAGCAAGCGCAAATGCACCATCTAGCGCATCTTTATCTAAGTCTACAGCAATCATTTGAGTATGCTTTAGTATTTCAGCATCTAGTAACAGCACTTCAGACATATAGCCTGATGGAATAGAGGCAATAACTTGATTGGGGGCTGATAATAAAGAACGAATGATCTGTTTAAAGGTATGAAAGCGTTGTCGAGTCGCAAGTGTGGCAGGAATTTCTGCAAATAATGCTTTCTCAGTTTTATTTTTTACAGCTTTTTTCTCATTCCATGTAACGACTTCATGGGTCCAGTGCCCATTTAACCCTTCATGCTGAATTAAAAATTTCCCTAATTCGAAGTCATTTAATTCATTCAATACTTGAATGAGTTGCAGGGACGTATCTGAGTCAAAATTTGTTTTAATTCTTTCTTTGAGGTGAGCAAGGCGCAACTCATTTTCATAGGGAATTTTGTCATTAGTATGAGAAATTAGGTTTTTTGACATGAAGAATACTTAAAATAAATAAAATATTATTTTATATTCTATTCTATGTTTCAGACATAGCAGATTTGTTCAAATCGTTTATTTTTTATTACAGATTTAAGCTGAAGTGATTTCTTAAAATGAAATTCACTTCAACAAGTTTAGATGCTTATATAACTGATTTTGTAACGAATCCACTGACTTGACTGCGAACTTCTTCCCATGTCGAATCTAAATAAAGTTCATTGTCAATCATCATTTTTTCAGGAATTTTCCCTCGCATACGTTCTAATCTGGTTTGGTCAGGTAACGGGTAGTTTTGTATTGCTGAAAGTGCAAGTTTGGCTGCATCTCTGTTATTACATACAAGACCCATATCGCATCCTGCCTCAAGAGCTGCTTTAATTCTCTCATCAGCATCACCTACAACACATGCCGCTTGCATTGACAGGTCATCAGAAAAAATAACACCTTCAAAGCTTAAATGTTTTCTTAGAATTTCCTGTAACCAATAACTAGAGAATCCTGCTGGATTACGGTCTACAAGAGGGTAGATGACGTGTGCAGGCATAATGGCATCTAATTGAGGCATAAGCTCACTAAATACTTGCATGTCATTGTCTGAAATTTCGTCATAGCTGCGATGATCTGTTGCTGCACTGATATGTGAGTCTGCTTTCACTGAACCATGACCAGGGAAGTGTTTGCCTGTGGTTGGCATACCTGCATCATGCATACCTTGCATAAATGCACCTGCCAATATAGGAATATCTTCAAGTCGTGTTGAAAAACTACGGTCTCCAATCACATCACTAATATTATTTAAATCCAATACTGGTGCAAAACTAAAGTCAATTCCAACAGCAAGTACTTCAGTTGCCATTAGCCAACCACAATTTTTTGCAAGTTCAATTGCTGCTGTTGGGTCTGATAAATAGAGTTCGCCCAACTGACCCATAGCAGGTAAGCGTGTAAATCCAGCTTTTAATCGTTGTACACGACCACCTTCTTGGTCTACAGCAATTAAAATATCTGGTCTAACTTGGCGCATATGGTCAGTGAGTTGACGCACTTGCTGAGGTGACTCAATGTTTCGAGAAAATAAAATGACTCCACCCACTTGAGGGTTTGTTAAAATTTCAATATCTTCTTTATTTAAAGAGGTACCTTCTATGTCAAACATGAGTGCGCCAATCATAATAATATTGTCCGTTTATTGTATAGATTTAAAAAATGAGTAAATTTTGCAATGATTTGCTACATTCTGCTAGTAGAGAATATGATAAAACTACATGATGTAGAAGGTATAGTGTATTTAACATTTTCATACTTCATATATTTATAAATTTATGAAAATTGGGTAAACACCAAGGAAATATAATTCGTTTATGAAACTTCAAATAATCGCTTGTGCCATTGCTTTAGCAACTGGTGGTTTGTTTTTTAATAACACCATGTCTAATGCGGTTGCAGCGAATACCGCAGAAGTCACACGCCAAACTATAGAACCTACACAGGCACAAAAGCTAGTTACAAGACAATTGGCAACACTTGTAGACCGTCAACATTATTTAAATATGCGACTAGATGCGACGACTTCTCAGCGTATTTTAGATATGTATTTGGATAGTCTCGATCCTGACCATACTTTATTTCTAGCATCAGAAGTGAATGGTTATAAGCAAAAGTATGGGGCGACACTAGGGGCTGCTTTAAAGGCAGGTGACTTATCGGCTGCTTATGAAATTCATGCACAATATCGTCAGCATTTAGTTAACTTTTATAACTACATGCTTGAGGAGTTGAAAACACCACAGAACTTAAATCAAAAAGGTGTATATTTAGATATTGATCGCGAGAAAGCAGCATACTTTCAAAATGACAGTGAACGAAAAGACTACTGGCATAAAATTTTAGTATCGCAGCTCATTAATCTTACGATTACCAAGCAAGAAGATGATGCAAAACAAAAGGTACTTAAGGCAGATCCTTCTTTAGCGAACGGCCAAGACTTAACAAGTAGTGAAGATTTAACACCAGCGCAAACATTAAAAAAACGTTATACACGTAAATTAGAAAGAATTAATCGTCTAAAGAGCGATGACGTTTTAGAAAAAATTCTAAACGCGATGACGTTAACGTACGATCCTCATAGCAATTACTTTCCACCAATTGATGCAATGGAGTTGAATCGTCAAACAACTTTGCAATTGGAAGGTATTGGTGTTTCTATACGTCCAGAACGTAGAAATGAAGATTATATAAAAGTAGAAACTATTGTTGAGGGTGGACCTGCAAGTAAGTCAGGACAAATTCATCCTGGTGACCGAATTATTGGTGTTGCTCAAGACGGCAAAAAAATGGAAGATGTCGTGGGTTGGTCAAGTCAAGAAATTGTCGGGCTGATTCGTGGAAAACGAGGAACCAAAGTTACGATTCGTGTGTGGGGTACAGGTGTACCGATGAGCCAAGCACGTAATGTAACATTGACGCGTGACATTATTAAAGAAGAGGATGAAGGGGTACGTTCACGTACCGTTGATATCTCACGCAATGGTGAAGTGCATAAGTTTGGTGTGCTTGAAATTCCATCATTTTATTTAAACTATCGCGCACGCCGTGATGGTGCCGACTATCGTTCAGTTGCTCAAGATACGGCAAAAGCACTTGAATCTTTAAAGAGTCAGCAGGTTGAAGGGATTATTATTGATTTGCGTAATAACCCAGGTGGCTCTTTGGAAGAAGTAGCGAGAATGATTGCGCAAGTGATTAAAACTGGCCCTGTTGTTCAAATTCGCGATGGTAATGGCAACGTGAATATTTTTGAAGATAATGACAATGGTAAGCAGATTTATTCCGGACCTCTTGCTGTTTTAGTGAATTTAGGCTCTGCATCTGCCAGTGAAATCTACTCAGCAGCTATTCAAGATTATGGCCGTGGTGTGATTATTGGCAGTACCACACTCGGTAAGGGAACTGCCCAAGTACAGTTAGATAACATTGCTTATGGTCAAGCGACATTAACGCAAAGAAAATTCTATCGTATTACGGGTGGAAGTACGCAAAATAAAGGTGTAATTCCAGATATTAAACTTGTCGATATTTACAATGAAGAGTTTGGTGAACGTAAAGCGAAAAATGCACTTAAATGGGATACCATTCCAACTGCTGCATTTAAGCGAGAAGGAGACTGGCAACAATATATGCCACAACTAGATAAACTTTCTGCTGCACGTGTATCGCAAGATCCTCAGTTCAATTATTTACAAACACGTAGTCAAATTACGAAGAAAGAAGATGACACAAAACGTGTAGAGCTAGATATTGACAATCGTCGCAGTGAAATTGACCGCATGGAGCAAAAAACGCTTGATGCAGAAAACCAACGCCGTAAATTGACAGATCTGAAGCCATATAGTAATTGGGAGACTTATCAAGCATCTTTGGATGCATTGGCTGAGTCGCGTGCCAAAATGAAAGTAGGGCAACGTCCGCCTTTACCCGAAGAACAGGCTTTTGTAACAGAAGCTGCCAATATATTACTTGATTATGCCAAGTTACAAGATAAATAAATGATTATATTCAAAGATGTATATCATATACATCTTTGAATTTTATAGAACTTCATATTTCTGTATAATATATAAGATATAATAAGCACAGATATAACATGATATTGATTGTAATTTTAGAATGTCTGATTTACTGTTCATGTATAATTTGTTTTTAATATTTTTTTGAAGTATTTTCTTTTTTATATTATTCATAGAATATGAGTAAAGCCAGTTTAAGTTTGGGTTGAATATGTTGGCATTAGGGTATGACATTTGGTTGGTCATTGGCTCAGTCTTAGTTACTTTGATTACTTGCTATGCAACATTTGCAACCAAAAGAATTCTGTTTAAGCATTTTTATAATAATAAAGACGAAAAGCTCGTTATTTTAACCACTGGAATTTTACTAAGTGCGTCTATTTGGTGTATGCACTTCGTTGCTGTGTATGCATGTGACTATCCAGAAGGTTTTTATTTTGACAACAAACTAGTTATTGCCTCCTATTTGGTAGCTTTAATTGCTGCTATTTTTGCGATTTGGATTACAACGCGACCAAAACTTTCATGGGTCAAACTCATGCTTGGAGGCTTTGTTTTAGGTTCTGGTATGGTGGGTATGCACTATATTGGACAGCTTGCGATACAAATTCCAAACTATGTGTTTGATTATGATGGTAAAATAATATTCATGTCTATGATTTGGACAATCTTAGGCTCAGGTTGTACTTTGTGGATTGCGTATAAAATAAAAACAGAAACAAACTATATTCTCTTCTTAAGAATAACTGCAACGTTATTGCTAACAACAACCATATTGGGACTTCATTTTTTAGGAATGATCGCAGTCGGTATACAGCCTTTGCCAAATGAAATGTATCAGACAGTTCCTAATCAAGATAACGCGCTTATTCTAGGATTATTGTTTATTATCTTGGCCGTGTTCGTTGTTGTGTCATTTATATTTTTACTTGAAAGTTGTTTGGAAAAAAGAAATATACAGCTTCATGAGGCCAATAAAAAACTAAAACATTTTATGTTTCATGACAATCTTACACAGCTGCCTAATCGAGCTTATTTAATTAACTATGCAAAAGTGGCTTTGTCTGAGCATCGCTTACATCGCGAAAGTTTGGCTATACTTTTTATCGATTTAGATCGCTTTAAATCGATAAATGATGCTTTTGGTAATCATGTTGGCGATGAGCTTCTGATTCAATTTGCTCAGCGTATGAGTCAGTTTTCAACGCATCATAAGAAAATTTTTAGAATTAATGGTGATGAATTCCTTTTAGTATCTGAGCATACAAACCTAGAACAAGCAGAACAGCTTGCACAGCAAATCTTAGCAATGATGCATGATGGATTTAGTATTTCTGGTCATATGGTGAATATTACGCTAAGTATAGGGATCTCTCTTTTTCCTGATTATGGGGAAAATTTGCAAGATTTAATGATGCATGCAGATATTGCAAAGCTTGTTGCTAAAGATAATGGCCGAAATACTTATAGTATCTTCAATTATCAAACGGAAGAATATGCAGAAAGATATCAGTCACGTTTGATGAATGATTTATTTGCTGCGATAGAAAATGATCAGTTTATTTTATTTTATCAGCCTAAATTTGATCAAAATCGACAGATATGCGGTGTAGAAGCACTTATTCGTTGGCAACATCCTACACTTGGGCTACTTACGCCGAATCAATTTATTCCTTTGGCAGAAAAAACTGGGTTTATTATTGCAATTGGTTATTGGGTATTAGAACAAGCATGTAAGCAAATTGCTTTATGGGAAGAGCAAGGACTAAAGCTATATCCTGTATCTATTAATTTATCGACCATTCAAATTGAGCATAAGCTGTTAATCCAAACCTTAAAAGAGAAAATCGCTGTTTATAATATTGTTCCTGAACATTTAATGATTGAAGTGACTGAAACCACAGCAATGCATCACATCGATTTCAGTATTCATATTTTTGAAAGAATTCGTGAGTTAGGTATTCGATTATCGATTGATGATTTTGGGACGGGACACTCTAGCTTCTTATATTTAAAAGATTTACCTGTTAATGAGTTGAAAATTGATCGTGCCTTTATTGAAAACTTAACCCCAGAGTCTAAAGATGAGGCGATCTTGGAAAGTTTAATTAAGTTAACTCAGCATTTGGGCTTATCTGTAACAGCAGAGGGTGTGGAAACGGAAGCACAATTTGAGATTCTTAAAAAACTTGGATGTTTGAGTTTTCAGGGCTTTTTATTTGGTAAGCCTGTGCCAAAAGAGGTATTAAAGATTCAATTCCTTTCGAGTAAAATCGAAGAAAATGTAATCAAAAAAGACCAAGATGATACTTCATCTTAAATCTGGAAAAAGGGTAGTAAAGATCATGTGAGTTCTCAATAGGTTGATGCAGTTTCTGGTTCAAGATAGCGACAGGGTATCGAATCAGATATAATCTTTTTAGTTTTTTTATATGCATTTCACATATTGAGTTGCTTTATTGAAAGCTTACAGATGTGTGTACAGATTGAAGATGATTTAAATGTTTAAAGAGCAGTTAGCGAAAGAAGTAAAAGCACGTAGAACTTTTGCGATTATTTCTCACCCCGATGCGGGGAAAACCACTATGACAGAAAAACTTTTGTTATGGGGGAAAGCAATTCAAGTTGCAGGTATGGTGAAAAGTCGTAAGTCAGATCGTTCAGCAACATCTGACTGGATGGAAATGGAAAAAGAGCGTGGAATTTCGATTACTACGTCTGTCATGCAATTTCCATATAAACAGCATACGATTAATTTACTTGATACCCCCGGGCATGAAGATTTCTCGGAAGATACCTATCGTACTTTAACTGCGGTTGACTCTGCATTAATGGTTATTGATGGAGCAAAAGGGGTAGAGGAACGTACGATTAAACTGATGGATGTTTGTCGTATGCGTGATACACCTATTATTTCATTTGTAAACAAAATGGACCGTGAGATTCGAGAGCCATTAGAGTTACTTGATGAAATTGAAAACGTTCTAAAAATTCGTTGTGTTCCATTGACATGGCCAATTGGTATGGGGCGCGATTTTGCAGGCGTATACCATATTGCTGAAAATAAAACGTATTTGTATAAGGCTGGTTTTGGTTCAACCATTACAGATATAGAAGTTCGTGATGGATATGACTATCCAGACATTCGTGACAAAATTGGCGATATGGCGTTTAGAGCTTTTGAGGAGTCTTTAGAACTCGTACAAATGGCATCTGATCCATTTGATCAAGATCTTTTCTTACAAGGTAAACAAACACCTGTACTTTTTGGTACAGCATTAGGTAACTTTGCGGTAGATCATGTATTAGATGCATTCGTAAATTGGGCACCAACACCAAAAGATCATCCCGCACAAGAACGTGAAGTATCTTCGACCGAAGAAGGTTTTTCAGGGTTTGTTTTCAAAATTCAGGCCAATATGGATCCAAAACACCGTGACCGTATTGCATTTATGCGTATTTGCTCAGGTAAGTATGAGCGTGGTTTAAAAATGAATCATGTACGTATTGGCAAGGATATTCGTATTTCAGATGCGCTAACTTTTCTAGCGGGTGAACGTGAGCATTTAGAAGAAGCATGGCCGGGCGATATTATTGGTTTGCATAACCATGGGACAATTCAGATTGGTGATACATTTACTGATGGTGAAAAGCTTCATTTTACGGGTATTCCACACTTTGCACCTGAAATGTTTCGCCGTGTTCGCTTAAAAGATCCTTTAAAGTCGAAGCAATTACAAAAAGGCTTAAAGGAACTTTCTGAAGAAGGAGCAACACAAGTATTTATGCCACAAATTAACAATGATCTGATTGTAGGTGCAGTAGGTGTGCTACAGTTTGATGTGGTGGCATATCGCTTAAAAGAAGAATACAAAGTTGACTGTATATATGAGCCCGTGAATGTAAATACAGTACGTTGGATTTACTGTGATGATGAGAAAATGTTAAACGACTTCAAAAAGAAAGCACATGATCAGCTTTCTGTTGATGGTGGTGGACACTTAACTTATCTTGCACCAAGTCGTGTGAATTTACAAATTATGCAAGAACGTTGGCCAGACGTTGAATTTAGAAATACGCGTGAGCACTAAACAGACGATTTATTAAAACAGAACAGCTTCTTTTAAGAGGCTGTTTTTTATTATGAATTATATTTTTTATCTGTAAATTACATAACCACTATTGTATATTGGTTTTTTGCATCTTAGCGTAATTGGTTAGATTCTGTAGGAAGGCAAAATGGATTATTCTAAACACAAGCTTCTGTTTTTATGTTGCTCAGTAATAGGCTTAAGTTTTATAACGACAGGCTGTCAAAAGAAAGAGCCATCCACTTCTGAAAAGCCTGCAGTCTCTGAAGTGAAACATGAAGCACCTACATTTAAGTTTACGGGGAATGTTGTGACCACGCCCGTACACTTGAATGAATGTAGTGGGCGAAACTGTCCTGAATTTTCTGTGAAACATATTCAGAGCAACGCTCCTTTTATCGATCAGACCATTCAACAGGCTTCTTTAGATCAACTGAAAGAAATTCTAGAAAGTTCAGATACAACAGCCGTATCAGCATCTAATAGCGCTAGTATACCAGAGACTACCGAAAATGATTATCGCATACAGGTTCAAAAGTATGCCGACTCATTCATGGCACTTGATGAGACACTTAAAAAGCTGAGTGCAAATGGAAATATTAGTTTGCATGCCGAGCCTAAAATTGTTAAGCAAACCCCTCAAATGGTTGTTGTGCAATTAAGTACGGACAGTTTTTTAGGTGGTGCACATGGCTCAGCTTCTCAGCAATATTTCAACTTTGACTTAGCAACCAAGCAACAACTGCATTTAGAAGATATTTTACAACCTGAACAAGAAAAAGCATTGGAAAAACTTGCACATGATCAGTTTGAAAAGTGGATCAAACGTGAGAATTTGGCAGAAAGTACCAGTGATTATGAAGAAGCATGGACTTTTAAACTTTCTCATAATTTTTACTTTAATGACAAGGGGTTGGTATTACAATATGGAGAATATGAGATTGGGCCTTATGTGGTAGGAATGCCAAGTTTCACCATAGGGTATGAGCAACTGGTCGGCATTGTAAAGCCAAATTATTTACCTAAGAATATGTAAGTTATATGAGCTTACAATTATTTGATACACATACACACTTTGATGTGCCTGAATTTGATGAAGACCGTCAGACTCTTGCAGAAAAAGCAAAACAATCTGGTGTAAATGCATTGATCTTAATCGGTTTTCTACGCGAACGATTTAATGATTTACTTCATACACATGAATGGTTAAATAATCAGGGAAATATTGTACCGACAAGTCATTTGGCACCTGGTTTACACCCATTTTACATCGAACAGCATAGACCTGAAGATTTAGATATCCTTGAGCAGTTTTTGCAAACACATGAGTGTATTGCAATTGGAGAAATTGGCTTAGATACGTTCTTAAAACAACATAAGGTTCCAGAAGTTTACGAAAAACAGAAAGACTATTTTCTTAAACAATTATTACTGGCAGATCAATACGATAAACCAGTGCTATTACATATTCGAAAATCACATGCCGATGTGCTCCAGCAACTGAAAAAAATAAAGTTTAAACAAGGGGGGATCGCACATGCATTTAGTGGTGGTGTTGAAGAAGCAAAAGCATTTGTAAAACTTGGGTTTAAAATTGGAATTACAGGACAAGTGACTAATCCAAATGCGAAAAAATTACATCAAGTAATTCAAACGGTTGGCGCTGAAAACTTAGTAATTGAGACTGATTGCCCAGATATGACACCTCTTTGTTGCCAAGTTTCACATGTGACTAGAACCAGAAATACTCCTGAAAATTTATATTATATTTTAGAAGCTTTGGCACAAGCTTTAAACATAGATAAAGATATCTTAGCAAAGTTACTTTGGAGTAATTCGGTTCAAACCTTAAGGCTAAATACGCTGACGATTGTATAAAAACACGTTAAAATATATGTGTTAGAGATGAATAAGATTGAGACTGCATGACCGATTTAACTAAAGATGATGAATATGAACGCCGTTTTGCAGGTGTAGAAAAGATTTATACAGCATCGTCTTTTGAGCAGTATACTCAAAGTCATGTCATGGTCATTGGTATTGGTGGGGTTGGCAGTTGGGCAGTCGAAGCATTAGCACGAACAGGTATTGGAGAACTTACACTCATCGACATGGATGTACTTGCTGCATCAAATATAAATCGTCAATTACCTGCACTGACTTCGACTTTGGGGCATGAGAAAATTGAAGTGATGGCACAGCGTTGCCGCGAAATTAATCCTCGAATTCAAATCAATTTAGTAGATGATTATTTATCTGACGATAATCTAAAAGAAATAATGGCATCTAAGCCTGATGTTGTTTTAGATTGCATAGATGATGTAAAAGCAAAATTTGCATTGATGCTACATTGTCGCTTTAATAAAATTCCACTTATTGTTTCAGGTGGTGCAGGTGGGAAATTAGATCCACTCAAAATTAGAGTGGCGGACTTATCTAAAACAGAGCAAGACCCAATGCTTGCAAAATTACGTAGCCAACTGCGTGCAAAAGGCATTTGTAAAAAACCAAAAGAAAAGTTTGGCATTACGTGTGTTTATTCAATTGATAATCCATTTTCGAGTGCAGATGTTTGTGCAACAGCTGGTTTACGCTGTGGTGGTTATGGCTCGGCAGTAGTCGTCACATCAAGTTTTGCTATGGTTGCAGTTGCAGAAGTTTTAAAAAAATTAGACAAAAAAGTACCGTAATTTATCATCGATAGGTAGAGATTTATCAGGTTTGGCTATGCCTAATTTTTTTAGCAAGTATAGCTAGATCTTTATGATCTGCTTGCTTGTAATCATGCGATGAAATATAGCCTTCGTATTGTTCAAAATAATGGTCTACAGAGGATTTAATACATTGCCAGTGCTCTTGTGTTTGGGCAGTTCCATGCATGGGAAAGAGTTTTGCATGAACATGGTCGACTCCGAAACCTTCAAAAACCATAGCAGTTCGCCCAACATCATTAAAATAATGATCCAATTTTTTAGCGACTTGCTTGGTAAATTTGACTAAATCGCACAAGATATCATCATCTAAGTCGAATGCATAACTACTAAAGTGCTGTTTGGGAATAACTACTGTTGTACCCAGTGTATTTGGATACAAAGATAAAAAGGCAAGAAATTTTTCATCTTCTGCAACAATGTGATGTTCTATTTCTTTGTTAACCATTTTACAGAAGATGCAGTTCATGATTTTACTCAATCAAAACATTTAACTCGGATAAATAAAATAAACGTTTGGGGTTAAATTTAAATGACTTCTTTGTTATTTAGCGCGTTTTTATGCCAATGATACCAACCATAAAGGGCATTAAATAAAGAGGCACATGTCATCATGACCATGGCATAATTGCCTGCGTTTATCCAAATAATAATACCTAGAATATTAGAGCTGATCCATAAAAACCATTGTTCTGAATAGCGCATAGTCATGAGTATTTGAGCAATAATACAGATGACAACTGTAAATGAATCCAAGTGAACCTGTTGTGCATTAAGATATGAAAGTAACTCCGCATATGCAAAAGAGCAAGTCAGCACAACGGTAAGCATGATGAGCCAACCTTTTACAGAAAGATTTTTGACTTGAATATCAGTTTGTTTTTTCGACTCATTATTCTTATGTTTTAGCCAAAAGAACAAGCCAATAAATTGCATGGGTAGGTAGAAAAGCCCACTGAGCATTGCTTCGCCGTAAATTTTATTGTTATATGAAATATATGCATAAAGGGTAGTGGCAATAATACCAAAGAAAAAGTTTTCCATTCTTCCTTTTGCAACAAGCACTACGCAAAGCATATTGGTCAATGCACAAATTAGATCAATTGTGGTTTGTTGCCACCAAAAAAATAAAATGAATTGAATAACAGTAAATACAGTCAGCCAAGTTTTTTCAAATGTTGTCCAGCCTTGAAAGAGGTTCACATATGTTCTCTACATTCTTCTTGGAAATATCATGCAATTTCAATATTGAAATTGCAATCCTGAGGTCAGTTAAAATTAATCTTGTTTGTCAGCTAAGTAAGCTTCTGTACGAATAATGGCTTCTTTCATATTTTTTACAGCATTTTGAATATCTTGTAGAGATTTTGCTTGTCCACCACTGAGTGCTTGACGCCATTTTCTTGCACCAGGTAAATTTTGAAATAAACCTAATATATGACGAGTAATGATTGAAAGTGGTGCACCTTCAGCTAAACGTTTCTCAATATAAGGAATCATTTGTTCGATAATATCGAAACGGTCAGGCGGTGGAAGTTGCCAAAGAGATTCACCTAACTCCGCAAGTAAATAGGGGTTATGATATGCCTCACGGCCAATCATCACACCATCGACATATTTTAAATGATGCTGGGTTTCCTCGACAGTTTTAATTCCACCATTAATTTCAATCGTTAAATGTGGGCGTTCTTGTTTTAAGCGGTACACATCTTCATAGCGTAAAGGGGGGACATCTCTATTTTCTTTAGGAGATAGTCCTTTAAGTAGTGCAATCCGTGCATGAACAACAAAGTAAGTACAACCTGTTTTGGCAACGGTATCTACAAAATGTAGCATTTCCTCATAAGACTGCATGTCATCGATGCCAATACGATGTTTTACATGTACAGGAATTTGAACAGCTTGTTGCATTTGCGCTATGCATGTTGCGACAAGCTCAGGTTCAGCCATAAGACATGCACCAATTTTATTGTTTTGTACACGGTCACTTGGGCAACCGACATTAAGATTAATTTCGTCGTATCCCCAATCTTGTGCCATTTTGCTACATAAAGCGAGATCTTTAGGATCTGAGCCACCGAGTTGAAGTACAAGAGGGTGTTCCTGTTTATTGAAGTCTAGGTGACGTTTTGCATCTCCAAATAAAATTGCACCAGTCGTTACCATCTCTGTATATAAAATAATATTTGGGTTAAATAGACGGGCAAAAAATCGATAATCTTTGGTGGTCCAGTCCATCATCGGGGCGACTGAAACTCTAAAGTTTTTAGAATCAATAAAATCTTTATGTGCTTCAGTCATATGGTTCACCTAGAAGTATGTTTTTACAATAGAGAGGAAAAGGCGGATATATTATAGCGGATTGATCCAAGCGTAAAAACAGTTTGGTGTATTTCTTGCTTGTATCTAATTCAACAAATGGAATAAAAAGATAGGAATAGACAGTGACCAATTCATATTTAACAGGGCAAGCACTTATTGAAGATATACAAGCACAGGCATCTTCACGCGATTTAATTGGCTACGCTGGCAAATATCCGAAAGCCAATTGGCCAAATGGTGCAAAAATCGCAGTGCAGTTTGTTTTAAATTATGAAGAAGGCAGTGAAAATCATATAGAACATGGTGATGAAGGGTCAGAACAGTTCTTGTCTGAAATTATTGGCGCTGCAAGTTATCCCGATATTCATCGATCTATGGATTCTATTTATGAGTATGGGTCTCGTGCTGGTTTTTGGCGTATTCATGAGGAGTTCCAAAAAAGAAATTTACCGCTTACTATATTTGGTGTCGGTATGGCGTTGGCACGTCATATGCCCATTGTGGAAGCGATTAAGCAAGCAAACTACGATGTTGTTTCGCATGGGCAGCGTTGGATTCACTATCAGAATATGAGCATAGAGCAAGAGCGCCAGTACATGCATCAGGCCATGTCTGTGCTAAAAGAACTCTTTGGTCAAGCACCGATGGGATGGTATACAGGGCGAGATAGCCCGAATACACGCGACTTACTTGCAGAGTTTTCAGAGATTCAGTATGACAGTGATTATTATGGCGATGATCTGCCATTTTGGACATCATTAGGGGACGAGAAAAAACCGCATCTTATTATTCCTTATACATTAGATACCAATGATATGAAGTTCTGTTCTCCAAATGGTTTTAGTTATGCAGATCAGTTCTATCAATATCTGAAGGATGCATTTGACCTACTGTATGAGGAAGGGAGTCATACTTCTAAAATGCTATCTATTGGCATGCATTGCCGTATTTTAGGGCGTCCTGCACGATTTAAAGCATTACAAAAATTTCTAGACTATATTCAGTCTCACGAAAACGTATGGATTTGCCGTCGACAGGATATTGCAGATCATTGGTATCAAAATCACTATCCTGACGCATAAGTAAGTTATTTTTTGGTAGGTGGGGCATAGTCTCCCCACTTACTTGTTTGAATATTGAGTGCATGTAGACCTTCAAGCAGTTTTACGGCTGCTGTTACACCATCAATAACTGGAATACCGATATCTTTCGACAGTTGTTCTACCATTTTAGACATACCACCACAGCCTAATACAATGGCACCAATATCATCGTGTTCTTTTGCCTCGATACAGCTTGCACGTAATTTTGCATAGGCAACATCTTCTTGTTCTTCTAAGGTGCGTACAGGTAAATCGATACAGCGAATTTTTGCACATTTTTGCACAAACCCATACTCATGTAATAAGTGTTCAGCAATAATTTTTGTACGTGCAAGTGTAGTTACTATACTAAACTTCGTTGCAACAAGTGTTGCCATGTGAAAAGCCGCTTCCGCAATGCCAATAACAGGTGCTGTTGCAATTTCTCTTGCTGCATGTAAAGCAGGGTCACCAAAACAAGCAATAATATGACCATCTATTTGTTCAGATTGTGTATGTTGAATAAGTTCTAATAATCCAACACTTGCAATGGCCTCATCATAATGTCCTTCAATAGACGAGACACCATATTTAGGACAAACTGCAATAATTTCAGTTGAAGGTAGAGCCACTTGTGTTGCACTTAGTCCAATAGAGTATGTCATATCTTTAGAAGTATTAGGATTAATGACTTGAATTTTCAAATGGTAGCCTGCTTTTAATCTATCTAATTCTTGAGAAAGAAGCACAATCTATGCCAATTTATGACTTAATTTTGTTCAAAAAAAGTGCATATTTTTATTTTAGCTTTTAATTCTTTATTATATGTAATTTTTGAATTTTATTTATAAAATTAAATACTTATAAATTTTTGTTGGTAATTTTTTATGATTTGGCTCGATTTATGCTTAGTCAAAAGGAGTAAGAATAAATCGTGAGTTAGGTCTATGAGCAATAAATATAGTGCAAGGTTATCTAACCAAGACTTACAACCTGCGAAAAAAACGTGGTCTTGGTATAACATTTTTTCATTTTGGATGTCTGACGTACATAGCATTGGGGGCTATGTGGTTGCGGCAAGTTTATTTACACTGGGTCTCACCAGTTGGCAAGTACTTTTAGCACTCGTTGTCGGAATTTGTATTGTGCAAGTTTGTGCAAACTTAATTGCCAAACCAAGTCAAATCTCTGGTGTTCCTTATGCGGTTATTAGTCGCCAAGCATTTGGTGTATATGGTGCAAATATTCCTGCTTTAATTCGTGGTGTGATTGCTGTGTCTTGGTACGGCATTCAAACATGGTTAGCATCCAATGCACTTATGCTTATTTTATTAAAATTTTTTCCTACACTTTCTGTTTTTACGCATACAACATTTCTAAATTTGAGTCTATTAGGTTGGGCATGTTTTAGTTTTATTTGGGTTGTCCAAGCTGTCATTTTTTGGAAAGGTATGGAGACCATCAAGAAGTTTATCGATTGGGCAGGGCCAATGATCTATGTTGTGATGCTTGCACTCGTAGCATGGATTATTAATAAAGCAGGTTGGCACAATATTAATTTTGATCTTAGTGAAAAGGATGCTGTGCACGGCAGTGCTGTAGGGCAATTTGTGATTGCGGTGGCATTGGTTGTTTCTTATTTTTCTGGGCCATTATTAAATTTTGGTGATTTCTCTCGCTATACAAAAAATATGTCTGCTGTAAGAAAGGGAAATTTATGGGGTTTGCCTGTTAACTTTATTTTCTTTTCGCTTATTACGGTCATATTGGTGTCAGGAACTTTTTCTATTACAGGGAAAATGATTACAGATCCACTTGCAACGGTTGCATTGGTTGATAGTACAACAGCGGTTGTTTTAGGTGTTATTACTGTACTACTTGCGACGGTTGGTATTAACATTGTGGCTAACTTTGTTTCAGCAGGGTTCGATTTCTCAAATGTTTCTCCAAGTAAAATTAGCTTTCGTACAGGTGGAATGATTGCTGCAGTTGGTTCGGTTGTGATTACACCATGGAATTTATTTAATTCTCCTGAAATTATTCACTATACGTTAGATGTACTTGCAGCTTTTATTGGCCCATTGTTTGGTATTTTAATTGCTGATTTTTATTTTATAAAAAAACAAAATGTAGATGTAGATGCACTATTTAGTGAGAGCAAACAAGGTGCGTATTGGTATAAAAATGGTATTAACCCCCATGCAGTTGTTGCATTATTACTATCTGTTATTGTTGGTCTAGTTATTACTCTTACCCCAGCTTTAAGTGCATTTGCACCATTTACATGGTTTATCGGTGTGATTCTAGGTGGGACGATTTATCGCACGATTGCAAGAAAAACCGAAGTTCGTACAGTGGTCATGAAAGAAACTGCTGTACATAAATAATAATATTTCTTATATATAAGCGCGTAGAACATATTTGGTTTTACGCGTTTTTAATGTTTGTATGATGTCAATATGATGAATAGTTTAGAAGAACAGTTAAAAGTAGCCTATTTTTCACTTACACCTCAGGAGAAAAAAGTTGCCGACTTCATTTTGGAACACACATATGATTTGGTGACCTATAATAGTGCAGAAATTGCAAGACTCAGTCAGGTGTCTAAAGCGACAGTAAGTCGATTATTTAAACGACTTGGCTATAAAAATTATAAAGAATTACGTGAACAGACACGTCATTTAAGACAACAAGGCGTTCCTATTGTTGAGAGTACGGATTTTCTCGCCACAGACCAACTGTTTCTTCAACATTATGAACAAGAAAAGCAAAATTTAAATCTACTTATCCAACAACTTCGCGCATCTGATTTTTCCGCGATATTAAATCGCTTAAAAACTGCAAGAAAAGTTGCAATTACAGGGTTTCGTAATAGCTATGCTGTTGCTTTGCATTTGAGACAGCAATTGTTACAGGTTAGAAGCGATGTATCTCTTTATCCCTATTCTGGGCAGACACTTTCTGAGGAAATTGTTGATTTAACAGAAAAAGATTTCTTTATTTTATTTGCTTTTCGCCGTCGGCCTTCACATCTAAGACACATATTGCAATATTTAAAACAGCATCATGTACCTGTGCTGCTTGTTTCAGAAGAGAGTGCATCAGTGCTTATTGAATTGTCATCTTGGCACATTCAAATTCGTTTAGAAAGTATCTCGGCATTCGATAGTTATGCCACTGCAATGAGTTTTTGTAATTTATTAAGTAATGCCTTTTTTCATGAATCTTATGATGACTCAAAATCAAGAGTTCAAAAAATTTCTGATGCTTATATGGGTTTAGATGAACTGGAATAGACTCAATTATCTTTTGGCATATTTGTTGCAATTAAAATAATTATTGAAACTTTTGTTTCAGTGATGGTTAGATCATGGTTCAGATGTATTGATATTGCAGATAATTAAAGGGTTCATGGAAATGCACGATTTAGATATTCATAATTTTAAGCAGATTAATCCACCACATCGTTTACTTATGGGGCCAGGTCCAATTAATGCAGACCCACGTGTATTACGCGCAATGTCAACACAATTGGTTGGTCAGTATGATCCATCAATGACTCATTATATGAATGAAGTCATGCAGTTGTATCGCGCATTATTTCAAACTGAGAACCATTGGACAATGTTGATCGATGGTACATCTCGTGCAGGCATTGAAGCATTACTTGTTTCTTCAATTCAGCCAGGAGATCGTGTTTTAGTCCCTGTATTTGGGCGCTTTGGTCAGCTACTTTGTGAGATTGCTCGTCGCTGTCGTGCAGAAGTACATACAATTGAAGTCCCATGGGGTGAAGTATTTGACCCTCAACAGGTTGAAGATGCAATTATTAAAGTACGTCCAAAGCTACTTCTAACTGTCCAAGGCGATACCTCGACAACCATGCTACAGCCACTTCAAGAGTTAGGTGAAATTTGTCGCCGTCATGATGTGCTTTTATATACCGATACCACAGCATCTTTTGGTGGAAATGAGTTAAAAGTAGATGAATGGAAAATTGATGCTGTTTCAGCAGGTTTACAAAAGTGTTTGGCGGGCCCATCAGGAAGTTCACCAATTACATTAAATGCACGTTTTGAAGATGTTATTCGTCGCCGTAAATGTGTAGAAGAAGGGATTCGTACAGATGATCATATACAAGGTGATGATGAGTTTATCTACTCAAACTATTTTGATCTTGGGATGATTATGGATTACTGGGGGCCTGAACGTCTAAATCATCATACAGAAGCGACTACAATGCTTTTCGGAGCACGAGAGTGTGCACGTATTATTTTACAAGAAGGTTTAACACAAACAATCGAAAGACATGCACTTCATGGCAATGCCTTGTTGGCAGGTATTCAGCATATGGGACTAAATACTTTTGGTAATTTAGAACATCGTATGAACAATGTACTTGGTGTGGAAATTCCTGAAAGTATTCATGGTGAACAAGTACGCCAAATGTTACTAAATGATTTTTCAATTGAAATTGGAACATCGTTTGGCCCATTACAAGGCAAAATTTGGCGTATTGGTACGATGGGCTATAACGCAAGAAAAGATTGTGTTTTGCAGACGCTTACAGCATTAGAAGCTGTGCTGAATCGACTGGGTTTTTGTACAAAACAAGGTGAAGCCATGCAAGCAGCTTGGAATATTTATGCGTCAGCAGGCGAAGGAGTAAATTCATGATTGAAATTTCTTCGGAATATGCTGAATCTGCTGCTCAAAGAGTGATGGAACGTATAGAAGTGCTTGCAAAAATAAGCAGTGATACGAATGCAATGACACGTGTTTATTTATCTAAGGAACACAAACAGACAAATATACAAGTCGAAGCATGGATGCGTGAAATTGGCATGCATGTATGGCAAGATGAAGTAGGAAATATTTGTGGGCGATATGAAGGAGTTGATGCTCAGGCTCCTGCTATTTTATTGGGTTCACA
>NZ_VTDQ01000033.1 GCF_015627175.1 Acinetobacter pollinis | reverse complement strand
TTAGTAGACAGGGCTTTTTAATTGGTCAAAAGCTTCAAGACTATATCAACAAACAGGTTGACAATAGACCAATACAGCAACTGCCGATACGTTTTGCAGCAGTTGCTACACGCTTAGACAATGGGCAAAAAGTAGACTTTATTCGTGGTAATACAGGACAGGCTGTACGTGCATCTTGTAGCATACCTAATGTATTTATTCCGGCTAGAATTGCAGGCGTAGATTATGTAGATGGTGGACTAGTGAGTCCTATTCCTGTAAAAACTGCAAAAGAAATGGGGGCAGATATTGTCATTGCAGTAGATATTTCAGCACGTCCAGTGGGCACAAAAACGACAGCCAGTAATATGTGGGGACTACTTGATCAAACCATTAATATTATGGGCCAACAAAGTATTCAAGATGAATTGCGCTATGCTAGTGTAATTATACGCCCTAAAGTCGATCACATTGGTGTAATGGATCTTAATGTTGCAAATCAGGCAATTATAGAAGGAGAAAAGGCAGCACAAGCTCAGTTAAGACAAATTGATACTGCCATTGCTCAATTTAAAAATTCTGCTGCTGCATACGCTCCTGCACCACAAGCAAAATTTTAATTTATTCTTTCCTTACATGTATGTTTTTCAGGCATCCTTTGCTAAAGTAAGCAAAGTGATGCTGATTTTATATATAAGGATATTTCATGAATATTGTACTTGAACCGTGGCATTGGTTCGTGCTTGGCATTGCTCTCATTTTGCTAGAACTTTTTTTAAGTACATTTGCAATTTTGTGGTTTGGCATTGCAGCAGTTATGGTGAGCTTACTTTTTTGGCTCTCTCCATGGATGAGTACAGCATTACAAATTCTTATTTGGGCTATTTTTTCAATTGCAAATACAATTCTTTGGTTCAAATTTATTAGGCCAATAACAAAACGTCATCAGAAAAATGCTTCAGACTTCAAAGAGCTGATTGGACAAACGGGTATTGTTATACAAGTTTTTTCAAAAGAAAAACATGAAATCAAAGTACGTTTTTCCATTCCCCTTCTTGGTCATGAAGAGTGGACAAGCCAAGCAGATCAACCTGTAAATGTCGGTGATCGAATTGAAATTATTGGGTTCAAAGAAAATAAGTTTATTGTTACTCCCCACCTCAGCATTGAAGCACGTACCTCACATTAAAGGGCCAATATGTCTATTACAACAATTATCAGTCTTGCATTCTTAGTTTTTGTAGTTGTTACTATTCTAAAAGGAGTCCGTATTGTTCCTCAAGGATATAAATGGATTGTGCAACGTCTCGGAAAATATCACACCACTTTAAATCCAGGTTTAAGTATTATTATTCCTTATGTCGATGAAGTGGCATATAAAATAACAACGAAAGATATCGTGCTAGATATTCCCTCACAAGAAGTGATTACTAAAGATAATGCTGTTTTATTAATGAATGCTGTTGCTTATATTAATTTAACCACTCCTGAAAAAGCAGTATACGGAATCGAAAACTTTAACTGGGCAATTCAAAATCTCGTACAAACATCTTTAAGATCGATTGTAGGCGAAATGGATTTAGATGATGCTCTTTCATCGCGTGATCATATAAAAGCCAAACTCAAAGTTGCTATTTCTGATGATATTTCCGACTGGGGAATTACATTAAAGACTGTAGAAATACAAGATATTAAGCCATCGACAACTATGCAAACTGCAATGGAAGAACAAGCAGCAGCAGAAAGACAAAGACGTGCTGCTGTAACTAAAGCAGATGGCGAAAAACAAGCTGCGATTTTAGAAGCTGAAGGACGTCTTGAAGCATCTAAACGCGATGCCGAAGCACAAGTAGTATTGGCCGAAGCATCACAGAAATCTATTGAACTTGTAACATCGGCAGTTGGTGAGAAAGAAACGCCCGTTGCTTACCTACTCGGTGAACAATATATTAAAGCTATGCAAGATATGGCAAAATCAAACAATTCAAAAACGGTCGTACTTCCAGCCGATGTCCTTAATACAATTCGGGGAATTATGGGAAAAAGTTAACTTTTCCGCTTAAGTAAGAACTGGGTAATTTGATGCAGCTCATCTGCATCATTTCCAAAATATGCAAGTGCATCTAATGCCTCTTGATGCAAACGACTGGCATAATGTTGTGCTTGCTCAAGCCCCATTAATGCAGGGTACGTCGATTTTTCAACTTGTAAATCTTTCCCTGCAGTCTTACCCAAAACTTCAGTCTCTGCAATAATGTCCAGAATATCATCTTGCACTTGGAATGCTAGTCCAATTGCACGACCAAATTCTTTTAGTTTTTGCATTTCATTGGATGCAGTATCAAAAGTAGTAACAGCCGACATGGTAATTGCTGCCAATATGAGTGCGCCTGTTTTATTATGATGAATTGCTTCCAACGTATTTTGGTCAATCGCAATCCCTTCAGACTGCAAATCGAGTGTTTGCCCACCCACCATTTTAGAGCTTGCAGTTGCCAAAATTTGTACTTGTTTTAATATAATTGTACTGTCTATCGACTGAACAGATTCATCAAACAATCGACTAGTAATCACTTCATAAGCCATCGATTGTAAAATATCACCTGCTAATAAAGCCGTATCTTCACCAAATTTAACATGACACGTAGGCTGGCCACGTCGCAAGGAATCATTGTCCATACAAGGCAAGTCATCATGTACTAATGAATAACAGTGAATAAGTTCCACCGCAACAGCAGCACGGCGAATTGCTGCCCACCCCGCTACATTTTCCTTTAACCCACCAACGGCATAAGCTAAAGCAGGACGAATACGCTTGCCACCCAACATAACGGCATGGTAAACCGCTTGATGAAGTGACTCGGGCATAGAAAAGGAATCCAACGCCACTTTTAAATCTTGTTGAATTTGTTGCTGTGCAGATTTTAAGAAATCTGAAGATATCTCAGCTAATGATGACACTGTTGCCTCGTATGTGTTCAATTATGCTTTTTTCACAAATTCTGATTTCAATTTCATGGCACCAATACCAGAAATTTTACAGTCAATGTTGTGCCCATCTGTTGCGTCAGGAACTAAACGAATTCCTTTTACTTTGGTTCCTACTTTTACCACAGATGAAGAACCTTTAATTTTTAGGTCTTTAATGACCGTCACATTATCACCATCTTCCAATGTTTGACCATGTGCATCAACAATTACAGATTGATTTTCATCAGTGCTCTGCTCTCCTTCCTTCCATTCATGTGCACATTCTGGACATATAATTAAATCGCCATCATAGTAGGTATAAACTGACTGACATTGAGTACAAGCAGGAATTGTCATTTAAAAAATCTCAAAACAAAGTCCTATTATCGCGTTAAATCTATTTTTTTTCAAAAACTATCTTAAATTCTTTGAACCAAGTTATTTTTTTCTCGTAATAAGTTGTTTAAAACACATATATTTTAGATAGATCATCTTTTTTCTTTTTGTTGTTGTGTGAATATTTATCACTGCTATGCGATTGACTTACAATCATTTACAATATGTCAAATTTCAACTTGAGCAGATTTTGGTGAGTCAAACATCATCTAACCTAAAACGTGGTCTCAAAAATAGACATATTCAATTAATTGGTATGGGCGGTGCAATTGGTACAGGGTTATTTCTAGGCTCTGCTCACATTATTCAATCGGCTGGGCCATCTATTATTCTGGGTTACGCAATTGCTGGGTTAATTGCTTTCCTCATTATGCGTCAACTAGGTGAAATGATTGTCGAAGAACCTGTAGCAGGTTCATTTAGTCATCTTGCGTATAAATATTGGAGCCCTTTTGCAGGCTTTTTTACAGGTTGGAATTATTGGATTGTTTACCTTCTTGTTGCCATGACAGAACTCACGGCTGTGGCTCAATATATCCAGTATTGGTGGCCTCAAATACCTGCATGGATTTCAGTACTCTTTTTCTTTGTCGTCATCACAGGATTAAATTTAACCAGTGTCCGAATTTTTGGAGAATCTGAGTTTTGGCTTGCACTCATTAAAGTGGTTGCTGTGATCTCTATGATCCTTTTTGGCCTTTATTTACTTTTTACTGCACCTGCACACAGTACCGAATCTTTTAGTAACCTTTGGACGCATGGCGGATTTTTCCCACATGGCTTTGAAGGTCTCTTCTATATGCTTGCATTTATATTGTTTGCTTTTGGAGGAATTGAACTCATTGGTATGACAGCAGCAGAAGCAGATAATCCTAAAAAATCAATTCCTCAAGCCATTAATCAAGTGGTTTTTAGAGTGCTTATTTTCTATGTCTGCTCACTTGCTATTTTATTATCTCTAGTACCTTGGAATCAGCTACAATTAGGTGGATTAGAAAAGAGTCCATTTGTACTTATTTTTAGTAAACTTGGTTTTCAATGGGCAGCACATCTGCTTAATTTTATTATTCTAACGGCTGCTTTATCTGTATATAACAGTGGTATGTTTGCAAATAGTCGTATGCTTTTTGGTTTGGCCGAACAAGGAAGTGCTCCTAAATTTTTATTAAAAACCAATCAGCAAGGCATTCCCTATTATTGTGTTTTACTCTCTGCAGCTCTGATATTTTTATGTGTTTTACTCAACTATTTTGCACCAGAGAAAGCATTAAGTCATTTGATGTATATTTCAGTCGCGGGATTAGTTCTTAATTGGGCGATGATTACAATTACGCATTTAAAGTTTAAAAAACAAATAAAGATACATCAAACAAAGACAAGTTTTCCTGCACTTTGGTCTCCTGTTAGCAACTATCTTGTCTTAACTTTTATTGCTTTAGTTCTCTATATTATGTGCCAAGAAGGGTTTGCTGAATCAGTTATCTTTATGCCAATTTGGACAGCAATCCTGTATGTCATTTATCGCATAAATGCATCTAAAACAATTCGATAAACCTTTTATTTAAAATATTAACGAGTTACCTTTTTGTGAGTAATACAACACCTGAATTACAGCGTGGTCTAAAAAGTAGACACATTCAACTTATTGCAATGGGCGGTGCCATTGGAACTGGTTTATTTTTAGGTTCTGCAAAAGTTATTCAATCTGCCGGTCCTTCCATCATTTTAGGCTATGCTATTGGTGGGTTTATGGTCTTTCTTATCTTAAGACATCTTGGAGAAATGATTGCCCATGAACCCGTTGCAGGTTCATTTAGCCATTTTGCCTATAAATATTGGGGTAAATTCCCTGGATTTCTCACAGGGTGGAATTATTGGATCTTAAATATTTTGGTTGCCATGACTGAACTCACAGCCATTGCCAAATACATACACTATTGGTGGCCACACATACCGGCTTGGATTTCAACTCTGTTTTTCTTCGTCATTGTGACTGCGTTAAATACGCTTAATGTGAAATTCTATGGTGAGTCTGAGTTTTGGCTGTCCATTATTAAAGTCATTGCAGTCATTTCAATGATTGTCTTTGGTATATATTTAATTATTACTGCACCAGCGCTTTCTTCTGTAAGCATCACTAATTTATGGACACATGGCGGATTTTTTCCGCATAGTTTTGAAGGGCTTTTTTATATGCTTGCATTTATTATGTTTGCATTCGGAGGGATTGATCTTATTGGAACAGCCGCCGCTGAAGCTGAAAACCCTAAAGAAACCATTCCAAAGGCCATTAATCAGGTAATTTTTAGAATTTTTATTTTTTATGTTGGTACATTGGCCATTCTACTCTCACTCATTCCATGGAATCAGTTAGAACTGGGTGGCTTAGATAAAAGCCCTTTTGTTATTATTTTTAGCCAACTGGGCATTGGTTGGGCAGCTCACTTACTCAATTTCATTATTTTGACATCAGCTCTTTCTGTCTACAATAGTAGTATGTTTGCCAACAGCCGTATGCTTTTCAGTCTTGCAGAACAGGGCGATGCACCTCGTTTGTTCTCACGTATTAACCGTAATGGCACACCAATCTTTGCAACTTTATTTGCTTCGGGCATTATTTTTGGTTGTGTTATTCTTAACTATCTATTTCCTGAACAAGCACTCGGACACCTAATGTATATTGTGGTGGGCGCTTTAGTATTAAACTGGGCTGTTATTAGTTTAATTCATTTAAAATTCCGAAAAACTATGCAAAAGCACCAAATTAAAACTTATTTTCCTGCTTTATTTTCACCATTTAGCAACTATTTGGCGCTTGGACTCATTTCGTTAATACTCTGCATTATGTGGTCTCAAGGTTTTCAAGAATCTGTATTAATGATTCCTATCTGGATTATCTTAATGTTTATTTGTTTTAAATACTTTAAACGGCGCTCTATTTAACCGTATTAAAGAATATCTTCTTCTATTTATTCTATCCCCGCGCATTGGATAAGTACTCCTTCCAATACGTGGGGAAATCATCAAATAATATTAACCCTGAGGCATAAAGTCTTTTCGACTCACCATGAAAAGTGCTAAAACTAATCCTACTATTGCAAGTACTCCACCCACAATACCAATGTATTTCATTCCTAAACTTAGCCCAACAATACTACCTAATAAGGCACCGCCCCCAATACCAACATTATATAAACCTGAATACAAAGACATAGCAACATCCGTTGCATCTGATGCCAACTGTAAAACTTTAGATTGCATGACCAATCCAAAGATCATAATAAATATGCCCCAAGCAACTGACACCACCATAATGCCCCAAACACTTACAGCCAATGGCAACAGTAACAGCATACATACTGCAAGCCCTGCAATTGAGATAATAGGAAAACCTTTTGGCAACTTTCGACTTAATCGACTAAAAAGAATAGAGCCTAAAATACCAGACCCACCATAAACCAATAATAAAGTAGTCGTTTGATCCGAAGTAAAATGAGCAATTTCATTTGTAAACGGTTCGATATAACTGTAAGCAGTAAATTGAGCGACGACCACAATTACCGTAGTAACAAATAAAAGCATTAGTGCAGGACGTTTCATTAAAATTGGAAGGCTTTCAATAGAACCTGTATTTTGACTTGGCAATAACGGTAGTGTCTTCCATAAAATACCTACAGCAAAGACCGCAACCACAGCTACGATACTAAATGTAATACGCCAACCAAATAACTCACCGATCACACGTCCAAAAGGAATACCTAAAACCAATGCAAGCACTGTTCCCGTAGACAATAGGCCTAAAGCTTGTACACCCTTACCTAAAGGTGCAACACGTACAGCCAATGACGCTGTGATTGACCAAAACACAGCATGTGCAAGTGCAATTCCAATACGACTAATCAATAAAATTGTAAAATTTGATGCAATACTAGAAATGAGATGGCTAAAGATAAATAGTAAAAAAATAGAAAGTAGTAATTTTTTACGCTCCATGTGTCTAGTAACGAGCATCATCGGTAATGCTGTTAATGCCACGACCCATGCATAGATAGTAATCATTAAACCAACATGCGCAGCTTCCATATCAAAACTTTTAGCAATATCAGTTAATAATGCAACAGGTACAAACTCTGTTGTATTAAAAATAAATGCGGCGAGTGCTAAGGCAATAACACTCACCCAGCTACCGTTTTGAGCTGGTTGAGGAGGTATATTCATAGGGCTTTACAAATTTTATTGAGAGTAAGTTTTAGTGCGTATTTGTTATACGACTTATATATTTATAATTATACAATCCTATTTGTAAGAAAATAAGACAATCACATCATATTTTTACATTTCCTTTTTCTCATTAGATTTCTATAATTGGCGTGTCATTGTATACATACCTATTTCACACCGATCTGTAGAATAGGGCTTTGCCTCTTCAATCACAAAGTCTTGTTTTTTATAAAAAGAGATGGCTCGCACATTATTTTGAAGAACTTCTAAGGTAAGGCTAATTTGTTTCTCTGATTTTAAAAATGTAATCAGGAACTGAATAAGTTCCTGTGCATAGCCTTTTCCTTTAACCTCCTCTAGAAAGTAAATTTTCTCTAACACTGCTTTTGATTCATCAATGGCATTTAAGATAATTTTAGCAATACCAATACAGTTGCCCATATTGTCTAAACATAAAAACCAATATATCTCTTTATCTTTTAAATCATTTCGTAATTTTGGCAATGAATAAGCCTTTTCTATAAATTTTTTTATACCATCTTTTGTCCATAAGTCTAAAAAAGACTCGTAATAACTTTGTGTTCCTACCTGCTGAATCTTTTTTATATCTGTTAAAGTTACTTGGATAATTGTCATTATTTAAATTGAGTATTGTATAGTGTCTCTAGTATAGCCAAACTTTGAAATATTTAGATAAACATACTGAGTTAACCAATTCACGAATATCTAAATCTTATTTAAGAATAAGCTTTTATTTTTTAATGCTAAATATTTTCTCACATTTACTTTAGAATACTTGCGATTCTACCCTGTCTCTTTTTTTGCTCCAAGCCGACAGCCAGGAATAATTATGACTTCTCAAATCCCTTCTATCGACATCATTGATGCGCTTTCTGAAGAATATCTCGATAAATCACCCAGTGAGATTATGGAGCTTGCTCTAAATCAAACAGGTGAAATTGCAATTTCTTTTTCAGGTGCAGAAGATGTAGTACTCATTGATCTTGCCTACCGTCTACGCAAACCTTTTCGGGTATTTAGTTTAGATACAGGTCGTCTGCATCCAGAAACTTACCAGTTTATTGAAAAAGTGCGTAAATTTTATAATATCGACATCGAAATCTGTTCACCAGAAGCAGAACCTCTACAAGCTTTCGTTACAAAAAAAGGCTTTTTTAGCTTTTTTGAAGATGGACATACAGAATGTTGTGGTATTCGAAAAGTACAACCTTTAAGAAAAAAACTTGCAACACTCGATGGTTGGATTACTGGCCAACGTAAAGATCAAAGTCCTACACGTAATGATATTCCCGTAATTCAGTTTGATGCAGGATTTTCTGGTCCCAATAAACAGTTGATTAAATATAATCCTTTAGCAAACTGGACCAGTGCTGAAGTATGGAGCTACATTCGTATGATGGAAATTCCATACAATTTACTTCATGAGAAAGGTTTTATTTCAATTGGATGTGAACCATGTACACGTCCTGTTTTACCTAACCAACATGAACGTGAAGGTCGTTGGTGGTGGGAAGAAGCAACACATAAAGAGTGTGGTTTGCACGCAGGAAATTTAAAATAAAATATGTTATCTGCCACTGTTTACAGTGGCTTTTTTCTTTTTAGCCAAACAAAAACAAATTAAAGATTTAAACTCGGTCTCATTCATTTTAAACTTACGCTTTATAAATCATTGACATGACCAAGAGATTCATAACATGCGTCCATTACATCCGATAGATCTGATATTTTTATCATTGGAAAGAAGACAGCAACCGATGCATGTTGGCGGGCTATTTCTCTTTAAAATACCAGAAAATGCACAGGATAATTTTATTCAAAATCTCGTTGCAGATATTCGAAAATCTAAATCAATTCCTGTTTCTCCTTTTAACCATAAACTGAATGGATTATTTTGGGATAAAGACTCTGAATTCGACTTAGACCACCATTTTCGTCATATTTCTCTGCCTCATCCTGGTCGTATACGTGAATTACTTGTTCATATTTCACAAGAACATAGCGCATTATTAGATAGAGCGAAACCACTTTGGACATGTACACTCATTGAGGGTATCGAAGACAATCGGTTCGCACTTTATTTTAAAATTCATCATGCGCTTGTCGATGGTATTGGTAGTATGCGTCTGATGGAAAAATCTTTTGCAAAAGATCCTTATACGCATCATATTACTCCTCCTTGGAGTATCGATACAATTTCAAAGAAAAATTCGAAAAATAAATTTAAAGCTGCCTTTCATACTGTAAAAAATATTAAAGAGCAGATTACAACAACACCTCAAGTTGTATATCAGGAACTTAAACAGGCAATGTTACATGATCGTAGATTTGATCCGCATTATGTTACTAGCTTTCAAGCACCAAAAAGTATATTTAACCAACGTGTGAGTGCATCTAGACGATTTGCAGCCCAGTCATTTGATTTAGCAAGAATTCGTCACATTTCTAATGCTTTAAATGTGACATTAAATGATGCAATTTTAGCAATCTGTTCAGGTGCTCTTAGACAGTATCTAATTAATCTTAACCAGCTTCCAGAAAAACCACTGATTGCGATGGTACCCGCTTCCATTCGTACAGATGATTCTGCTGTTAGTAATCGTATTACAATGATATTGGCAAATTTAGCAACACATACATCTGATCATCTAGAGCGCATTTATACCATTTCAAATAGTGTACGCACTGCAAAAATGCGCTTTAAACGCATGACACAAAATCAGATTCTCAGTTATAGCGCTTTTGTATATGCAGCAGCGGGGTTAAATATTATCTCTGGTGTTATGCCTAAAAAACAGGCTTTTAATATTGTTATTTCGAATGTTCCAGGCCCTAAAGAAACACTTTACTGGAATGGTGCTCCATTAGAAGCAATTTACCCTGCATCAGTCGTATTCGATGGTCAAGCTTTAAATATTACGCTTACAAGTTATCAGGACAAATTAGAAGTCGGATTAGTCGCTTGTAGAAATGCCGTTCCAAGAATACAAACATTAATCACTTTCTTAGAAGATGAAATTAGGCACTATGAAAAGTTAATTGATCATCAATAAAAAGCCCTCAAGATGATACAAGAGGGCTTCAAGTCGGGGGACTTTAAAAACTAGAGAAACGAATTCTCTAGTTTTTTACTGTACGGCATTGTTTTAACAACTCGATACACATGTCTTGTACCATGGTTGTTGTAATCTGAATCTCTTTACCCTGATCATCTACCATATAGCAGTCATTTTTAACAGTTTGAGTCTCATTTAAGTTCTGTGTATTAGTTTGCATATAATTCTCTTCTAATTGCATTCTTGCCCCCTGGATTGGCTAAGATGATATTTTTCATCTTTGGCTAGCTTAGATTTATAGTATTGAGAAATCACACAAAAAAGTAAACAGTCAGTTGTAACAAGTCATAATATATATGTTGTTACAATTCTACCCAAAAATGATATCATATTGCTCTTGTGTATAGAGTGTTTCCACCTGCAACTTAATCGTTCTGTCGAGCAAATGACTTAAATCTTCAACAGCAGTTGCTTCTTCTGTAAGCAAACGATCAATAACCACGGGGCTTGCAACCACAACAAAACCCGTTTGATGTGGATACGTACGTGTAAATCGCATCATCTCCCGAAAGATCTCATAGCATACTGTTTCGGCAGTTTTTACAAATCCACGGCCATGGCAAGTTGGACACGAATCGCACAATAAATGTTCTAATGATTCTCGCGTACGCTTTCGTGTCATCTCAATTAGCCCAAGTTCAGAAACTTGAGTAATTTTTGTTTTTGCATGATCTTTTTCTAAAACTGCTTCAAAATACTTTAAAACTTCTGCACGGTGTATTTCTTCTTGCATATCGATAAAGTCGATAATAATAATGCCACCTAAATTTCTTAACCGTAGCTGTCTTCCAATAACTTCAGTAGCTTCCATGTTTGTACGGTAAACCGTATCTTCTAAGCTCCGTCCACCCACATATGATCCAGTATTCACATCTATAGTCGTCATTGCTTCTGTTTGATCTATCATCAAATAGCCACCAGATTTCAAAGCAATCCGAATTTGTAATGCTTTTTGAATATCTTCTTCAATATGGTGTAAATCGAACAGTGGTTTATCTTCTACATAATGAACCAGACGACTCTTCATTTCTGGCATAAACTCGGCAATAAACTCTTCAAGTTTTAAAAATACATCTTCTGAATCTACATAAATTTTTTCTGTTTTATCTAATGATAGGTCTCGTACTATACGTTGAGGTAATGGCAACTCTTCAAAAACTAAAGATGGAACAAGCAAACTTTGCTTTTTACGTTGAATGTAATTCCAAAGCTTACTTAAATATGCCATATCTTGATCGATAGCTAGCTCATCAATTCCTTCAGCAGCAGTACGTACAATAACACTACCTGGAAGTAAATATTTTGTTTTTATATTTTCAATAATATGACGTAGACGCTCTCGCTCTTCATCAGATTCAATTCGCTGAGAAATCCCTACATGATTCCCAAATGGCATCAACACCAAGTAGCGTGATGGTAATGAAATATCTGTTGTGAGGCGTGCACCTTTTGTACCCAGCATATCCTTCATCACTTGCACAGTAATGATTTGTCCTTGCTGTAATAGCTCAAATACGTTCGGAGCAGTTTTTCCTTTTGGCCAAACCATATCATTAATGTGCAAGAAAGCAGTTCTAGATAAACCAATATCAACAAATGCGGCCTGCATTCCGGGTAAAACCCGAACCACCTTCCCTTTGTAAATATTGCCTACCAACCCTCTTTTTAAAGTTCGCTCGACAAAGACCTCTTTTACAACTCGATCCTCCGTTAATGCCACACGACACTCCATCGGCGTGACATTAATGAATAGCTCATCAGACATAATTAACTCAAAATGTTATAAGAATTTTTTTAAGCAATTAATTTAGTGCCTTAACTGCTTTTAGTAATTTAACCGTCTCATGTAAAGGTAGTCCAACCACATTGGTATAGCTTCCATGTATTTCTGGGATATATTTTGCAGCAATGCCTTGAATCGCATAAGCACCTGCTTTATCTATAGGTTCACCAGTTGACCAATAGCTTTGCATTTCATCATAACTTAGTTTCTGAAATAAAACTTGTGTATTTACCACACAATCGTATTTTTGTGTTGCTGTCATCACACAAACCCCAGATAACACCTCATGTTGCCGTCCCGAAAGTGCCTGCCAAATTTCAAAAGCATGTGTTTTTGATCTGGGTTTACCGATGATGTTTCCATCTAAAGAAATACAGGTATCGGCTGCTAAAATGACATGATCTGGAAATAGTTGTAAAGCATGTGCTGCTTTTTCACAAGCAAGCCGAGCAACATAGTCCTGTGCAGATTCATTTTCTAACAATGATTCATTAATATTTGGACTATAAGTTTCAAAAGCGATACCTAAACGTTGCAATAATTCAGAACGTCTAGGAGATCCAGATGCTAAAATTAAGCTCGCCATTTTTTCAAACTATAATACAAAATTGGCCAAAGTATAATGCTACTCATCACTGGGGGCCAGCGTCTCATTAATGGATAATCTACATCTGCCATGGTCTGTCCAACCCATATAAATAAAACATAAGCTACAATAGCAATAATGGCGATAATCCATAAATTTAAGAAAGTTAAAACCCTTCTTTCTCTGACAAAGTATCTCGCAGCAAATGAAATAAGTACATAAGCCAAAGCATTTTGTCCAAGTGGTGCATCAATGAGTAAATCTGTAAAAATTCCCATTGCAAATGCAAACCACACACCACACCAACTGGGTTGGCAAAGTACCCAAAAAAGTGTCACCATCATCATCATTATAGGTCGCCATGCAGCAACTTCATAAGAAAATGGATAAACTGTGACAATAGATGCAAAAATCGCTGATAAGATGATAAATATTAATGGGTCTTTTCTTTTTGCAGGCTTATAGTTAGCGGTTAACATAGGGTTGCTCCTTCGCTAACGAGTCAGAAAATAAAACGACCACATAATGTCCACCAGCCAATTGCGCAGATGGTGTAACGTCAATTTGAGCAAACTCACCCGAATTTTGTCGCTGAATTTTAGAGACTGTTCCAACCAGATAACCCGCTGGAAAATGTTCACCTAAACCAGAGCTATAAACATTATCACCTACTTTTAGATCTGCACTTGTAGGTACATATTGCATTTTTAGTTTACTTAAATCGCCTGTACCAGAGACAATTGCACGCATTCCCGTACGTTCTATACGTACAGACAATGAGCTTTCCTTATCTGACAACAGTAAAACACGTGCATTATGAGAAGATACGTTAATAACCTGCCCCATAATCCCTTTATCATCAAGCACGACTTGTCCTTGACGTAAATGATCTGCAATACCTCTATTAATGACAATAATGTGCCTTAGAGGGTCTGTATCTGTACCAATGACCTCAGCAATTTCCATACGCCCATCAATAATGAGTGGTGTATCTAATAGACCGCGTAACCGAGTATTTTCGGCTGAAAGTTCGGACAGTTTTTGCAAACGGACTTGTGCCTGTAGTAACTCAGCTTGCATCGCCGTATTTTC
This sequence comes from Acinetobacter pollinis, assembly GCF_015627175.1. Taxonomy (GTDB): domain Bacteria; phylum Pseudomonadota; class Gammaproteobacteria; order Pseudomonadales; family Moraxellaceae; genus Acinetobacter; species Acinetobacter pollinis. The sequence goes on along the minus strand of NZ_VTDQ01000033.1, from coordinate 10,385 downwards.
ACGGCGTAACTGTTCTTCAGATTTTGTTTGCTGACTCAGCCACTCTCGCGACATTATTGGATAACTTGCAACGGTATAAATTGGATTATACAGCGAATACATGACATCCCTTGCAGGTTGTATCACATGTGGCATGCGCCAATCGAAAAAAAGCACAACTAAACATGTGATGACTGCAATAATGAATGAGCGAAAAGATGGCGGTTGTCTTGAAAAAATATTCGGTTGCACCGCCTCACCCTATACTGATGACTTATCCAACAAAAAGCATGTCGTGATTTGGATTATCAAAGAACTCTAAAACTTTACCACCACCACGTGTTACACATGTCAGAGGATCTTCAGCAGCAACTACAGGTAAGCCAGTTTCTCTTGCAAGGAGCTTATCTAAGTTACGTAATAATGCACCACCACCTGTGAGCACAATGCCACGCTCTGCGATGTCAGAAGAAAGTTCTGGTGGAGTTTGCTCTAAAGCTGACTTCACAGCACTCACAATACTTTGCAAAGGATCTGTAATCGCTTGCATTACTTCATCGGAGGTCACTGTAATTGAACGTGGTACACCTTCGGCTAAATTACGGCCGCGTACTTCTATTTCTAATTTTTGATTATTTTCATCAGCAACCGCCATGCCAACTTCTTTTTTAATCAATTCAGCTGTTGTTTCACCAATCACACAACCATGTGCTTTACGTACATAATTTATAATTTGTTCATCAAATACATCTCCACCTATTCGTAGAGAATCTGCATATACACAGCCTTGTAATGAAATAATAGCAATTTCTGTTGTACCACCGCCAACATCAACCACCATCGAACCACACGCTTGTTCTACAGGGAGTCCTGCACCAATTGCAGCAGCCATTGGTTCTTCGATCAGACGTACATCACGAGCACCTGCATTATATACAGCTTCACGAATTGCACGACGTTCAACAAGTGTTGATTTACACGGTACACACACTACAACGCGGGGTGCTGGCGGGAAAAGACGCTTTTCATGCACTTTACCAATAAACTGATTTAACATAGTTTCAGTTACTTCAAAGTCAGCAATAACGCCATCTTTCATTGGTCGAATTGCAGAAATATTAGCCGGCGTACGACCAAGCATCTGTTTCGCATCTAAACCAACAGCAGCCACAATTTTTTGTGAGCCACTATGGCGAATTGCCACAACAGTCGGTTCATTTAATATAATGCCTCGTCCAGGCGCATAAATAAGTGTGTTCGCTGTACCTAAATCAATAGCGAGATCTGGCGAAAACAAGCCAATTAGTCGTTTTAAAATCACGGGTCGTTCCCAGTTTCTACAAATATGGACGCAAGTTGGCAACTTTAACTAAATGTGATGATTTGAACAAGTCAATCGCTTATCATATAACACGATATTTCAATTTTTTTTGATACTGACTAGGTGATGTTATGTCTACACCAGATGCACAGCATTCAGATTTTAATGCTCAAACCATTACGAGCATTGCCAATCTTGCTCGATTATCGCTCAATGATACGCAATCTAATGCATACGCACAAAGTCTAAATAAAATTTTAGACATGATGGATACATTAAAAGAGATTAATACAGATGGTGTTGAACCACTAAAAAGTCCGTTTAACAGCCCACAACCATTACGTAAAGATATTATCTCTGAGAGCAATCATCGTGAGGAATATCAAAAGGTTGCACCATCAACACAAGATGGTTTGTACCTTGTTCCTCGTGTTATTGAATAATACTTTCCGCTCACTTTAATGATACAGAATATACTATGACAGATTTACATCGCTTATCTATTCGCGAACTTTCTCAGGGATTGCAACAGCGCCAATTCTCATCACGCGAATTGACAGAACATTATTTAAAACGTATTGACAAACTCGATACACAAATTAACAGCTATATTACAGTTACAGCTGAGCAAGCTTTAAATGCTGCAGACGCTGCAGATGCTGCACTAAAAACTGGCCATGCATCTGCACTTGCAGGTATTCCAATCGCACATAAAGATATTTTTTGTACTCAAGGAGTTCGTACTTCTGCAGGTTCAAAAATGCTTGATAACTTTATTTCGCCTTATGATGCGACTATCGTTACAAAAACCCAACAATCTCATTTAGTTACTTTAGGAAAAGTAAATATGGATGAGTTTGCTATGGGTTCAACGTGTGAAAATTCATATTATGGTGCAACGAAAAATCCGTGGAATTTAGATTATGTTCCAGGTGGCTCCTCTGGTGGTTCATCAGCTGTAATTGCCGCAGGTCTAGCACCTTTTGCAACAGGTACAGATACTGGTGGCTCTATTCGTCAACCTGCGTCATTTTGTGGCCTTACAGGTTTAAAACCAACATATGGTCGTGTTTCACGTTATGGCATGATCGCATTTGCATCATCACTCGACCAAGCAGGCCCTATGGGACACTCTGCTGAAGACTGTGCTTATCTCATGAACGTGATTGCAGGTCATGATGAAAAAGATTCTACTTCTGTAGAAACGCCTGTAGACGACTATGTGAGCAATCTAACCCAAACTTCATTAAAAGGTTTGCGTATTGGTATACCTAAACAATACTTTGAAGTTGAAGGCTTAAATACCGAAGTAAAAGCACGTGTTGAAGAGGCACTCAAGAAATTTGAAGAACTCGGTGCGATTCTTGTCGATGTCGATTTAACTATGGTTGAATCGTATGTACCGACGTATTACCTAATTGCGCCTGCTGAAGCTTCTTCAAACCTATCTCGCTATGATGGTGTTCGTTTTGGACATCGCTGTGAGAATCCTCAAGATTTAGATGACCTTTACAGACGCTCACGCTCTGAAGGATTTGGCGAAGAGGTACAACGCCGTATTCTTATTGGTACTTATGCACTTTCTGCAGGTTTTTACGATGCATACTATGTAAAAGCACAAAAAGTACGTCGCCTCATTCAAGAAGATTTCTTAAAAGCATTTGAACACGTCGATGTAATTGCCGCTCCATCTGCACCAACAACGGCTTACAAAATTGGTGCATCACTTTCTCCTGTAGAAATGTATTTAGGCGACTTATATACACTTGCTGCTAACCTCTCAGGACACCCAGCAATCAATACTCCTGTTGGTTTCGATCAAAATAATCTTCCTGTAGGCTTACAGCTTATTGGTAACTATTGGTCTGAATCTCAATTGCTTTCCGTGGTACATCAATACCAACAAGCAACTGAATGGCATAACAAAAGAGCTGCAATTGCTGAGGAGAATGTATAATGGCAAAGCTAATTGATGGATGGGAAGTTGTGATTGGATTAGAAATCCATACACAGCTTAATACCAATACAAAAATCTTTTCTGGCTCAAGTGTCGCATTTGGTGCAGAACCAAACACACAAGCAAGTCTTGTCGATTTAGCAATGCCTGGTGTCTTGCCTGTACTAAACAAAGAAGTCGTAGACAAAGCAATTCGCTTTGGTTTAGGGATTGACGCAGAAATCGATCGTGCTTCTGTTTTTGCACGTAAAAACTATTTTTATCCAGACCTTCCAAAAGGCTACCAAATTAGCCAAATGGACAATCCAATCGTTGGAAAGGGACACATCGACATTCACCTTGAAGATGGTACAACAAAACGTATTGGTGTAACACGTGCGCATCTTGAAGAAGATGCAGGTAAATCTTTACATGAAGATTTCGAAGGCATGACCGGTATTGACTTAAACCGTGCAGGCACACCACTACTTGAAATTGTTTCTGAGCCAGATATGCGCTCAAAAGAAGAAGCAGTTGCTTACGTACGTGCTATTCATACGCTTGTACGTTGGTTAGGTATTTCTGACGGCAATATGGCTGAAGGTTCTTTCCGTTGCGACTGTAACGTATCTATTCGCCAACCGGGCGATGAGTTTGGCACCCGTTGTGAACTCAAAAACATTAACTCATTCCGTTTTATCGAAAAAGCGATTGAAGTTGAAATTGAACGTCAAATTGATGTTCTAGAAAGCGGTGGAAAGATCATTCAGCAAACGCGTCTTTTTGATCCGAACAAATTAGAAACACGTGCTATGCGTACAAAAGAAGAAGCGAATGACTATCGCTACTTCCCTGACCCAGACTTACTACCTGTACATATTTCTGAAGAGCAAATTCAAGCAATTCAAGCCGATATGCCTGAGTTACCACAAGCACGCCGTGAAAGATTCATCAAGGCATACCAACTTACTGAATATGATGCTCGTGTACTTACACTCAGCCGCGAATTGTCAGACTTTTTTGAAGAAACAGTCCAAGCTGCTGGTGGGGCTAAAAATGCGAAACTTGCAGCAAACTGGGTCATGGGTGAACTTTCAGGTGCACTGAATAAAGCAGATTTAAATATTGACCAATCGCCTGTATCAGCAGTGCAGTTGGGTGGCATGATTGCTCGTATTGTCGACAATACAATTAGTGGAAAAATTGCAAAGCAAGTCTTTGGCTTTATGTGGGAAAGCAATGGTTTATCTGCTGACCAAATTATTGAAGACAAAGGCTTAAAGCAAGAAACAGATACAGGTGCAATTGAAGCCATTATTAAAGAAGTACTTGCTGCCAATGAAAAAATGGTAGAAGAGTACAAATCTGGTAAAGAGAAAGCATTTAATGGCTTAGTTGGTCAAGTGATGAAAGCATCACGTGGTAAAGCCAACCCTGCACAAGTAAATCAGCTTATGAAACATCTACTAGGTTAAGTTACTATTTTTATTAAATAAACCTCGCTCATGCGAGGTTTATTTGCTTTATATGTATCATTTTTTCACTTTGTTACCTTTTCATTAAATAACTTATCAGACTGTAAAAAACGTTTATTTGTATTCACGCTTATCTTATAAAAAGTATGAAATATCGATAAATACTAGAAGATGAGTTAACCTCATCAATAAAACACAACTGATTGAATATAAATAATTGTTTTATTCTTATTTAGACCTATTGTCATAAAGTTATTTTAATAGGCATAACTCTAAGTACAGAATTTTATCTAAACGAATAATCAAATTAACATAGTACATATACAGAAAATAATAGTTTTGAATAAAAAGTATAAAGTAAAGTAGTAATAACGAAGCCTACTCATAGGCTTAGTATAAAAATAAATGAGTCATTTCAATAAATAGAGGTGAGGTACCTACTCACCAAAAAAGAAAATAGTCATTACTACACGGATGTTCTAGAAATATAGATATGGAGTTTAAAAAATGTGATTACTTTTTTTATGGCTTAAACCTCTAAAAGAAAACTCATGAGACATCTATTAACCAATATAGAAGGTATACACATGAATAATTACTTAGATCAATTCCAAAAACTTAAAGAAAAAAAATTTACTTCATCTGATGAGTTGCTAAACTTTTTTGATAGCTTACCCTCTATCTCTTTAGAAGAAGTTTGGGGTAAATGGAAAGGTGATGTTTTCGATGGTCCATGGAATGTTGAATCGCTACAACAAATCAATTGGTTTGGAAAATGGTTCAAAAGCAATTTAAATGCTATACCTGCAATATGCTTTAATGAGCATAATGAACTTTTCTCTAATCAACTAATGAAAGGAGAAGCAACAATGTGGGATGTTACATTTAGAGCAAAAACATCTGCAACCATGATTTATGACCATTTACCACTTTTTGATCACTTTCGAAAAATAGATAAAAATACAGTTATGGGTATTATGAGTGGTAAACCATTTGAAGGTGCGCCTAACTTTATTCTAGAGAGTGGGTATAATTTCTTTTATTTAGAAAGAATTTCTGAATTTCGAACAAAATATATCGATTAAATAGTTTCTCATTCATAGTTTTATTAAAAAAACATGAAAATAGTTATATTTAATTCATCTTAATGATTAAAAAAAATACACTATATAAAAACATATATATTGTGTTGTTTTTTAAATAAATTAAAGCACTCTCTTTCGAATAAAATATACACTTAAACCCATTAAAAGAATATCTTTTTTAATTACAAAGACTTATATTTAAGATTAAAAAATATGCTATACAACCTATTAAAATGTGAATATAATCACAATTACAATTTATAACCTAAAAAAATTATCATTTTAATCAATAAGCTTAAATGGTTTTTTCATTTAAACATTAAAGTTTTTTTCATGTTAAAAGTGATAATTAACCGATCATAAAAAGTACTATCTTAATACATTAATTTACGAAATAGATATATTAAGATAATACCTAGTAAATATGATAATCATATAAAGAGATTATCTGTAATAGATGGTTTTATAAGATTTTTGGGAAGTTTCGACTATTCGGGACACTATTTTAAGCGAATATAAAGCTTAATGAAGAAACTATTTATATCAATAGTTTCTATTTTTGGAGAACCTGGTTATGGCTATCAAATTAGAAGTTCTAAGTGATGAACTAGATGGATTCATTGCAGCTTCACTTGTCGACAGTGAAAGTGGCTTACCTCTAGCAACAGAAGGCACAGGTATAGATTTAGATCTTGCTTCTGCAGGTAATACTGAAGTCATCCGTGCAAAAAGAAAAGTGGCTCAATCTTTAGGTATAGATGATACTATTGAAGATATTTTAATCACGTTGACTGAGCAATATCACTTAATCCGCCCTTTAAAAGGCAATAAAGATTTATTTTTATATGTTGCACTTGACCGTAAAAAGGCAAATCTTGCAATGGCACGTCATGTACTTAAAAAGTTTGAAAATCAGCTCGACTTTTCTTAAGTATTATAGGCACAAAAAAAGCGAATACTGGTTATTCGCTTTTTTTATCTGACTTTTATCTTATACCTCAAACTAAGGCATATCTGCACCTACTGCAACCACCACCCCAATACAAAATAATAAAGCATACAATGCAAACCAAAAAATTAAGCGATTAAAGGCTTTTTTTGAAATAGTACTGTCTGCATATTGAGGTGCTTTTTTTGAAATATCATCTTTCATCATTGCTCTCATATAGTAGAAGAGTACTATCATTATCTAAGTAATACAGATAAACGTGTAGATACAGTTTTCTTCTAAAAAACTATAACAGATGAGCGTCATATACCATATTTTTCTTCAATCTGTTATAAATAGATGAATACGATTTTCTTTTGCAAATCACATGTATAAATCTGAAAAGCTTGTCCACCAAATAAAACAATTGATTGAGAATGGCAGCTACTCCCCTCATACCAAATTACCTTCTATCCGCGTCCAAGCTGAAATTAGTGGCTATAGCTTAATGACTGTACTCAATGCTTACCAGTTATTAGTTGCTGAAGGACGTGTTTATTCAAAAGAAAAATCTGGTTTCTTTGTAGCAGAATCTTATACACCAAAAACGGTCAATGATAGTTATACCTCTGGACCACAGACTGTTAAAATAAATTCAAAAGTTTTTTCTTATTTAAAAGCAACACAAAGATTAGATCAATTATATTTTAGCTCAGCATTTCCCGACGAGAAATGCCTCTATAACGCTAAAATCATGCGAATTCTTGCTACCTATGCACAGAAAAAACCAATAGATGGCATTAATAAGAACATGCCTCCTGGTAATGCAAAACTAAGGCAACAAATTGCGAATAGATATAACATTCAAGGTATTCCTACCCATGCAAACGATATTATTATTACCTCTGGTGCATTAGATGCACTCAACCTTTCGTTGCAAACCTTAACCACCCCTGGTGACTATATTTTGTTGCAAGACACAATCTTTTATGGTGCTTGGCAAGCTGCTGAACGTCTTGGGTTACATGTCATTACGCTTCCTACAGATATGCAATATGGATTTGACCTTGAAGCATTTAAAAACATTCTCTCTACATATCCAATTAAAGTATGTTGGTTTATGCTCAATAGCCATAACCCTATTGGTTTTACAGTACAAGATGAAATTAAGAAAAAAATTGCCGAGTTATTGCAACAGCATGACGTTTATTTAATTGAAGATGATACTTACCACGAACTGTACTATGCAGGGCATAGACCCTTACCTATGTGTTATTTTTTAAATAATGAAAAAGTTTTACACTGTTCTTCTTTTTCCAAAGTATTGGGTGCAAACATCCGTATTGGGTGGGTCAGAACCACTCATTTCTCTGAAAAAATTCAACACTTACAGTTTATGAGTACATTGTCTGCCAATACACTCATTCAAAGCACCTTAGCCGATTTTATTGCTACACCGTATTATGACAAGCATTTACAACAGTTAAGAAAGCAATTGTATCAACGTAAAAACAATCTATATCGTTTGCTTTCCAAACATATTCCTAAGGAGTGCCATATACATTATTATTCAAGTGGATATTTTTTATGGATTGAACTACCACAGAATATAAATAGTATTGACCTGTTTAATATACTCATTGAGAAAAATATTGGTATTACGCCAAGCCATTTATTTAATATAGACCAATCGCCACAGAACTATTTACGTATCAATAGTTCGTTTGAGCTCACACCAACACATGAGCAAGCTCTATATATTCTTTGTAATACCATCAGTCAACTTATAAATAAAAGGGACTAAGCCCTTTTATTATTTTAATACCGACTCAAATGCTTTTAAACGTTTATGAATTGAGAGTAATTCAATAATTGTTTTCCAAGAGCTAATAAGATATTGGAATGAGCCTCGTACTTTATCAAAGACATTACCTATCTGTGTGAGTAAGCCTAATGTTAAGGCTCCAGATGCAATAGATGGGAACAATACGACCAAACTAAATAAAATATCAAGTTGTAAATACCATGTACTAATTAAATTAAAATAAGCATAATGAAAATAAAGCCTAAAGTAATTTGTACGCACATTAGAAAATAGTTCTTTAAGTTTTAATGGTTGAGCATATTCTTCTCTATCTTCTCCATAAACAAGCTCTTTACGATAGGCTGCTTCAACTTTTTGGTTATTAAACTCAAGTCCTGGCAATTTAATACCAATCACCATCATTAAAAGTGTTCCAAAAACAGACCAAACAATTGCAGCCCATACTAAAGCATGCGGGATTTCACCCACCAAAGGTAAGACTTTTACATGTTCAGAAAGTTTAAATAACACTGGTAAAAATGCAATTAGAACCATAATTGCATTAATCAAACTTACGCCTAACCCTTCCATAATAGAGGCAAATCGCATCGTGTCTTCCTGCACACGCTGAGAAGCACCTTCTACGTGGCGAAGCTTAGGCCATTGCTGAATATAATATTCATTCATTGCCATACGCCAACGGAATATATAATGGCTCGTAAAGAACGAATTAATAATTGCTATTGTCACATAGACCATTGCAATATTTAAGAAATCCAATGTTCCCATATAAAGATCGTGGACATTTCCACCCTTATTCGAAAGCATATTTTGAATAAGATCGTAAAAAGGGTTATACCACTCGTTCAGCGTTACATTCACTTGAACACTAAACCAAATATTAAAAAGAATAAATGCAGATCCCCAAATAGACCAAGTATGCCATTTATGGTTTGCTATAACCTTCCAAAAGGTAGCAAAAATTAATATCGAAATAAAAAACCAAATATAGAACCAAATAAATACAGGGTATACAAAACGACTAATGCCTATAGGTAGAACTGCCTTTGCATAATCTTGATTAAACCCAAGATAAACACCCCAATGTTTCCCCCCAAGATACCAAAGACCAACGCTAACTACAGTCCAAATAATCGCAGATAAAAAAAAGCGACGTGGCGTAGGAAAAAAAGACTCAAACATAAATATATATTCTTCCCAATCTTTTAAAATCCTATAAACATATGAAATACTTATAGGATTTTTTCTTTATGCAAAATATGATTCGTACACTATTCTGACATTGAACTGAGTATATGTTACATTTTTTTTGTAACTAGCCACGCTACTTTACTTAAAATTTAGACTATTTCACGTAATTGTGCATATAGGCCGTCCCACAAATAAATTCTTCGCTCAATGGCATCAGCACCTGCTAAGAAAAAATCTTGTAATTTGCTAGGGTCATGCCCTATTTCTGAGTCTATAATCTTTTTAATTGCAGGGCCATGATCTTCACTGTCTAACTCAATATGACGCGCTAGATAACTTCTTAATATTGGTGCAGTTTCATTAGGAATTCCCCAAGAACCTAACAAAGAAGTAAACATCTGAGGAATAGAATCTTCTCTACCATAAAAGAAACTTCCAAGAACCTCTTCAGTTGTACCATGAATTGCTAATTCCAATGTAGTGGTAACAAATTCACGAATTTTAGGATGGGCTTCAACAATATCTAAAGCATCATAAAAACTTACCTTACTATTTAAAAGCGATATAAACTTTTCGATCTGCGATGTATTTGCACCAATCTCTTTCATTGCAGCAAGATAAATATCGAAATGACTTCCTATATAC
>NZ_VTDQ01000032.1 GCF_015627175.1 Acinetobacter pollinis | reverse complement strand
TTAATATATGTATTAACCCGACATTCTAAGTAAGCAAGGTTAATTTCTTGTCTTGGTATGTAATAAGTTCGCATAATAGATATTCATGTTAAATGCACTGGTGTTACTTGCAAGTTTAACATCATTGACAATAACCCTGACTAACGCATGAACATTGTCAACGACGAAGCAAGTAACATAATATTGGATTATACGAACTATATGGTATGTAAGACAACACATAACTGATGTGCTGTCTAGACTAAATTATTCTTTAGCTATTGGTGTTTCAACTTGTTTTATTAATTGATTACCTTGAATCTGACTCACTTTTTTCTCAACTTTCTCAATCTGTGAGCGATCGCTTAATAATGAATATGTTAAATCAAAATTTACGCTTTGGCCTGGCGCAAGTTGTTTAACTCTTTTTTGTTCTCGTTCTATATTTACAGGATATGCATAGCTTGTCCCAGGCTCAATTCCTGTCACATAACCTTGCTTTAAAGTATCTGTATTTTTCCACAATGTGAGTACAGGAAGTTGTTGTGTATTAAACTCAATAGCAATACCTTTACTACTATCTTTATTTAACAATGCTGCAATGGTGTTACCATTTTGATCAGCCAATGGCTTCAGATTAAATACCATTTCATCAAAATCTTTAGTTGGTCCTAGATAGCTTTGCCAATCTTTTAATCCTTTTTTTGCATAGTCATTAAAAGGACTAACTTCGCTGACAGGCGCTATAAATTTTGCACCTTCTTCAAGTATAGGCTGTGAGAAGTTGCTGTGATAAATAATTTGATAATCATGAGCATAATCTGCATGATTCGTTAATACATCATGTAGCTTAAAAGAACTATCACCTGGCACATAAGTCAGCTGAGTCATTGTTTGTAAATCAGCTTTTTTAAAGGTACTTTCTTTAATAAGTCCTTTGATATGTATTGCAAAAGGTGGCTTATCATCAACCTCTACTGCTACATAAGACGCTGGTGTATTTTGCGCTTTACCATGTAATGAGTATATTTGACCATCAATAGTGGTTGGATGCCCCGTCCATTCATAGCCACAACGCACAATCATTTCATTAAAACCTTCAAGCCAACCAAGCCCATTTCGACTCTCTAGATTAATATAAGCAGGGTTCACTACCTCTTTGACTGGAGAGTTCCATCCAAGTCGAACCCCTTTTCCTTCAGCATGTAGTAATCCCATACCTCGGGTTGGCGATAAAGCGATCGTTAAACCTGTAGTACTAGTAATGGTAATGACTTTACTTCCCTCTTGTTTTCCTCCATGCAATACTTTTTGTTCTATAGTATAGTTTTGACCAGTAGTCTTCCAATTACCAACTTCAACGCCGTTTTCAGTATCTGTTAGAATATATGTTTTTGCATGGATACTCATTGCACTTAGTCCAATCATTGCACCAAAAATTACACTGTAATATTTTTTCATTTCATATTCCTTATGATTTTGTATGATGCTTTACAGTACATCACTTTGATATATTATTTGATCCTACTGAATTAATATATATAGCCAATTGTCTTATATCCTAAAATAAGTGCAACAAAAATGAGTGTAGAAGAGAAAATAATTTTTAAGATATGACTCGGAATATATTTACATAATAAACGCCCTAGCATTAGGCCGAATATACATGTGATTGTAAAAGCAATTGTTTCAGCATGAGGATATTTGTATCCCTCAGTAATACGTAAAAATACAGTTGATGAACCAATCAGAAAGATCACCATTAAAGAAGTGTTTGTAATGCTATAAAACTTCAAATTCGTCATTTTTTGTAATGATGGTGTAATGACAAAACCACCACCAACACCTAACAAACCTGTGAGAAACCCAGAAAAGATACCAATTGTTCCAAGAGATAGTCTTGTCTTGGCACACCAAATAAAACGACCGGTTTCTTCATTTACTGGACATAAGACTTTATGGTGATGACTACAGTTTTGAGAAAATATTGACCTTAATCCGATGAATAACATAACTATACAAAGTAATATAGTCAGAATATGGACAGGTAATATTTTACTTAAATAGATACCTAAATATATTGAAGGCAAAGATAAAATAGCAATCCACATTGCTGCTTTATAACGTACAGTCTTTTCAATCAGCCCTTGAAATGTCGCAATGCCTGACGAAATAGTAATGGCAACCAATGCTACAGGTGCAGCTTGAGTAACATTCCAATCTTGAGACCACATCAGAATTGGTATTGCCAATATTCCCCCACCTGCACCTGTAAGCCCCAATAAAGTACCTATAAATAGACCTTCAATGGCCAACAAAACTGTCATTATTTTTTCTGACCACATGCTTGGTTCATTGGCAATGCAGTATCTATCTTTTTAGGATAAGGTAAATTGAGATTAAGCATAATATCAATAAACTCAGCTTCGGTTTTACCCTGTCCTAACCTGACATTTTGCTCTTTTTCTTCCTTTATGGTTGAGAACTTTTTCCCATGATAATCGTGTGCAGGATAAACTATTGTTTGCTCTGGAAGTGTAAAAATCTTGGTATGAATACTTTCGTAAAGCTGCTTAGAACTACCATGTTGAAAATCAGTTCGCCCACACCCATTAATTAGTAAAGTATCTCCTGTAAAAACTATATTTTCTTCTTTTAAATAATAACTCATACATGCATTTGTATGGCCAGGTGTAAATATTGCTTCAATGCTATATTTTCCCAATTGGAAAATACAACCATCTGTAATCAATAGATCGGCACAAGTTACATTAGAGTTTCTATGTACGACAGATTTTGCTTGTGTTTTTTCTCTAAGCGGTGCTGCAGCTGTAATATGATCAGCATGTATATGTGTTTCAAAAATATAAAGAAGCTTCAAATCATAATCTTGAATCGTTTTTAAATAAATATCGAGTTCCGATTCCACAGGGTCAATAATAACTGCATGATTTTTTTCATCAGCGACAAGATATGTATAGGTACAACTCTCAGGTTCAAAAAACTGTTTTAAAAACATAAGACCTCACATATCATAATTATTCATATATTAATCATTATATTGCATATATCATGCCACAAAACCATTTAACAAAAAAAATATATTTATCAAAAACTTATAAAATATTTGTAAAATTTAGTGTCAAAATATATGATAATATTGAAACATGAAACAAAAATTATGAAACATGAAACGTCTAAATTTTTCTACAGAGTCAAATTTTAAAAACTTTATTGATCAATATCTTGTACTCAATGCTCACCTATATAGTCATACTTATATTAAAAACGGCTATCACTTTTATATTTTTTCTCCTCACAAAATAAGTGACCTTCCATCTAATTTTTTTAAAAATATCAATTTAATGCATTACATCGAAGCTGAAATTTATGTACAAGCATCCAATATTGGCTATTTTTGTATTATTGAAGATAATTTAGATAACAAGCATGATGAAGACGAGCTTTTTAAATATTTAACTAGTCAATCATCTAAAATGGCACAAGTATTTAATATTTTAAAGAAAGTTGCCAAAACTTCTTTTCCTGTATTGGTTCGCGGAGAATCTGGAGCAGGTAAAGAAAGAATCGCTCAACTAGTTCATCAGTTTGGTAAACGATCAACTCATCCTTTTATTAGCATTAATTGTGCCTCTCTTCATTCCAATATCTTAGAAAGTGAGCTTTTTGGGCATGTAAAAGGCGCTTTTACAGGTGCTATTCGTGACCATAAAGGTGTATTTGAACGCGCAAATCATGGCACCTTATTTTTAGATGAAATTGCTGAATTGCCTTTAAGTTTACAAGCAAAGCTTTTACGTGTTTTAGAAACTGGGGAATTTACACCTTTAGGGGGAGAAAAAACTATAGTGACAGATGTTCGTATTGTTACTGCGACACATCGTGCGCTTAGAGAAGAAGCAAAGCATGGACGTTTTCGTTATGATTTGCTTTACCGTCTGCGTGTCATCCCTATTTTTATACCGCCGTTACGTGAAAGAAAAATAGATATTCCATATTTAGTAGACAAAATTATTAATGAATATTCAAGGGATTATCCAACACAGCCTAAAATAGATCGTGAAGTATTTAAAATTTTTGACACTTATGATTGGCCAGGTAATATTAGAGAGCTGAAAAATACATTACTTTATGCACTCACCATGGCATATGATCGTCCTTCTATTACGGTTGAAGATTTGCCTCAGGAGTTAATTTTTGAATCACTACAGCAATCTTCCGTACAGGTAAATAAACATGTAAATATTACGAAGGAACGACTTACTCAAGTGCTTCAAGAATCGGAATATGATTTAAGCCAAACATTAGATAAGTTAAATATTAGCCGAAGTACATTGTGGCGTTACCGTAAAAAATGGAATATTTAATTAAAAAATAAATGAATTAATGTTGGCCCTAAAATAACCATGAGAATGCCTGAGATTACCATCGTTAAACTGGCAATTACACCTTCTTCATTGTTTCTTTGTTGTGCACGTACAGTACCAAAGCCATGAGCACCACTTCCAAGAGCTGCTCCATTGGCAATATTAGATTTAATACGTGTAAGGGCAAGTATAAAATCACCAAAGATCATTCCAATAAGCCCTGTTAGTGCTGTAAAGAGTGAAACTAATGTTGCAGAGCCATGAATATTTTCTGCAAGTACAATTGCAAATGGTGTAGAGATCGATCTTGCCATGAGACTATGTGTAACCTCACTATCAAATCCAAAAAGTTTAGCCATTTGATATGCACTAAACACACCTACACTCATTCCAACAATAATGGCAACGCTTAGAACAACAATATGATTTTTAATGGTTTCTCGGTATCTATATATTGGTACTGCAAAAGCAACAGTAGCGGGCCCAAGTAAATTAACAATCCACTGTGTATCTTGTGCATATGTTTGATATGAAATACCAAAAATAACCATCAATATAATAGTCACTGTAGGTACAGTAATTGCTGGAGATAACCAAGCTTTAGGATGTTTTTTATAAATTTGTTTGGCAAATAGATATGCTACGACTGTCCAAACAAGACAAATGATTGACCATATATTCATTAACTCACCCTCTCTTATTTTATAGCATTCAATGTATTTGCAGATTTTTTCTTATTTTTGTGTTTCCATTCTTTAAAGCGATACAGAAAGTGAATGGTTAGGCTCGTACTTAACATCACTAACGCCGTTCCAACGACAATACATATTGCCAGTTGCCAACCTTGACTGATAAAAAGCGATTTATATTGAACAACAGCAACAATAATGGGTAAAAAGAAAAGTACCAATTCTCGTAGGGCAGCATTTGCGCCTGATTCAACATGTTCAATCTTTATAATCTTAAAAAATAAACAGAATAGTAAAAGAAATAGACCCAATATTCCTGGAGAAATTGGAAGTTGGAGTTTTTTTTGTATTATTCCACCAATAAACCAAAAGCCAAGTAACCCCAAAAGTTGTAGAAAGGTCATAAGTAAACTTTTTATATTCATCTATCTACCTAATAATTTATCGATTAGCTTTATTTTAATGTAAGTTATATATAGACAATATGATTTATCTCATAGAAAATTATTCTAAAATGGCATAATAAAATAATTGAGTGGTGTATGGTTTCGCTAAAATTATTACAAAGTTTTGTGACTCTTGTGAAAACTAAAAGTTTTACACGTACTGCTGAAACATTACATATTACACAGCCCACTGTTAGTAAAAATATTGACCAACTTGAAAATGAGCTTCATGTAACTTTATTTGTTAAAGCAGAATTAGCAAAAAAAAGAACCATTAAACTTACAGAAATTGGTCAACGAGTTTATATTCATGCAATTAAAATTTTAAATAATCAGCAAGATTTATTAATAGATATCCAAAATTATCGAGATTTAAAAGTAGGTACATTACGCATGGGTGTTCCTCCTTTAGGCGCTCAATTATTAACATCGACCTTATTCGACTTTCATCAAAAATGGTCTGATATTGAATTGTCATTTCTAGAGGTTGGCTCTAAGGGTATAGAACAAGCACTCATTAATCATCAATTAGATGTCGGTGTTTTACTTGCTCCTATTGATGAAGAGAAGTTTTATAAAATGGAGATATGCAATTATCCACTGATGGTTGTTGTCCGAAGTGACTCTGAATGGGCAAAAAAATCAATCATTTCGCTTGAAGAATTAAAAAATCAATCTTTCCTTTTATTTCAGGAAAACTTTTCATTAAATCAACGCATTTTAGATGCATGTAAATTACATGATTTTGTACCGAACATTGTCTGTAGAAGTAGTCAATGGAACTTATTGGCAGATATGGTATTTGCACGTATGGGAATTACATTATTACCAAAATATTATACAGATTTATTAGATCATAGATTCTCTGCAATACCACTGCATCGACCGAATATTGAGTGGCATTTAGTTATGGCATGGCGTAAGGATATCTTACCCTCACCCGCCGTTAATGCATGGCTCGAAAGTATGAGACAGAATTTCTAAAAAAAGGGCAATAATTTGCCCTTTTTTATAAGTAAAATATCAATTATGCAATAGCATCTTTATAACGTCGTGCAACCTCATCCCAATTTACAACATTGTAAAAAGCAGAAATATACTCAGGACGACGGTTTTGATATTTTAAATAGTAAGCATGTTCCCAAACATCTAGACCAAGAATCGGTGTATTACCACTCATTAATGGAGAATCTTGGTTTCCACTACTTTCTACAATAAGTTTTTTCTCGGGTGTTACACTTAACCATGCCCAACCACTACCAAAACGGCTTAAGGCTGCTTTGGTAAATTTATCTTTAAAAGCTTCTAGACCACCTAGGTCGGTTTCAATTGCTTGTGCCAATTCAGCTTTAGGCTCGCCACCACCTTGAGGACTCATTACTGTCCAAAATAATGAGTGGTTTGCATGGCCACCGCCGTTATTAATAACAACATTCTTAATATCTTCAGGAACTTCATTTACCTTAGAAACAAGTTCTTCAACACTAAGCTTTTCCCACTCGGTACCTTCAATTGCGGCATTGATATTATTAATATAGGTTTGATGATGCTTTGTATGATGAATTTCCATTGTTTTTGTATCAATGTTTGGTTCTAGTGCATCATATGCATACGGTAATTGCGGTAATGTATAAGCCATTTTTCTATATCCTTGAATATAAATAATAATTACTATCAATTACAGTACGACATTTTTTTAACAAAGACAATCCGTCCATTTATAAATTATGTATGTTTTTCTGTAAATCTAAATTACATTGTCTTGTAAAACCCATGCTATCATTATTCATAAATCTTATTCAGCATCGAGAATCGGTGCATCAGAATGTCTCTTATAACCTTTCGGTTAGAACTTAATTTTCAGAAATTTAAATGTACTCAAGTAAATTCTTTGCTAGGGTACGATTATGGATTTGTATATGCTCGCAAATTATAAAAAAGAATGGTTCTCTAATATTAGAGGAGATGTACTTGCAGGTCTGGTTGTTGGACTTGCACTTATTCCAGAAGCAATTGCCTTTTCCATTATTGCAGGTGTAGATCCGAGTGTTGGTTTATATGCTTCGTTTTCTATGGCTGTTGTCATTGCATTTGTTGGTGGACGACCAGCTATGATTTCTGCTGCCACTGGGGCAATGGCCTTGTTGATGGTGACTTTGGTCAAAGAACACGGATTACAATACCTTTTTGCAACAACGATTCTTACAGGTATTTTTCAAATTATTATTGGAAAAATTAAACTTGCTAAACTCATGCGGTTTGTATCGAAGTCTGTTGTTATTGGTTTTGTTAATGCATTAGCAATATTAATATTCACAGCACAATTACCTGAACTAACACATGTTCCTTACTTAGTGTATGGGCTCGTTGCTTTAGGACTCGCGATTATTTATCTATTCCCCAGAATTCCTAAAGTAGGTTCACTACTACCCTCACCTTTGGTGTGTATTGTTGTAATTACTTTAATATCTCTTCTTTTCGGTTTTCATATTAGAACTGTTGGGGATATGGGCCATCTTCCAAATAGTCTACCTATTTTCCTAATCCCTAATATTCCTCTAAATTTTGAAACATTCACTATTATATTTCCTTATGCGATTGCAATGTCATTTGTTGGATTATTAGAGTCTATGATGACTTCTACAATTATTGATGAAATGACAGAAACACATAGTAATAAATATCAAGAATGTATAGGACAAGGTATTGCTAATATAACTACTGGTTTTATGGGAGGTATGGCTGGCTGTGCCATGATTGGTCAGTCAATGATTAATGTTAAATCTGGTGGACGTGGTCGATTATCTACATTTATTGCTGGTATCTTTTTACTTATTTTGGTCGTTTTTATTAGCAGTTGGCTGAAAGTCATTCCAATGGCTGCTTTAGTCGCCGTGATGATTATGGTTTCTATAAGTACATTTGAATGGAAATCCCTTACTCAATTTACAAGAAATCCTAAGAGCAGCAATATCGTAATGATAGCAACAGTAATTGTTGTGCTATTTACACATAACCTTGCTTTAGGTGTATTAACGGGTGTACTCCTCTCCGCACTTTTTTTGGTAAAAAAACTAGAAAATCAAATGAGCGTAAATCATTTCATTCAAGACAATACGATCATCTATGAAATTAAAGGGCAAATATTCTTTAGCTCCTCAGAAAAATTTCTTAAGTTTTTTAATTTTGATGAGAAAAAAGTAAAGAATATTGTTATTGATCTAACACATGCTCAAGTTTGGGATATTACTTCTGTTTCTGTTTTAGACTTAGTGGTTGATAAGTTTAAGAAGAACGGTTTTTCCTGTTCTATTGTTGGTTTAAATGATGATACTTTATTGATTATAGATAAGTATGGTAGCCATTCTAAATTATAAATTTAATTTACTTAGGCTATTTAAATTGAATTGTTATAGAAGTTTAACTGAGGTTTTTTAATACGGATATATCGGTTATTTTCCGATACAATATAAGAAAATATATGTATTGATATATCCGTAAATCAATTCAGTGCACCCAACTAAAGGATTTTCACTATGTCTGATCAAAAAGATATATTAAAAAACTTAAAAACATCTTCTATTGATCGACGATTATCTATCGCGAAAGCATCATTTCTTGCGGGGACACGTTGGGCAACTTCAAATGCAACTTCCTTTTTCTCAAGTGAAAAGGAAAAAGAAAAAAAGAGAAAACAAGTTCTCCGAGAACAAGCACGATACCTTGTTTCTGAAATTGGTAAATTAAAAGGCTCTATTGTAAAAATAGGTCAAATGATGGCGCTATATGGCGAGCATTTCTTACCTCGCGAAGTGACAGAAGAATTAAATACATTAAATAACCAAACAATTGCATTAGACTGGTCGTCTATTTACCCTCACGTTCAAAATGAGCTAGGTAACAAGATTTCCGATTTAGAGATTGACCCCCACCCTATTGGCACCGCTTCACTTGCACAAGTACATCGTGCCAAAAGAAAATCAGATAATTTAGATATTGTATTAAAAATACAATACCCAGGAGTGGCGAATGCAATAGATTCAGACATGAATCTATTCAAACAGATGCTAAAACTTACACATCTTCTTCCTCAGACTAGAGAGTTTGATCAATGGTTTGAAGAAGTACGTGAAATGATGCATCGTGAAGTCGATTACCAGTTAGAAGCAGCAACAACGAAACGCTTTTCGGAATATCTAAAAGATGATCATCGCTATATTGTTCCGACTGTCATTGATGAGTATTGTACAAGCCAAGTATTATGCATGACTTACGAAAGTGGTATTTCTGTGAATAATCCAGAAGTACTCTCTCTTTCGCAAGAACGGCGCAATTTAATTGGTGAAGCAGCTTTAGAAGTAGCGGTAAATGAACTCTTCGTTTGGGGAGAAATGCAAACTGACCCTAATTTCGGTAATTACTTGGTTCGATTAGCCAAAGCAGATGATGAAATTGATCGCATTGTATTACTCGACTTTGGCGCTATAAGACAGTTTGATAAAAACCTTCTTTCTGTTGCACACGACTTGATCCTTGCAGGATACCATCATGATCTTGATAAGATGGTCTTAGCCATGCGTGGTTACTCGTTCTTTGAACAAATTCCGGTAAATATTAAACCAGACATGGCCAAAGTCTTTTTAGTAGCAACAGAGCCATTTAGCTCTATACAAAATAATCCTGACCTACCTGAAGGTGTCATGGATACAGAAAATAGATACGATTGGAAGCGTAGCCATTTGCACAATAGAGTAATGCAACGTGCAAGTAAATCTATGGCTTCACGTTATTTTAGTATCCCTCCTAAAGAGTTTATGTTTATCAGTCGAAAGTTCATTGGTGCATATACTTTTATGACAGTGATTGAAGCTAAAACTAATCTTCGTAAAATGATACGCGTTTAATAACTGAGCCCAGAGTTAATTCTGGGTTTTTTTATGTCTTTCGCTTAAGTGCTTAGGCTATTTTAGGTAATTCGACTAAAGTATATGGCCATCATTATTTGCTATAAAAACGCATTAATTTTAATTTAAGTGCATGAATTACATAAAATAAATTAAAAAAACCAGCTAATTAATCTGTTTTTCCTCTTTCTATCATTTCTTTTTTGAATAATGAACATTTCGACTTGTAATAGTTTTTTGAGTAAAATCCGAATTAATTGATATTTTAAGTTTTAGAGTAAAAGGATGATTCAATAATGGACGTTCACGATCACCATACTTCTGGTAAAAAACCTAAATTTTACCAAATTCTATATGTCCAAGTTATCTTCGCAATTACGATAGGTATTTTACTTGGTCACTTTTATCCTGCGGTTGGTGAAAGCCTTAAACCTCTAGGCGATGCTTTTATTAATATCGTGAAAATGATTATTGCACCTGTAATTTTCCTCACAGTCGTTACGGGTATTGCAGGCATGAATAATATGGGAAGTGTAGGACGTGTGACTGGTAAAGCAATGCTTTACTTTGTGACATTCTCTACCCTCGCTTTGTTTGTGGGTATGATCGTAGCAAATATTATTCAACCTGGTCATGGCCTTAATATTGACCCTGCTTCACTTCAAGGCGATAAAGTTGCCCAATATGTAGAAAAAGCACATGATTCTACAATTGTTGGCTTCCTAATGGGAATTATTCCAAAAACACTCATTAGTCCGCTTGTTGGTGGAGATATTTTACAAGTTCTTGTCGTTGCAGTTTTATTTGGTATTGCACTTGCTTCTACAAGTAAGCAATCACAGCCGATTATTGACTTTTTAAATACCTTAACCGTACCAGTATTTAAACTGGTGGGCATGCTAATGAAGCTTGCACCAATTGGTGCATTTGGTGCAATGGCTTTCACTATTGGTAAATACGGCGTAGGTTCAATTGGTAACCTTGCATTGCTCATTGCAACGTTCTATATCACATCATTATTATTCATACTTATTATTTTAGGGGCTGTCGCTAAGTATAACGGCTTCTCTATTATTAATCTGATTCGCTATATCAAAGATGAACTTTGGTTAGTATTGGGCACAAGCTCTTCTGAAGCTGCTTTACCTAATTTAATGAAAAAAATGGAAAAAGCAGGTTGTGAAAAATCGATTGTTGGTCTAGTTATTCCAACAGGTTATTCATTTAACTTAGATGGTACAAATATTTATATGACCATGGCGGCGTTATTTATTGCTCAGGCATGTAATATTGACTTAACCATTGGTCAACAATTAACACTACTCCTCGTTGCTATGATTAGCTCTAAAGGGGCTGCAGGCGTTACTGGTGCAGGATTTATTACACTTGCTGCCACTTTGTCGGTAGTACCAGACGTTCCAGTTGCAGGTATGGCACTTATATTAGGAATTGACCGTTTTATGTCTGAATGCCGTGCATTAACCAACATTATTGGTAATGCTTGTGCAACAATTGTTGTGGCACGTTGGGACAATGCTTTAGACAAGGAAACATGTGATCGTGTTTTAAAGCAACATCATGCAGATTAATACAGCCAATTAAAAAAACCGCCTGAATGGCGGTTTTTTTATGATGATAATACCCGTAATTATAAAGTGGCATTTAATATTTTTGATGATACATAGTTTTTCCATAAACCGTGTAAAGTTGGTAGATAGAATTTTTCACCTACCTCTATTAGATCAGCATCAATAAGGGCATGTAAATTTTGCAAAAAGAGATAATCTAGTTCAACAGTTTTTAGCTGAGGATGTTTCTTACTATATTCTTGTCTTTTCGCTTTTGCTTGTTTAACGAGCTTATCGGCATACGGTCTATTTTTAAATTGTGCAAGTGCAGTTAAACGCAACTCTACAATTCCCCATCCACTGACAAGCAGTTGGAAAATTTTAAAATCAACCTCTTTAGACTCCCACTGCATTTTTTCCAAGTCATTATCTTCAGGTAATACAGGAAGTAGAAGCTCCATAACACTTGGAAAGATTTTTTTAAAATTTAAGATAAATTTGACAGGATGATCACCTGGATAATCTTGAAATTGAATATGTTGTTTTGCATCTGTTAAATAAATATCAAGCATAAAATGATCATCAGCACTTAAAAATTATTGCTATTGTAAAACATAAGCATAACGATTCAAAATAGCTGATGATCTTAGTGTCTATTTCACATTCGGTGAAACCATATTCTCAGGTTTGACAACTTCATCGAACTGTTCTTCTGTTACCAAATTTAATGCTACAGCAACTTCTTTAAGTGTTTTACCTTCCTTATAAGCAGTCTTTGCCACTTTTGCTGCATTCTCATAACCAATCACAGGGTTTAAAGCAGTCACTAACATGAGAGAGTTATGTAAAAAATAATCAATCTTTTCATGATTTGCCTCTATACCCACGGCGCAATTTTCATTAAAACTATTACATGCATCGCCTAAGAGACGAATTGACTGCAATAAGTTAAATGCAATCACGGGCATAAATACATTCAGTTCAAAATTACCAGATGCGCCAGCAACATTAATTGTTGTATCGTTTCCTAACACCTGTGCAACAACCATCGTCATTGCTTCACTCTGCGTTGGATTAACCTTACCTGGCATGATACTTGAACCAGGTTCATTTTCAGGAATTCTAATTTCCCCAAACCCACACCTTGGCCCACTTGCCAACCAACGTATATCGTTTGCAATTTTATTTAGACTAACTGCCAAGGTTTTTAAAGCACCAGAGGCAAAAACTGCCGCATCTCGGCCGGCAAGCGCTTCAAATTTATTCGGAGCTGTCACAAATGGAAGGCCTGTTAGTTCAGCCAATACGTCTGCAGACTTCTGCGCATATTGAGGATGTGCATTTAAGCCTGTACCTACAGCTGTACCACCTAATGGCAGTTCATATAAACCCTGTAGAGCCTGATCTATACGTACCAAGGCATGATCAAGTTGCGATACATAACCACTAAACTCTTGACCAAGTGTTAACGGCGTAGCATCTTGCAAATGAGTCCGTCCAATTTTCACAATATCACTAAAGTACTCTGATTTTTTTGCAAGCGTTTCTCTTAGAGCTTTTACTGCAGGAATTAAAAGTTCATTGATATGTAAGCTAGCCGCAACATGAATTGCTGTAGGAAAAAAATCATTTGTAGATTGCGCACGGTTTACATGATCATTTGGATGAACTGGCTTTTGGGAACCAAGTGCATTACCAAGTTTTTGATTTGCAATATTGGCAATTACCTCATTACAATTCATATTACTTTGTGTACCTGACCCTGTTTGCCATACGACAAGTGGAAATTGATTATCCCATTGGCCGTCGATAACTTCTTCAGCAGCTACAACAATATGGGAAGCCAACTCATGAGGAATCTGTTCAAGCGTTGCATTTGTTAAAGCAGCAGCTTTCTTTACAAGTCCCATACCTTTAATCATTATTCGAGGTAAGTGCTCTTGACCAATCTTAAAGTTTTGTAAACTTCTTTGTGTTTGAGCCCCCCATAAAGCATGTTCAGGAACTTCTACCTCACCCATTGTGTCATGTTCTATACGTACACTCATTGATGTTCTCACCGTTTAGTTATATCCATATGTCATTATTTTATGATAAACAATCGAATCACCATAGTAAATAATAATAATTATCATTTATTTAAATCTAAGTCGTATAAAATGCCCATTGATGTTGAATAATATCACCTATCCCTCTGTGAGGAGTCCAATCTAAAATCTGAGTAGCCCTCTGAATACTCCCATTTACTCTTTCGAGTCCATGATAATGATTAGCTTCATAAGGATGTTTCACAATAGGAATATCTACCTGTAGTGTATTTTTAACATGTTCAATAAGCTCCAAAATACTATAAATTTGAGGGTGTGTAATATTAAAAACTTCGAAAGTATGATGTGGTTTATTTGTATAAAGCCAATGAATCGCAGAGATTACAGCATCACACACATCTAAAATATGAATAAAACTTCGCTCATCTGAACCATCACTCGTTATTTTATTTTCATATAAATCGATATGAGTACGTTCATGATTTGCTACTTGCAGTAATAGACCTAAAATTGTTTTAGGGACCGGTGGAATAAACTCACCTAAAAAACCTTCCTGAAAAGCCCCTGCAACATTTGACAAGCGAAGTATCATGACCTGCCATTCAACATCTGTTGTAATCAGATCTTTAAACATCGTTTCAATCATTTGCTGAGATTTAAGATACGGATTATTCGATATATAATTTAAAGATGTTTCTTCTGTAAACTCAGTACCAGAACTACCATAAACCATCACACTCGATAGAAAAATAATTTTTCGAATACCAGCACGTTGCATGGCACGAATTAAACTGATAGATGAACTGAGATTATTATTATAATATTCCACAGGCTTCAGATGAGATTCTGAAACTGACTTAAACCCTGCGCAG
This sequence comes from Acinetobacter pollinis, assembly GCF_015627175.1. GTDB lineage: Bacteria > Pseudomonadota > Gammaproteobacteria > Pseudomonadales > Moraxellaceae > Acinetobacter > Acinetobacter pollinis. The sequence goes on along the minus strand of NZ_VTDQ01000032.1, from coordinate 10,106 downwards.
TGAATGACTAAATCAACTACATATTGTTCTATAAATTTGTTCAACGCAGGCGTATTACGCAAATCGCCATCAAAAAAAGGAATCGTATGGCCTGAAATTTGTTGCAGACGCTCTAACATATGTATATTACTATTGACCAAATTATCAACAATAATGATCTCTTTGCCCTGTTTTAATAAAGATAAGGCAAGATGTGAACCAATAAACCCAAGACCACCTGTAATTAGAATCATTATTTATTACTCCTTTGATTATTTGGTATTTATTTAATGCAAATATTCAAGGTTAGATACGGTATAAAAATATCTATACTTGTTCAGTTTGAATTTATAGATGTAATAATTTCTTTCATTTCATTTTTACACAGCTATTGATTGCTTTTCAGTCACTTTAATGATGCTTTTAGTTATAAAAACCATCGAAATGTTGAATTCATTAAAAAATTACTATCTTTACAAAATTACATTAAATAATTATATATTATATTTTTTAAATATATAATATATATATCAGATAAAGCGTAATTTATCTTTTTTGGCTGTATTTTTTATCTTTTTTTATTTATTTTTTTCAAATGGAATTTTTATGAAATCTTTCTTTATTTTTAGTGTATTGGGTTTAACATCAATGACCTATGCTTATGCACAAGCACCATCATCTCTCACATCAAATATAACAATTGAAGATATCAATCACCATCAAACCAAATGGTGCGATGCGCTTATAAATATAAGTAAAACCTATCAAGAAAATGGCTTGGCCGAAGCGAAAAAACAAGCATCTCAAATGATTGATGAACAATACTTAATTACAGACGGAGATCTATTATTTAAACCCACTTTATCTCAAACACCACAGACTTTTAGAACAACGAAAGAAGGTGCACTAGCCTATTTTGTAGGTGATAATCCAAACTTTCCAAACGACAAGGGATTCGCCTTAAAAGGTTGGAAAAAATGTAATATCGAAAATTATGTTGTAAAGAACTTAGGTAATACGGCGCTAGTTATGGGGAAAACACACTTAGAAGATAAATATGGAAAAACCACAAATGTAGATAAAACTTGGGGATTTGTAAAAGATCAAGCTAGCAATCTTAGAGTATTTTTACATCATTCATCTTTAGAATATCAACCTCAAAAATAATATATCGCCATACATCCTGATCATTTAAGTATTTTTAAATGATCAGGCCTTTAAAGACTTAACTTTTGCTATAAAGCTGACCACCTTGATTTAGACGATGATTAAGATTGATCAGATTCATTGTATACTAATTACAATAGAATACTTACGGGTGAATAATTAATGAGTACACTCATTTTAATGACAACTGCACCGACTTCTTCAATTTCATGGCATGCTCTGGGACTTGCGCAATCATTAGAAAAACAAGGTCTACCATTGAGTGTATTTTTCTATCAAGATGCCGTACATATTGCAAATGCATTGAATTGGATGCCAGATGATCAACGTAACCTAACACAAGAGTGGCAAAAACTTAAAGTTCGACTTCCTGTATGCGTGAGTGCCGCACTTAATAGAGGTATTACAGACCAAGAAAATGCAATACGCCACCAACTCTCACAATCTAACCTTGCAGAGCGATTTGAGCTGGTTGGCCTTGGAGAACTTGCAGACGCCATACAATCGAGTGAACGTGTCATTCAGTTCTAAATGTATATAGATTCAAAAAAAGAGGGATTGATGTGAAAAGTGTACTTATTGTTTTAACACAACCCAATATTACGCAGTTACAAACCAATGAAAGTTTATCTGCTGCACTGGTCATGGCAAGTTTTGGATGTCAAACTACGATACTCCTCAAAGATGCAGCACTTTCATTATTGCAAGATGGCCTAACATTTAATAAAAATGAAAATATTGTGAAACCTGCTTCTGCAATGAGAGAAAGTTTGGAATTCTACGATATAGAAACAATCTATATCCAAAAACAAGATAGCAGTCATCCCTACGTTCTTCATTCAAAACAGCACATGACCTACATCGACTTCAATGTGAGTTTTCTTCAAACATTCGATCATATCTTATATTGGTAATTTTATGACGCATCGTATTTATTTAATACAAAGTGAATATATAAAGACAGCCACCCATCTATTGTCTTTAAAGGATATCGCAGAACCAAGCGACCCTATTATTTTAATGGGCGATGCTGTACTTCACATTCATTCGCCCTTGCTCGCAATGTTTGAAAATGTATATATCATTAAAACAGATCAGCCCTTAGTTGCGCATCTGCCATGCCCTAAAAATGTAGAAATTATTGACTATGATCATTTTGCTGAACTGGTTATTCACACCAAGCAATGTATTCGAATGAACTAATAGGATAGATATGAAGTTAGAGCTCGACCAAGATGGTCATTTAGTAAACTATACCGACTGGAATGAATCCGTTGCCCAGCAATTGGCAGAAAGTTTAGATCTCCATTTAACAGCATGGCATTTCAAAGTGTTAAACGGCGTTCGTCAGTTTTACCAACAGTTTGGTTATGCACCTGCAACTCGTCCGCTTATTAAATTCCTCATGAAAACGGTAGATGGTGAAATCACTAATATGATCTTACAACAACAATTCAATACAGGCTTAGTTGCACGTCAACTGAGCAGACTTGCGGGAGTGCCCAAGCCTGCAAATTGTTTGTAACCCATTAAGGTAAAATGCGCTTTAGATTTACAAAACATTGATTACCATCGGCAGAAGTACAAAATTGTAGATTATTTTGATCTTTCCAATGGACATAGTACTGTGCTACATCTGTATTCACTTCTGTTCTTTGTCCTGAACAATCTGGTTGATTGTTATCGAACTTCATTTGAATAGCTAAAGCGCCAACTTTTACATTATTGTCAGGAGACGGCTGATAGTCATATACACCCGTTGCCCATTCTGAAGCACTGTTAATGACCAAACGATTACCTGTCTTAAAGTTATAAAACTCCATACATTTTTTATTATTTGGAAGTTCAATTCCCCATAAACCATAGATTACTGGTCTAGGTACAATCGTAATATCATCAGCAGTCACATTTGGAGTGGCTTTAGGTTGTGTTGTTGCAAAAACAATTGTCGAGCTTATAAGCAATAAACTTGCTGTGAATAATTGCTTCATATTCGCCTTTTATTAAGTATTTATATAACTTTGTTTAAATTAACACAAAAACATGAAATTCCAACAAAAGATACCCGACCTTTTTGTTCTATTTTTTTAACCCTTTAAGATTGCTGTTCATCGATAAATATTAGTGCACGTTCAGCAAGTCGCGCCAAGTAGATACTGCTAGGCAAAATAATATTTGTATCAATTTTAAACTTCGGGTGATGCAATGGATAAGGACCACCAGAGCCAATCATAATAAAAGCACCATCCATTTTTTCTTGATAAAAAGAGAAATCTTCTCCAATTGGACTTTTTTCAATGGTCTGACAGTCGAACTGATGATCCTGTGCAACCTCTAATGCAAAACTCGACCAATTTGCATCATTCATTACAGAAGGCGGCCCTGATTGCCAGTCTAAATGAATATTTACAGCAAATGTTTTTTCAATACCTTCTAATATTTGCCTTATTTCATGTGCTATCTGTTCACGTACATGCACATTAAAAGTTCGAACAGTTCCCTCTAAAAAAGCAGTATCTGGAATAATATTCCATGTTGTTCCACTATGTACCTGCGTTAAAGAAACCACTGCATTTTCACTAGAGTTAATTCTTCTACTAATAATAGTTTGAAATACCTGAATAATATGTGCAAGAACAATTAAAGGATCATTGCCATCTTGTGGTCTTGCAGCATGGGTACCTTTAGCCTGTATATGAATTGAAAATCGATCTACGCCCGCAGTTAATGCACCTGCTTTACATCCGATTATTCCAGCCGCTAGAGTTGGATCATTATGAATCCCAAAAATAGCTTGTATATTCTCTAAAACACCTGTTTGAATAATTTCCAGTGCACCCGTACCCACTTCTTCGGCAGGCTGAAAAATAATACGCACGCGCCCTTTGAGCTTATGCTCACTCTCTTTTAATAATATTGCCGCTCCCAACATTGCCGTTGCATGAAAATCATGGCCACATGCATGCATAACACCATCTTCTTGAGAGTGATAATGAACATCGACTTGTTCTTGAATCGGCAATGCATCTATATCTCCACGTAATGCAATACTATGCTCCCCCTGACCAATCTCTACCACGATACCTGTTTTTAAAGGTAAATCTAAAACGTTAATATGATGTTTTTCCAGTTCATCTTTCAGTTTTTTAGTGGTTTTAAATTCATGATTCGACAGTTCTGGATATTGGTGCAGTTCATGAAAAACTTGATGTAGATAGCTTTCTAAATGGTGTGACATAATCAACTCTCTAAGACAATACACTGGCCAAAAACTTTTGTGTTCTCATTTCAGATGGTGCAAGTAAGACCGAATCTGCTGTTCCCTTTTCTACAATCTGTCCTCGATCCATAAAAATAACGTAATCTGCAACTTCTTTTGCAAATGCAATTTCATGCGTCACCACAACCATCGTTTTTCCTAATTTTGCTAAGTTTTTAATGACATTCAACACTTCACCTACAAGCTCGGGATCTAAAGCAGATGTTGGCTCATCAAATAAAATGACTTTAGGGTCAAGTGCCAATGCTCGAGCAATCGCAACACGTTGTTGCTGGCCTCCAGACAATTGCGTTGGCCATGCATGAATCTTTTCTTTTAGTCCTACCAATGTCAGTAAATCCTCTGCTTTTTGAATAGCCTTAGATTTACTATAGAGTTTATGAGCAACTGGAGCTTCAATAATATTTTGCAATACGCTTAAATGTGGAAATAAATTGAAATTTTGAAATACAAATCCTATTGCTTTACGTTGTTTTAAAACTTCCTTTTCCTTTAGCTCATAGAGTTTATTATTTTTCTCACGATAACCGATAAATTCACCATCAATCTGAATATAACCTGCATCTAATTTTTCTAAATGATTCAACGTACGGAGTAATGTTGATTTACCTGATCCTGAAGGCCCAATAATAACAGTAACCGATCCTGCAGGAATATCTAAGGAAACATCATTCAAAGCCACATGCTGTCCATACTGTTTAACAACATGTGTAACCTTTATATGTCCCTGAGAAGTTGGCTTATAATGGTCTTTCATACTTTTTCTCTCAGGATCGCAGACTGAATTGGCGAAGATTTTTTAAATGATAAAAGATGACTCATCGTTAAATGCGGTACACTAGCTGTAATAGGCTGTCTTAGTTTTCTTTCAAGGGCATACTGTAAAATAGAAAAAAAGCTCGTAATAACGGTATACCAAACGGCGGCAACCATAAGTAACGGAATAACCTCTTGGTTACGGTTATAAATCATTTGTACTGTGTAAAAAAGCTCTGGCATTGCCAATACATAAACGATAGCCGTTCCTTTAGATAAATTAATACATTCATTAATCATTGCAGGTAAAATGCTACGAATCGCCTGAGGCAAAATAATACGTGTGGTTCGGTGCCACCATGAAAGTCCTAGTGCCGTAGAAGCTTCAATTTGACCACGATCAACAGCCTGTATACCACCTCGAATAACCTCTGCAGTATATGCACTTTGTACTATGGTTAATCCAACCAATGCCGTCATAAACTGATCAAGTACATTTACAGTTTTATATTCACCATAAGACAGGTGTGTAAAAGGTATGCTTAGCGAAATATTCTCATACAAGTATGAAAAATTATATAAAATAATGAGAACCACCAATAAAGGTAACGAACGAAAAATCCAAATATACCCCCATGCCAAACTACGAATAAACCATGATGAAGATAACCGCATCATTGCAACCACACCACCTAAAATAAAACTAAGGATCATGGCAAAAAATGTCAGTTTCAATGTAATGAATAAACCATCTAAAATAGCTCGATCAAAAAACCAATGTTTAAAAACAGTCCATCCCCATTTTTCATTAAAAAAAATGGAATGTAGTATTGTCACTATGACAAAGAGTGAAAGGATTATCCCGACCCATTGCCAAGGATTTTTATGAGGGACAATTTGATATTGTGATTTATTCATACGATGTCCCCATAAGTTAATTGTTTTTCGAATGGTAAGCTTCCGTCATAAGGGTCTTGACCATAATGATCAAAATTAAACTCATTATTGACTTCAAATAAAGGCCGATACGCTAAAGCTAAATATAATTTGACAGCTGGAATTTGCTTAAAACCTGTTGTGAGATAGATTCTTTTATATCCTGCCATTTTTGCTTGTTTTTCTAATTCCAAAACCACTTTTTCCGCAATACCTTGCTTTCTAAAGTCTGGATGTGTCCATATGCGCTTTAACTCGGCTGTTTCATGGTCATAACGCTTATATGCTCCCATAGCTATAACCTTGTCTTCATTTTTTAGTGTAATAAATAAACCATGAGGAGGCTGATAAAGCACAGCGGGCTCATATCGTTCTTGATGTTGTTTATCTTGATATATTGCTAATTTGCCATGCTTTGATAAAACATGATGATATATTTCAAAATATTCTTGAAACAGCCCATCTAACAATGGTTGTACGTGATCTGCGGCAATTGATGTCGGAATAAATTGAGTATTCATATGCTGATCTCCTTTTATTGATCGCCCAAACCCGGTGGATTAATTTCCGAATCAGATACAGCCTCTGTTTTAACTCCCCAACGATCTAATATCTGTGAATATTTTCCATTTTGAATCACACCATTGAGTGCAATTTGAATTGGCTCTGCAAGACCACTACCTTTTTTCACAGTGACGGCAATATCTGCACGGCGTGGCCACCCCCCTTTAATTAATCCCGCCAAGTGAATTTTAGCGCCGTTTAATGCTTGCCATGCATAAATAGCATTTGGCCCCAAAATAGCATCTGCCCGCCCCGATTGAAGGGCTAAACTTGCGGATGCATTATCGTTATAGTAAAGCGCTTGAGCAGGCTTTAACCCTTTTTTCTTATTGTCCTCTATCCAAGTTAATAAAACTTTTTCCTGATTTGTGCCTGCCCCTACAATAACTTTAAGTCCTGCAATATCATCAGCATTTTCAATTTTTTTAACCTGACTCTTATCTGAAACATAAATACCCAAAACATCTTGACGATATGTCGCAAAATCAAATTTCTCTTTTCGTTCTTTAGTTACAGTAATATTAGCCAAAACAGCATCGTATTTACCACTACTCAGTCCTAGTGGCCAATCTTCCCAAGAACTCACCACAAGTTTAAGTTTTAATCCCAAACTGTCTGCAATTAAACGTGCAATATCTGCTTCTGTTCCAATCACAGTTTTATTATCTGGCGCCATAACAGCAATTGGAGGTGATCCAGCATAAGTACCGACTGTAAAATAGCCTGCTTCGACAAAGTGATAATTCTTAGGAATTTTTGCAATCGCATTTTGGTTTATATCGGTATCGATTGGAGTCGTATTTTCCAGTAATATTTTTTGCTCGGATGTAGAGGGTGTATTTGTAGAGCTGACAGGTGATGAGACTGCAATGTCAGAAGATACTTTTTCATTTTGGATATTGTCATGATTACACCCTGTTAAATACAGACCAGTTGTAAGAATGCTTAGTGTTAAAAAGTTTTTATATAATTTCATTTTAAATTCTCTTAGGCTATTTTTTCTTTTTGTTGAATGGTTTGAAACTGATTATTAGGCCTAGACAACTGTAAATTTTCACGTAATGTTGTGCCTAAATATTCTGTTCTATAAAGCCCCTTTTTTTGTAAAATCGGTATAACTTGTTGAATAAACTGCGTTAAGGTATTTGGTGTTGCACCTTGAATAATAAATCCATCTGCTGCATTTTCCTCAAACCACTCTTCTAGCTGATTTGCAATTTCTAACGGCGTGCCAGTAAATGGAGGCTTCGGTGTCGCCCATGCCAATGCTGTCTGACGCAAAGAATATCCATTTTCCTTAGCGATACGTTTAATTTCATCCGTAGTACTTCTAAAACTATTTTCCCCAAGCGTACCTAAGTCTGGAAATGGGGCATCAAGTTCATATCTTGAAAAATCATGATGTTCAAAAAAACGTCCCAGATAATCTAAAGCATTTTCAATCGACACCAACGTTGTCATTTGTTGGTACTGCTGTTCAATATCAGCTTGATCTTGACCAATAAGCACACCAATGCCTTGGAAAATTAATAAATCATTTTCCTGTCGCCCGTAACTCTTTAATTTTTCTTTTACACTACGATAAAAGGCTTTGGCCTCTACTCGATGATGCTGATGGGTAAAAATTGCATCTGCATGTTTAGCAGCAAGATCTTGACCACTTATTGATGCACCAGCTTGAAAAACAATAGGTCTATCTTGAGGTGTACGCTCAATGTTTAATGGGCCATGTACTTGAAAATACTTTCCTGTATGTTGAATGGCATGTAACTTGTTTGGATCAAAGAATTTCCCCGTTTCTTTATTACGAACAAAAGCATGATCTTCCCAAGAATCCCATAATCCTTTCACTACATCTAAATATTCATCTGCAATTTCATAGCGCTGTTGATGGGCAGGATGCGGTTTATTATTGAAATTTTTAGATGTCCCTTCCAAAGGTGTGGTGACAACATTCCAACCTGCTCTTCCACCGCTAATATGGTCTAAACTTGCAAACTGACGAGCAACATTAAAGGGTTCACTATAAGATGTAGAGACCGTACCAACCAAGCCTATTTTTTGTGTAACACTTGCAAGGGCAGATAATAAAGTGATTGGTTCAAAACGATTCAAAAAATGTGGAATTGATTTTTCATTGATATATAAACCATCTGCAATAAAGACAAAATCAAACTTTGCTTGTTCTGCTTGTATGGCAATATTTTTAACAAAATCTAAATTAATACTGGCATTGGCAATCGCATCAGGGTGTCGCCATGCAGACATATTTCCACCTGCACCTTGTAGTATTGTTCCAAAATGAATCTGCCTACTATACGTATTGATAGTCATTTTATTTTCCTTATTACGATGCAATGGCATGCTTTATCTGAGTTAAATGTTGTATGAGCAAATCTAAAATATGTTGTCTTTGTTTATGATCTGCCAATGGAATATCCAGAATGAACTCATCAACTGGAAAGTTTTGATAATATTGATCAAGAGCGGATATGACTTGTTGAGCAGTTCCTTTTAAAACAGTTAAAGGTTCTTTTACTAAAGAAATTATTTTCTTATTTGCTTGTTGTGCGAAAGTATCTGCCATAGCTTTATTAAGTACTTTAAAGCGTTGACCATCTTCTAATTCAAGTGTCCAAACCTCTAAGTCTTTTGCCAATTCATTCGCATGCTTTTCTGTCTCTGCAATAATAATTTGTAATGCAATAATGGCTGTACGTTGAGGTGCTTTCTGTTTAAAAACCTGCAAAGACTTTCTGAGCTTTTCAATATCACCATTCAAATGCGCTGCAAACACAAAATTCCAATTTAGCTTTGCAGCAAGTAATGCACTCTCTTCACTGCCTCCTAGTAAAAAATACTCTGCTGGATGTTCTACTTTCGGATACACGGTTAAAGATGATTTTCCCTGAAGATAATCATTTAAAAGTGTCAACTGATCTTGAAATGTCCCTTTTTGACTCGGATTCACCGCATATTGCAATGCTTTAGTAGAAACTGGCATACCACCTGGTGCTTTTCCAACACCTAAGTCCACACGATTTTTTCCCAAAGTTGCTAAAAGGTTAAAGTTTTCTGCAACTTTATAAGGACTATAATGTTGTAGCATTACCCCCCCAGACCCCAGTCGAATAGTATGAGTTTGAGGCAATAACCATGCTATTAATAACTCTGGTGATGTACTGGCGTATTGCTCAGAAGCATGATGTTCTGCAAGCCAATAACGTGAAAAACCTAATATTTCGAGTTTTTTAACTAACTCCAGTGTATGTTTAAATGCCTGTTCACTAGACTCATTATTTGCAATCGGACATTTATCTAAAAAACTTATATTATATTTAAGTGACATATTTATTTAAGAATAAAAATAATTTCCATTATTTAAATGGATTTTAATTAAAAACATAAATAATAAAATAATAAC
>NZ_VTDQ01000031.1 GCF_015627175.1 Acinetobacter pollinis | reverse complement strand
ATCCCGAAGCGATCACGAAGGGGAGAGGTGAGTAAGCCTGCACGAGTGGTTGCTGCAACAAGCGTGAAAGGAGGAAGATCTAATTTAATAGAACGCGCCGCAGGACCTTCACCAATCATAATGTCTAGCTGGTAATCTTCCATCGCAGGATACAAAATTTCTTCGATAACAGGGGAAAGACGATGAATTTCATCAATGAATAAAACATCTCCTTCTTCCAAGTTGGTCAGCAATGCCGCTAAGTCACCTGCCCGTTCCAATACTGGTCCAGAGGTAGATTTAAGACTTCCACCCATTTCACGAGCAATAATATTTGCAAGTGTTGTTTTTCCTAAGCCGGGTGGACCAAAAATAAGTGTATGGTCTAATGCTTCACCACGCCCACGGGCAGCGCCAATAAAGATTTCCATCTGCTCACGTACAATGGGTTGACCAATGTAATCACTTAATGTGGCAGGTCGAATTGCACGATCAATTTGGTCTTCAGGTTTTTCATGACCATTAATGAGTCTGTCTTGCATAACTTATGATTTCATCATTGATTTAAGTGCAGCACGAATAATGTCTGCAACTTCTGTATGTTGATCTTTTACACTTGCTACGACTTTCTTAGCTTCCTGAGGTTTATAACCTAAAGATTGAAGTGCAGCTTCAGCCTCAGCAACTGCTGAGTTACCAGACTGCTGTAAAGGTATTGAGGTGTTATTTGAATGGTGAGGAGCATCTTGTTGAAGTGCTTTAACGCGATCTCTGAGTTCTATGAGTAAACGTTCTGCTGTTTTTTTACCAACACCGGGCACTTTCACAAGCGTATTAATATCGTTATGTTCAATCGTTTGAATAAGTAGATCTGCACTTAAAGTAGATAATATACCTAATGCCATTTTAGGGCCAACGCCATTGACCTTGAGTAAAGTTCTAAAAAAGGTTTTTTCACGTAGGTCTAAAAAACCATAGAGCAATTGTGCATCTTCTCTTACAGCCAAATGTGTCCATAAGGTGATTTTTTGGCCTTTTTGTAGCTGGCAGAATGTCGAGAGTGGAGTGTCCACTTCGTAACCAATACCATTGACATTTAAGATGACAGTAGGAGCCTCTAATGCGAGGACTTCACCAATGAGGCAACCAATCATTTAGATTTCCTATGAAGTAAATGCAGGGCGATGACCCTGTAATATTTGTGCAAGATGATATGCTTGATGATCTGAGAATTTACCAACAATGTCGAGTACTTGCATAATGTTTTGGTAGTGATTGTCGCCAAAGTGAGCACCAGATTGCTCTAGCATGAGCATCAGTTTACGATCTTTATAGCTCGTAATTTTATTAGGAGTGGTTAGTGGCATAAAAGCATCTAAAATGTGTTGTAGGCTCATATGAGCAATCACTTCTAAATCTATTTTTTGTCTGTGTCCAAAAATCTTTTGTCGTGCTAAGTTCTTTGCTTCTTCTATACCTGCTGAGATATCTGTCGGGCAGTATTGAAGTAGTGTACCTTGAAGCTGTCCCATTAAAATGGTTGTTTGGTGTCGTGAAAATGCATTTGTTACCTCTTCGACGAGTCGTTTCATTGCACGACCACGTAATGCTGCAATTTTCTGTTGCCACGTTGTCCACGGCAATGACAATTCGTTTGGAATGCCATAGTCTGCAATTAACTTAATGAAGATAGGCTCAACTTCCTCATAAGTTAAAATATTTAAGCTAATCGCATCTTCAAGATCAATGAGTGCATAGCAAATATCATCCGCTGCTTCTAAAAGATACGTAAGTGGATGACGACAGTAATGATATTCGCCAAGCTCAATGAGCCCTAGACGGTTAGCAACTTCTGAAAGAATACTTTTTTCGCTTTGATAGCAACCAAATTTAGCTCGATGTTGAGCAGATTCATTCTCTTGAATGGGTTTGGATAACCAAGGATATTTTAGATATGCGCCCAGTGTTGCTGCAGTTAAACGCATGCCACCATCTTCAGGATGATGGTCTATACGTGTAAGCAGGCGCAATCCTTGAGCATTACCTTCAAATTGGCGAACATCTGCAGATTCTTCAGATGAAAGCGCCTGAAGAAAATTATTTTGTGCAGCAGCATCAAACCATTCACGAATGGCATATTCACCAGCATGCCCAAAAGGCGGGTTACCAATATCATGTGCTAAACAAGCTGCCTGTATAATAGCGCCAAGATCTGCAGGTGAAATCCAAGCTGGAAGATCATCCTTAATTTTCTCTGCAGCAAGCATTCCCAAAGAACGACCAACACATGATACTTCTAAGGAGTGGGTGAGGCGTGTATGTACGCCGTCATTTTGTGTGAGCGGATGTACTTGTGTTTTACGATTGAGTTGTCTAAAACTTTGCGAAAATATAATTCTGTCATAGTCTTTATGGAATGGGCTTCGACCAAGCTCATTTTGGTTTTTTTTACTTCCTAAACGGGTCGCTGAAAGTAACTCTAACCAGCGCATTTCTTTCATTCTTTATAAAATCAACTGTTAAATTTTATCCATCATGCCAAAAAAATTGGAGTTTCTCTAGTCAGATACGTCAAAGGTTGTCGTTTCAATTGTGACTAAATCGTAATTTTTTTAGCATTTCACACCGTTTAAAAGCACGCTACAATACGGATTATAAAAGATGATAAGTAGAAAAAAATATGTCTCTTCACTCTCATCATGAAGAAAATCATTATACCGAACGTTCAGGATGGCTTCGAGCAGCAGTGCTTGGAGCAAATGATGGCATTATTTCAGTTACTAGCTTGGTTGTGGGCATATCTGCAAGTGGAGCGACGGTTCATACGCTTTTAATTACATGTATTGCGGGCGTTATTTCTGGTGCTGTATCTATGGCCGCAGGTGAATTTATTTCTGTGAAATCTCAGCAAGATATTGAAGATGCCGATTTAAGAATGGAGGCCAAAAGTTTAGATTTATCTCCTGATCTAGAATTATTAGAGTTAACGAAAATTTATATTCATCGGGGGTTAGATAAAGAGCTAGCTTTTGAAGTTGCTCAACAGTTAACTGCGCACAATGCACTTGCTGCTCATGCAAGGGATGAAATAGGAATTAATGAAGAAACAGCAGCACAACCCTTTCTTGCAGCTTTTTCATCTGCAATTTCTTTTGCTTTAGGTGGTACGTGCCCATTATTGGCTATCTTGTTGTTGCCAAGAAATTACCTTGAATATGGAATTATTATTGTTGGTGTAGTTTCGTTAGGTGTACTTGGCATTGTTTCAAGCTATGCAGGCGGTAGTAATATGATTAAAGGGGCTATCCGTGTCATGTTGTGGGGTATTGTTGCTATGGCATTTACTTTCTGGATTGGTTCTTTATTTAATGTTTCTGTATAAAGAATCGCTTTAACAATAATTTAGTTTTTATGTAAAACTGGTTCTATATATTTATATTTTGTCTATTAGATATTTGTCTTAAATAATCGTATAAAGTTTAATTTTTATCTTCTGGTAAAAAATATTTTATTATTTAAATTTTTGATTTGAAATGATTTTTTAACAGTAATGGTTGCTTTTTTAGAGTTTGTTATATTTTTGTGTTAGAGTCTGCGCCCACATATGAGCTTAATGCTTATCACAAAGTGATTTGAGCGATGTAAGAGCAATCTTTCTAATTCAATACAGGGTGTTTAATGCAAACAGCAACTGATAAAAGTAATGAAGTGGGGCTCGATGATATCAATATTGTCGAAAGTGCCAAAACAAAAAAAGCAATTACCGCAGCCGCACTAGGTAATACTATCGAATGGTTCGATTTCGGTGTATATGGCTATGTTGCATATGTATTAGGAAAAGTTTTTTTTCCTAATACATCTCCAAGCCTTCAATTAATTGCAACACTCGCAGCGTTTTCTATTCCTTTTGTATTTCGCCCAATTGGTGGAATTATCTTTGGTTTCCTTGGTGATAAATACGGTCGTAAGCATATTCTTGCCATTACAATCATGATTATGACCTTAAGTACTTGTGGTATTGGTCTAATTCCAAGCTATGACAGTATTGGTATTTGGGCACCTATTTTATTGCTCATTGTAAAAATTGCACAGGGTATATCTGTTGGTGGTGAATATGCAGGTGCAGCCATTTTTGTTGCAGAGTATTCTCCAGACCGAAAACGTGGATTTATGGCGAGCTGGTTAGATTTCGGTTCAATTGCAGGCTTCTTAATTGGTGCGGGGACAGTTTCATTCATCAGTTCAATGGTGGGTGAACATAACTTTGCAGAATGGGGGTGGCGTATTCCATTTCTACTTTCCTTACCGTTAGGGTTAGTAGGAATGTATTTACGTAATGCATTAGAGGAAACACCTGCATATAAAAAAGCCACTGAAAATGCGGAGAAGAAAATTCCTTTTAGGGAAGTACTCACCACACACAAACGCAGTCTTTGGGTCTGTGTGGGCATTGTTGTAAGTACCGATGTTGTTTATTACATGCTACTGACGTATTTACCAAGTTACTTTACGCATAACTTGCATTATCCAAGTAATCGTGGGGAAATGGTGACCATTGGTGTGATGTTTGGCATGCTGTTTTTACAACTCTTTATTGGTTGGTTGAGTGATAAGATTGGTCGCCGTCCATTTATTTTTGCAGGTAGTTTTTCACTTATATTCTTGTCTTATCCTGCATTTATGCTCATGACATCTGGTGTTGAGTCTTTAATGTTTGCGGGACTTTTTATTTTGGCGCTTTCTGTAAATATGCTATTGGGTATTATGGCTGCGACAATTCCTGCATTATTCCCAACCGATATTCGTTATTCTGCACTTGCTGCTGCATTTAATATCTCAATTGTATTTGCAGGTTTAACACCGACAGTAACAGTAGCACTTGTAGAAAATACAGGTAATCTTATGATTCCTGCTTATTATCTTATTGTTTTTGGTTTTGTTGGTTTAATCACTGCTTTTTATTTTAAAGAAACTGCAAATAAGCCATTATATGGTACTGCGCCAATTGCAGAAGACCGCCAAGAAGCAAAAGAGCTTTTAGAAGTTTTTCATGAAAATATTGAAGAAAAAGTTCAAAAAATTGATGAAAAAATGGATGAACTGAGTCAAAAGCGTGAGAAGTTAGTCAGTCAGCATCCTGAACTAAAATAACCTATTTTCTAAATAAATATTTTGACCGATCTCATTTAAAAATAGGTGAGGTCGGTTTTTATTTGGTTGTAAATTAAGATTATCTTTATTAATTTTAACAATTTTTTCATATATCTTTTCGATTATGCTTGTTTGAACTAGCTCAATAGACGAATAAGCAGTATTATAGACGCTCTTCTCAAAGTCACATTGCGGTAAGGTGTTAAGACTTACCCGTGGAGCCAAAATCAACATGTTTATCGTGGCCGGTGCGGTAGCACATTCTACTTTCAAAAAAACTCAACTATTATCACGTTTATCGTCTCTTAGTTCTGTTCAATCAATCGAAAGCCAGTGGGTTTATCTGTTTGATCAAGCGCTCAACGAACAAGAATTACAAGCAGCTCAACAGTTATTGAATGATGGTTCAAGTTTTGAACTTCACCAAGCTGCAAGTGATGAAGTACAAATTTTAGTAACACCACGCGTGGGTACAATTTCACCTTGGTCTTCTAAAGCTGTCGATATTTTTAAAAACTGTAATACGCCTGTTCATCGTGTGGAACGCGGTATTTTGTATACGCTAAAAGGTGTAAATACGGTAAGCGATGCGGTAAAAGCAATTTTACATGATCGTATGACTGAAAATGTATTTAGTCAGGTAAATGATGCACACGTATTATTTAGTGAAACTTCGCCAAAACCATTAAATACGATTGATGTGCTTGGTCAAGGCAAGTCTGCACTTATTCAAGCAAACCAAGAGTTTGGTTTTGCACTTTCTGAAGAAGAAATTGACTACTTAGTGGAAGCATTCACGCAGTTACAACGCAATCCAAACGATATTGAGCTAATGATGTTTGCTCAAGCAAACTCAGAGCATTGCCGTCATAAAATCTTTAATGCAGAATGGACAATTGATGGTGAAAAGCAACCGTTATCATTGTTCAAAATGATTAAAAATACGTATAAAGAATCTCCAAATGATGTATTGTCTGCATATAAAGATAATGCATCGGTAATTGTAGGCTATGACACAATGCGTTTTTATCCGAAACCGGATGAAAATGGTCATCATGTGTATAAATATAAGAGTCAAGCTGCCCATATTCTCATGAAGGTAGAAACACACAACCACCCAACTGCAATTTCTCCATTTGCTGGGGCTGCAACAGGTTCTGGTGGTGAAATTCGTGATGAAGGTGCAACAGGTCGTGGTGGTAAGCCAAAAGCAGGCTTAACGGGCTTTACTGTATCTAACTTAAATATTCCTGGTTTTGAACAGCCATGGGAAGAGCAGTATGGCAAACCATCTCGTATGGCATCACCATTACAAATTATGATTGATGGCCCACTGGGTGGGGCTGCATTCAATAATGAATTTGGTCGTCCGAACCTAAATGGTTATTTCCGTACATTTGAACAAAATGTAAATGGCGATGTGAAAGGTTTCCATAAGCCAATTATGATTGCAGGTGGTTACGGTAATATCCGTCCAGATCATGTGGAAAAAGATCCAATTCAACCGGGCGATTTACTCATTGTGTTGGGTGGCCCTGCGATGTTAATTGGTCTAGGTGGTGGTGCTGCATCATCTGTAGATAGCGGTACAATGGGTGAAAGCTTAGACTTTGCTTCTGTACAGCGTGAAAACCCTGAAATGGAACGCCGTTGCCAAGAAGTTATTGATACTTGCTGGCGTTTAGAAAATGAGAACCCAATTGTTTCTGTACATGATGTGGGTGCTGGCGGTGTTTCGAATGCAATGCCTGAGCTTGTGAATGATCATGAGTTAGGGGCTGTATTAAACTTACGTAAAATTCCATCTTTAGAGCCGGGTATGTCTCCAATGGAGATATGGTCGAATGAAGCGCAAGAGCGTTATGTTTTAGCGATTCGTCCAAGTTCTTTAGCTGAATTTGAAGCAATTTGTGAACGTGAACGTTGTCCATTTGCGGTGTTAGGTGAAGCGACAGAAGCACGTCACTTAACTGTAGAAGACCCATTATTTGAAAATAATGCGGTAGATATGCCAATGCAAGTCATGCTTGGTGGTACACCACGTATGCAACGTAGTTATGAAACGACTGAACGTGTTGGTAATGCTTTTGATACTGCGAAAATTGATCTTAAAGATGCAATTTTCCGCGTATTAAAAAATCCAACAGTTGCCTCAAAATCGTTCCTTATTACGATTGGTGACCGTTCGATTACGGGTATGGTTGCACGAGATCAGCTTGTTGGTCGTTGGCAAGTGCCTGTGGCAGATGCTGCCGTAACCACAACCAGCTTAGAAGGTTATACAGGTGAAGCAATGGCAATGGGTGAGCGTCCACCTGTCGCATTGTTAAACCCTGTTGCATCGGCACGTTTGGCAGTTGCAGAAGCAATTACTAATATTGCATCGGCAGATATTGAACAGTTAGGTGATATTAAATTATCTGCAAACTGGATGGCTGCTGCGGGTCAAGAAGGTGAAGATCAAGCATTATTTGAAGCAGTAAAAACTATTGGTATGGAAATTTGTCCTGCATTAGGTATTGCGATTCCTGTAGGTAAAGATTCATTGTCAATGCGTACGACGTGGCAAGATGAGGGCGAAGATAAGTCTGTAACATCTCCAATGTCGTTGGTGATTACTGCTTTTGCACCAGTGAATGATGTGCGTAAGACTCTAACGCCTGAACTTAAAGCGATAGATGACAGTATTCTTGTACGTATCGATCTTTCTAAAGGTCAACACCGTCTGGGTGGTTCGATTCTTGCGCAAGTTTACAAAGCCATTGGTACAACTGCGCCAGATGTAGACAGTTTTGATGATCTAAAAGCCTTTTTTGCTTTAATTCAAGACTGGAATACACGTGGACTTATTCAGGCTTACCATGACATTGGTGATGGTGGCTTACTCGCGACTGTGAGCGAAATGATGTTTACAGCACGTCTAGGTGTAAACTTAGAAGCGCTTTCTGTAGATAGCTTGTTCTCTGAAGAAATTGGTGCTGTTGTTCAATTAAAAGCTTCTGATTGGGAAAATCTAGCGAGTGAAATTGCTGAGTCTCCATTAAAAGATGCAATTGAAGTTGTGGGTCAAGTAAATACATCTGATGTATTGACTGTAAATGGTCTTACATTGAGCCGTACAGAGTTACAACAAGCATGGTCTGAAGTATCTCACCAAATTCAACGTCTACGTGATAATGCAGAAACAGCTGATCAGGAATATGCCTTAATTGCAGATCAAGCGCATAAGGGCTTAATTGCAGAACCAACATTTGACTTAAATGAAGAAATTGAAGCACCTTTCTTAAATTTACGCCGTCCAAATATGGCAATTTTACGTGAGCAAGGTGTAAATGGTCATGTAGAAATGGCAGCAGCTTTCGATAAAGTTGGCTTCAATACAGTTGATGTACATATGAGTGATCTACTTGCAGGCAGAATTAGCCTAGAAGACTTTGAAGGTCTGGTTGCATGTGGTGGTTTCTCGTATGGCGACGTGCTTGGTGCAGGTGGTGGCTGGGCGAAGTCAGTTTTATTTAATGAAAAACTACGTGACCAATTTGAGCGTTTCTTTAACCGTAATGAAACCTTCAGTCTAGGTATTTGTAATGGGTGTCAGATGTTATCGCAACTTGCACCACTTATTCCGGGTGCAGAAGCATGGCCTCGTTTCCATCGCAATACCAGTGAAGTATTTGAAGCACGTAGCATTAACGTGAAAATAGAAAAATCTAAGTCTGTATTATTACAAGATATGGAAGGTTCTATTTTACCAATTGCTGTTGCACATGGTGAAGGTCGAGTGGTTGCGCCTGAGCAAACAATTGCTAACTTAAATGCGAATGATCAAATTATCTTACGTTATGTAGATAGTCATGGTCAGCCAACGCAGCACTATCCAATGAATCCGAATGGTTCGCCTGAAGCAATTGGTGGTGTAACATCTACAGATGGTCGTGCAACGATTATGATGCCTCACCCAGAGCGTAACTTCCGTGCACTACAGCACTCTTGGTCACCTGAATCATGGGATAAAGATGGTGCTTGGTTACGTATGTTCCGTAATGCACGCAAATTTATTGGTTAATTTCTAAGAATATCTTGCTAAAAGCATACCTTCGGGTATGCTTTTTTTATGTCCATAATAAAGTATAAATAATATGATCAAACTATATACCACAGCACTTTCGGGACACGGCCATCGTGTAGAGCAGCTCTTAAAATTATTGAAACTTGATTACGAAAAAATAGATGCGCCACATGAAGTACGAATAACGACAGAATTTTTGAAGATTAACCCACTTGGGCAAATTCCTGTACTCATTGATAATGAAGTCGTTTTAAGTGATAGCAATACAATCTTGTTATATCTCGTACAAAAGTATGATCGTGCCTGTATTTGGTACGCAAAGGAGATAATAGAACAAGCAGAAATTCATAGGTGGTTATTTATTGCATCTGGTGAAATTGCATTTGGTCCAGCATTAGCAAGAAGAACTAAGCTGTTGAATGGTGATGCAAGCCTAGAAGAAGCACAGGCACGTGCACATAAAATCTTAAACTTTATGAATAATCATTTGAAAAAGTATACTTGGCTTGCACTCGATAAGATAACGATTGCCGATTTGGCTTGTTACCCTTATGTGGCTGTTGCAGAGGAGGGTGGTGTTTCTTTAAACGAGTATGAAAATGTAAAGCATTGGCTCGCAAATGTCGAATCTGTTGAAGATATACAAGCCATGCCAAGAATGACTACATGATTTCTCAAAATTGGGAAATGTAGTAGTTGCGTACAATCTAAGATGCATATATTGATTTTCTTTATAAAGCCCTCATATTATGAGGAATATTCATAAAATTCATTAGGGGAATGTATGTTATTCCAACTGCCTAAGTTACCAGCAGAAATTCATATAACACATTTAAATACACGTTTGAATGAACAAAAGAAAAAGTTGGACGCTCAGAAAACAGGTACTAAATTTTCAATTGGCAGCTTAATGAAAGCAGCAAAAGGGCGAAAAAAGGCTAAAGAAAAAATTTATATAATTGATTTTAAAGGTGATGTTCAAGCCTCGGCAGTTGCAAATTTACGTGAGGAAATTACGCTTATTATTGCAGCAGCAGATGCAAATAAAGATAAAGTCGTTATTCGTCTAGAGAGCCCTGGTGGAATCGTACATGGATATGGCCTAGCAGCAGCGCAAATTGTTCGCTTACGAGATGCCGGCTTCTATGTGACAATCTGTGTTGATAAAGTTGCTGCAAGTGGTGGGTATATGATGGCTTGTATTGCAAATCAGATTATTTCTGCACCTTTTGCAATTTTAGGTTCTGTAGGTGTAGTTGCTCAAGTGCCAAATTTTAATCGTCTTTTAAAAGAACATAATGTCGATTTTGAACTTTATACTGCTGGGCAATATAAACGCACTGTCACCATGTTTGGTGAAAATACAGATGAAGGAAAAGCGAAGTTTGAAGAAGAGCTTCAGCAAACCCATCAATTATTCAAGCATTTTGTTGAAAAATACCGACCTCAATTGAACGTAGAGCAAATTGCGACAGGTGAGCATTGGTATGGTGAGGACGCTGTAGAGCTTAATCTTGTCGATAAAATACAAACTTCAGATCAGGTTATTCTAGACTTAATTCATGATAATGATGTCTATTTGATTAGTACACGCCGTAAGCCCACGGTTGGCGAAAAGTTAGGTTTACAAGCGGCACAGATTGCTGATCATGTAGTTCCAACAGTCTTAGATAAGCTGACGCAATATGCGACTAAGGCAAATCAATCATTAATTCAACTGAAAGATCCTAAAGCCTAATAAATAAAAGCCAGCAATTGCTGGCTTTTTAAAAACTAAGACGACTAATTTAAAGGCTTATCCCATGCTTTTAAATGGTCTTTACTCCATGTGCCATAACTTGAGTTTGGCAACACAATCCAATCTTTTCCGAAATGTTCTCGATTGTTTAATACGGCTTGTTCACGCTCAGCCTTACTTTGTTTAGTCGTAAAATCGCTTGAAAAATCGGGTAGGCTATCACCAAGAAGCATAATAATATGGTAGTCCTTGCTAATTTTCTCTCGACGCTGTTGTTTCGATGAATCGTAAAGTAATACGTTTTCTGCACTAACTTGTGGTAACTGAAGTGATTTTAATGTTGAAAGTGTTGAGGATTTATTTTCTTGGCTACGATCAGAGACATAAAAAATTTTGATACCGCGTTCATTTAGGAAATTAAAGAAAGCAAGGCTACCAGGAATAAGGCTTGGATTTCCTTTTTGTTCCCACTCATTCCATGTGTCCCAGCTTGTCCAATCGTGGCACTTCTCTGTATCACGTGCCAGTAGAGCACTGTTATCAATAACGGTTTCATCTAAATCTGTTACAACAGCAATATCTTTGGTATTGGGATGTTGTTGTAAATATTGTTCGATACGCAATGTGGCAAGGGTATAACTTTGAAGCTGTAAAGCATGAATCTCAGCAGACTGTTGCTGATATTTGAGTCCCATAGTGTACTGCTGTATTTTTTCACACTGATGAGATATTGAAGATTTTGCATTTATTGTCGTTGTAAAAAGTATTGATAATAGTAAGGATACAATTATTTTTTTTACTTGGATTACATTGGGCATGTAAGACTCCATATTTTCAAATGCTTATATAAAAATAAGCCCAGAATATTCTGGGCTTATAAAGAATAATAACGATAGATTATTCCAAAAATTTGACAATTGTACCCGATTTAACTTTTCTGCCAAGGTCATTGGCATCCCAGTTGGTTAAACGTATACAGCCGTGTGATGCTGTTTTGGATACTAAAGAAGGATTTGGTGTACCATGAATACCAAACGACTTTTTACTTAAACCAATCCAAATATTACCCACTGGTGCATTTGGACCTGGTGGTAGTGATAGAGGTTTTAAGTTATTACCTTGTACAAAGTTGCTTGGTGAATAGCTATACCAAGGATTTGGTGTTACACCAACAACTTTATAAGACCCTGTTGGAGATGGTGTATCTGAACTTCCAATTGTCGCTGGGAATGATCCAACCATTTGATTTTGCGAGTTGAATAAGTAGAGCTGTTTAGCTCCTTTATGAGCAACAATTAGATGAATATTTTCGGGTAAATTATTGCGAACGCTTGTAACAATAATCTTCTGACCAATTTGGTTGAAATTTGCTTTTGGATTGAGCTGTTTCAAGAAAGCTTCATCCATATGGAATTTTTCACCGAGCATTTCTGGAACACTTGTATAATACAAGCCTTTCATCTTTGCTTGTAAGGCATAGTCGTGTGGAATTTCTTTTGCATAAGGACCTTTAAGATCCTCTGCTGAAATTGTATATTCGATGTAAGCTGGCTTATCTCCTTGAGATGCAATTAATGCATTCCAAGTATCTTCATCTAAAATGCCCGTTGGTTGCAATCCGCGCATTTGTTGAAAGGAAGCAATTGCTTTAAGCGTATTTTTACCACTAGAACCATCAATGGCTCCAGGTGAAGCATGTGCATTGTTTAGCATAACTTGTGCACGTGCATAAATAGGAAATTGCCCACGACCAATATTACTATACCACTCGACACTATTTAGATTATCTAGTGTCCAAGCAGTTTTAGAAAATTTTGTTGCGGTTTTTGTATTTGATTTTTCTGGTGAATTATCAATATTTTTAACTGTCTTCGCGACATCGTTTAAGTTATTTTGCTCTTGTGGCGTCATTTGAGCTTCTGATGTTGCAACGACATCTGAAGCAGATGAGTCAGCAGCACCAGCCATGATTTCAGATGCGCTTTTATTGTCTAATGATAGTGGATCGATTGGATCTGCTACGGGAGCTGATGCAACTTGTTCAGATTGATCTGTAGGGGCTGATTGCGCTACATCTGAAGCGGCAAAAGCACTATTGATCATCAAGTAGCTTAAACTCACAGCGAGTAATGAGCGAACAAACATTGTGGTAAACCTTAGAATTATATTGTTGTTAAACGCATTTAGTATTACAGAATTTATTATTTTGTGCATTAATTATTTCGTAATGTATAGTTTCAATCATGACAATCGAGATGCTCTGTTATCTTCTAGATATGCTTTTTTGTTATAATTACACACTAAACAAATAATTAAATGATTGGGATAGGTATGACGGCTTTAAAAAATGATCGTTTTCTTCGAGCCTTATTAAGAGAATCAGTAGATACAACACCAATTTGGATGATGCGACAAGCTGGTCGTTATTTACCTGAATATCGTGAAACACGTGCAAAAGCGGGTGATTTCTTATCATTATGTAGAAATACCGAGTTTGCCTGTGAAGTCACGTTACAGCCTTTGCGTCGTTATGATTTAGACGCTGCTATTTTATTCTCAGATATTTTAACTGTTCCCGATGCTTTGGGGCTTGGTCTTTATTTCGAAACAGGTGAAGGGCCAAAATTTAAAAAAACAATTCGTACAGAAAAAGATATTCAAGATTTACCCAAAATTAATGCTCAAACAGATTTAGACTATGTAATGAATGCAGTTACTGCAATTCGTTCAGCTTTGGGTGGCAGTGTTCCACTAATTGGCTTTTCTGGAAGCCCTTGGACACTAGCAACTTATATGATTGAGGGTGGGTCTAGTAAAGATTATCGTTATACTAAAGAGATGCTCTATAAAACACCTGAACTCTTACATGCTTTGCTTGATCATTTAGCTGATGCTGTTATTGACTATTTAAATGCGCAAGTTGAAGCAGGAGCACAGGCGATTCAAATCTTTGATAGTTGGGGCGGGGCATTAGCTCATCGCGAATACATTGATTTTTCGCTGAATTATATGCAGAAAATTGTAAATGGTTTAATTCGTGAAAAAGATGGTCGTCGTATCCCTGTAATTTTATTTACTAAAGGTGGAGGGCAGTGGCTAGATGTTATGTTGGATACAGGCGCAGATGCATTTGGTTTAGATTGGACTACGCGTTTAGATGAAGCTCGTAAACTTGTTAATGGTCGTGCTGCCCTGCAAGGAAACCTCGATCCTGCAACATTGTATGGCTCAACTCAAACTATAGAACGTGCTGTCAAATTAATGCTTGACGATGCATATGCAAATGGTGAAAAAACTGGGTATGTTGCCAATTTGGGTCATGGAATTACTCAATGGGTAAACCCTGATATGCCAAAAATATTTGTAGATACAGTGCATGAATATAGTGCGAAATATTTATAATACATAAATGAATCATTTTAAGCATGACTTATGTCATGCTTTTTTTTTACAGAAAAATACCTTTATCAAGCTGAGTACTATATAGCTTTTAACTCATTACTATCGCTATTTAATAATAAAAGAAGGCTTTAGGTGGGACCGGAAAGATCGCTGTATTCTGCTGTAAAAAATTAAAGTAACGCGTCTGTTTTATATTGTTATGACCTTAATTTTAATTAAACATTTTTAAATGTATTTTCAGTCTAAAAATAAAAAAGTAGATTACTTCTAGTTAATTTATAGCAGTAATTCTGAGATAAAAAGCCAATCCTCTTGTATCACGGATACAAGAGGCTTATAGATTAATAGCTTTCAGGCACAGCACTTAAAAACTCACGGCGTGACTCAGTATTGGTTTTGAACTCGCCAACAAATGACACAGTACGTGTTGTTGAGTTTTGTTTGCCGACACCACGCATCATCATGCACATATGTGCAGAGTCGATGACTACAGCAACACCGCGTGCACCTGTAATTTTTTCTATCGCTTCAGCAATCTCTTGGGTAAGATTTTCCTGAATTTGTAAACGGCGAGCAAACATTTCAGTAATACGCGCAAACTTTGAAAGACCTAAAACCTGTCCTTCAGGAAGATAAGCAATATGTACACGACCATAAAACGGTAGTAAATGGTGTTCACATAGAGAATAAAATTCAATGTTTTTGACTAAGACCATTTCGCGGTTATCTGATGGAAAAACCGCATCATTCGTGACTTCTTCGAGTGTTTTATTATAGCCTGACGTCAAATACGAAAATGCTTTTGCGGCACGTATAGGCGTATCTTTGAGACCTGGGCGTTCAAGGTCTTCACCAACGGCTTCAAGAATATTTTCGTAGGATTGCTGCATAGACATAACAGGTGTTCACTTACACAAATTGAGCAAGGGCAGTATTGTAGCAGAAATTTATCTTTCTAAAACATTTAATGTACATATCTAAGATTGCTGTTGATATTTTGGATTTTTTTCCGCACGTTTTAGAAGGACCAATACTGCTCCTGTACCGCCTTGGTTTTCAGGGGCACTGACAAAAGCAATCACATCTCTGTGTTGACGAAGCCAACCATTTACATAAGTTTTTAAAATTGCTTCAGGGCCTTTCCCATGCACAATTTTAATTACATTCTGATTTTCATCTTTCGCCATTTGTATAATCTGGAGAACAGCTTGACGTGCTTCCTCAACAGTACAACCATGTAAATCTACCGCTTCAAACCAACGAAGTTTTCCTGTTTTTAAGTCCTCAAATACTTTATGTTGTAAGGTCGCAATACGATAATTTAAAGTTTGTTGGCTGCCTACTGGGTTTAATGCAGCTTGTGTATCTGAAAGTTCTGCGTGTTCTTGTGTATGATCTCCTTCAGCAGCGACACGTTTTGCCAAAAGTTGCGCATCTAGTTTTTTAGGTTTTGATTTAGAAATTTGTGCAATATTCCCAGAATCTAATTTCTTTACGCCTTGAACAGCCTGTTGAAAGAGGGCAATTGAGTCGTCTACTTTTTCTTGATCATTTGAAGAATTTACGACTGTAGATACGTCTTTATTAGATGAGTCTATTGCAAGATGAGTTTGAGGTTGTCTGATTTGTTTGCGAAATTGTTTTAATAGACGTTCTTGTTCTTTGGAAAGAAAACTATCCGATTTACTCATAACGACTTCCTGTATAGCAATAGAATAAAAAGGCAGTCTACAGACTGCCTTTTGAAAGTAGAGGGTAATTATATAAGAGAAGGCTTTCCAAACAAGTCATAAAATGCTTGTTGAGGATTCTTCTGTTTCATAAAGCTTTCGCCAACCAAGAAATGGTTAATATTGTTGCTTTGCATCAGTGCAATATCTTCAGGGATGGCTATTCCACTTTCCGTAATTAATAGTCGCTCAGGGCTAAGTAAATTTTTTAAACGAATGGTGTTGTTGAGATCAACTTTAAAGGTTTTAAGATCTCGGTTATTGACACCAAGTAAGCAACGATCACTTAGTTGTAGTGCGCGTTCTAATTCATTTTCATTATGTACTTCAACCAATACATCTAAACCATATTCAAATGCTGTTTTAGACATTTCTTCAAGCTGTTGGTTGGATAAACAAGCCACAATAAGTAAAATACAGTCAGCATGTAAGGCACGTGCTTCTACCACATTATATGGGTCTATCAGAAAATCTTTTCTAAGTGCAGGCAAATTACAGTTTTGTCGTGCTAAGTGAATATTCTCATCGGCACCCTGAAAAAAATCGACATCAGTGAGTACGGATAAACAAGCAGCTCCAGCATTTTCATATTGTTCAGCAATTTCTGCTGGATCAAAGTTTGCACGAATGACTCCTTTAGAGGGAGAAGCCTTCTTAATTTCAGCAATAACCCCCGGTCTTTTTTGACGTAATGCTTGAGCAAAAGGGCGAATGGCACTTGCATTCTTTGTAAGTTGTTCTAGGTCATATAACGTATGTTGCTTACGACGTATGGCAAGTTCTTCAACTTTTCGGTCAATAATTTTGCCTAAAATAGTATTTGCGATATCCATAGTCTTACTCAGTTGTTGATTCAACAAGTTTTAATGTTTTTGTGTATTCGGCAAACACACTCATTTTTTCAAGTGCTTGTCCACCATCAATAATGTCTTGTGCGAAAGCAACACCTTGTGCATAGTCTTTGGCAAGTCCTGAAACATATATACCTGCACCAGCATTGAGTGCAATCATATCGGCAGCTTTTTGCCCAAGATCAGATTTTTTACGACCAAGTGCATCTTTAATGAGTTTTAGACTATCTTGTGAGCTATTGACACTTAAACCATTCAATGCCTGTGCCTGAATGCCGACATGCTCAGGAGAAATTTGCCAAGTCTTAATTTCACCATCTTTTAACTCTGCAACTGTTGTTTGAGTTGCAAGACTAATTTCATCTAGACCATCTTTTGAATGTACAACCATGACATGGATGGCACCCAAATTTTTCAAAACCTCTGCAATTGGAAGACAGAGCTCTTCTGAAAATACGCCCACAACCAGACGTTGAACACCAGCAGGATTGGTTAATGGCCCTAATAGATTAAATATAGTGCGGATTCCAAGCTCTTTACGTGGTGCAATCGCATATTTCATTGCTTTATGATGGTTAGGGGCAAATAAAAACCCAATACCCATTTCATTTAAACAGCGCTCAGTTTGACTCATTGATAAATCTAACTGAATCCCTGCTTTTTCAAGCAAATCTGAAGAACCTGAATGACTTGATACCCCACGGTTCCCATGTTTAGCAACAGTTGCACCTGCTGATGAAATGACAAAACTCGATGCTGTAGAAACATTAAAGAGATTCTGACCATCTCCACCTGTACCAACAATGTCAATCAGGTGTTCAGTGCTCTCTGGTTTAACGTGAATTGCAAGTTCACGCATAACCTGAGCAGCAGCTGTGATTTCTTCTATGGTTTCACCCTTTAAGCGTAAACCCATAAGAAACGCACCAATTTGGGCATTGGTTGTTTCACCTTGCATAATACTGTGCATGACCGCTTTCATTTGTGTTTCAGTCAAATGAATATTCTTGGTCATATTTTTTATTGCTTGCTGAATATTCATAATGTCACTTATATGTTTCCAAGAAGTTATTGAAAATTTTATGCCCGTGTTCACTTAAAATTGATTCAGGGTGAAACTGTACGCCCTCTATAGGAAGAGTTTTGTGTCGTACACCCATAATTTCTTCTATAGTTCCATCGGGTTGATTGGTCCAACAAGTTACTTCTAAACATTCAGGAAGACTATTTTGATCGATGACAAGCGAATGATAGCGTGTTGCTGTAAAAGGTGATGGTAGATGAGAGAAAATACCTACGTCTGTATGATACATTTCTGAAAGTCTACCGTGCATCACTGTTTTAGCACGAACGGTCTTGCCACCAAATGCTTGACCAATACTTTGATGCCCTAAACACACACCCAGTATTGGAATTTTTCCAGCAAAGTGCTGAATAGCAGCAATTGAAATACCTGCCTCGGTTGGAGAACATGGTCCTGGTCCAATGACAAGGTATTGAGGCTGCCATCGTTCTATGTCCTCTAATGATACTTGGTCATTGCGAACAACTTTAACCTCTTGGTCTAACTCGCCAAAGTACTGGACGATGTTATAGGTAAAGCTATCGTAGTTATCAATCATCAGAAGCATTTTAATGGCAACCTTTTGAAAATTAGTGTTTTATTTGGTTTTTAGTTATCTGATACCCGTTTAATTACCCGTTTTAGTGAAATTTACAGGTGCATGATAATAAAAAGCCACTTGGTCAAGTGGCTACTATATCAGATTTTTTATGTTCTTCTACTTTTTGCTTTACATACGATGAATACCAAAAAACATCCCTTTCAGAAATCTTAATCGGGCTTTGAATATCACCTTTATTAATTAGCTCGTAAAACTTGTATCTAGTAACACCAAGAAAGTACATAAACTCTTTTGCTCTAATTCTGCGATCAATCTCCATTTCACACCTCACGCATACCGATAACTAACGTTATTACATTTCTTCACCCAAGGCTTGAAGCGTTGCTTATAACAGTCTTTGCAATTCGCTTCTAAGCTATAGGTACCATCTTTTCTTTTGTAACTTGTGCCATAGAAAAACTCTTTCGTAGCAGGGAAGTACTCACCGCAGTGAATACATTGTTTTTCTGTGCCGAGTTCGGTTTGGATGTATTTACTCGCCATTTTTACACCCCATCACTCGATCAAACCCACCACTAGCAATAAAGCCGTCTATGAAGTTTGTTGGTTGTTGAGATGCTTCGATCATGGCTTTATTTTTAGCAACAATATCCAAACACTCTTGATGAGTACCAACATGGAAGTTTGCTTTTTCTTTTGGATGCCCAAATTCAGCAAACCAAGTTCCATACATTTTTTCAGTTTTTAAATTCACTTGATGATGTGCATTTATAGTCATAATTTCATTTAAGTCTATCCCATCTCCTAAGCACTCAAGATCACTTTCTAAAGAGCAGAAATTTTCAGGCTCATCATCATCTTGCCAAAAAACTTCAATCTTATCTCTCGGCACCAAAACAAACTCACCACTTTCAAGTTTTTCGAGCTTTTGTTTTAGCTCGGTGATTTCGGCACATAAAACATCAGCCTCTTCATCTGCAAGCTCTGCACGTTTTTTCCAACCAACCCAACTATCAAGTGTGCCAAACTCTTTATGAAATTCTTTCTGTTCTTTTTTCCAATCAATCATTCCCAAAACTCCTATTTAATTCTTGAAGATCTGTTTACCGTTTTCAGTTAAGAACCATCGATACTCAATAGTTCCAATTTTTCGGACAATGTTTAATTTTTCTAATACTATTAAATGTCTTTGAGCACTTCTTTTAGACATGCCAGTTTTTTCTGATACTAATTTAGACGTACAAACAGGGTTGTTTTTCACAATTTGTATCGTTTCTAGGCAAATACTAAAATATGCCTCAACCCTTTGCTTGTGCCTCATAATTAACTTCCAAAAACAATGTAGGTATAGCAAGTGACACATCGACCTTCTGTGTCACATTCCATAAGCTCTTTACAGTGAAAGCAGTATTCAAATTTCATCTAAGCATTGCCGTGAGTTTGAATTAATGACTGCTTCTTATTGCCACAAGCACTTACAATTTCCGCTTCGTAATCGGTGTTTTTGAACTGTGAGTAGATAATTCCAAGTTCAGCCACATCTGATGTTTTTTCTATGCGTTGAATTGCTTCATCGAATGCAGCTTGCATCGCTTCTTCTTGGCTACGACCATCATTAAGCCAAGCAAGAATACGTTCACCTGTTTCAGCTGTAATAACTTCACCATTTGTGCTAAATAGCTTGGTACGATCTTTTGTAGGTAGAGCAGAGTGACCATCATGAACAACATCCAATGCGACTGTTAACTCATACTCAAAACCATCACGTTGCTCAGCTTTCATACCCAGCTTAAGAATCTTTTTACCTTCACCTTGTACCGTCTCAGTTTTGGCGCGTGTAGTCGTGATGATGTGCATATCCGTTTGAAGTAATGCATCAATAAACTTGCGATGGCGTGGCGTAGTTTCAGACCATGCACTCCAAGAGTTTCCACGGAAACGTGTTCTAGCTATTTCGTCATTGATTTCTAAACAACCACCTGTACCAGTCCATTCGTGTGTTACGGAGTCAATAATAAGAACGTCATAACCCATGTTGTGTGCGGTTTGGATCGCACCGACATATCGCTCAGGTGTGTAGGGTGGGCGTAGTGGCAACGTATCAAAAACAAACTCATTGGCGTACAAAGAAGCCGATTCATTTTCTGTATCAATAACTGCAATTTTCTGACCTAAACCACTTGCTAAAGTAAGTGCAGAGTAGGTTTTACCACTACCTGATGGGCCATTCAGGTTAAGCTTTAATTTCGCTTTTTTACGCTCAGCCTTAGTAAATACAAAGTGTTCCATGATTAATCTCCTTTATATTTTCTTGTTGAGTAGATTTCAGGTTGTTGAATAGGAGCAGGAGCAATGTAAATACGCTCAGGCTTAGGTGGACCATAGATCACAGGCTCTTCTTGACCAATCGGGGTCATACAATCCTCTTTGTAGTGATGGTTCTTTTCCCAATAGCCACCAGACTCAAGCCAAAAGTAGGTTTGACCATTTTCAACTTTTAGAAACACAGTCTTGTCACCAAGAGTTCTATAGTGAGTTGCTTCGTCTTTGCTACCTGGATACATGCCAAACTTAGACATGAAATCCCAATATGATTCAGTACTTGAAAATCTTTTAGCTAATGCGTTCATGCGTACACCTCACCAAATAGTTCAGCTTCTTCTTGTTGACGCACTTGGTTTTTAATGTGCATCGATTCTTGGGTGAGCTTGGTATGCTCATCATTGGTTAAGTGACCAAGCATGTAGAGTGTTTCGACAACGGCTTGTTTTTCTTGCCACGTATCGTTTTTGAATACGTTAAGAACGTGTTGTGCTTGAGAGTCTTGAATATTCATTAGAAATTCACTCCCAAAAACACAGCGATAGAAACCAAAATAGAGAAGGCGGTTAGAGTTTTAGCATCCTCAATCAGACGCTTTTTAAATAACTTCTTGTTTTGACTGCGGATTAGCTTTTTAACTAATCCTTGTTGATTTGCTAGATTGTTCTGTTGCATAATTACCTCGTTCCGATGGAAAGCCCGTGTTTGATTTCGAAGGTCTACATGGGCTTTTTGTTGTCTGTATTGTTTCTCTATAGGAAACATATTAGTGTTGTTTATCTTCCTTGTCAACTATTAGGAAACATTATTTTTATTTTTGAGTTATAATACCCAAAAGAAAGCCCCGCATAGTGCAGGGCTGCATGGAGGTTGTTATGTTAGATCACGATAAGAAGCTTACACTTGTACGAGACCTTATTGATGCAGGTATTACAGACCCATCAATAATTGTGGAAACTATCAAACGCATTGAAGAGGGGCTATTTAATAGAAGCTAGTCCTTTAATATTTCATCAATCTTAGAAGCTCGAGAGTAAACTACTTTATGGCATTGGTTGTATAGCTTTAAGTAGTACTCTCGAGAATTAGGTTTTCCAACGCCATCTTCATAATAGCTGCTTTCGGAATTAGCGATTTTCTCCATCAATTCAAAAGCAATTCTTTCTACTGAGTTGTCTTGAATTTTAATTGGATTTGCTATTTCAGTTTTATCACTCATATTGCTCTCCGCCCGATCTGTTGTATAGACTGTGTCGGGCTCACAGGCTACTATTATGAATCAAAAGATTAAAAGAATTTTATGGGGAACTATCTTCACCCTCATTAACATCTTTATTTTTAGTGATGATGGAAAGAATCTCTTCGGGGGTAATATTTTCTATATCTATTTCGACACCATTTATCATTGGTTTCTTTATTCTATTTTCTTTGTATTTGTGATATATCCAAACGCTCAAATCATATATAAAGCTACTTACAAGGTTAAGACCAACACCCGATAGAATGGTTATTACCGCATCATGCAGGTCACTATCATAGCTCCTGCATCTAATTGTATTGAGCTTATTGGGGTATCCAATATTCTTTCTTGGTTCCAAGTTCATTGTTGCTAGGGAACTAAAATCATTATTTTTTTTGAACTCTTGAAACTGATCTATAGAGATTTTATTTAGCTTAATCTTATACATAAAACATCCTTGTAGATTGATTTTATATTAATTTATTATCCAGCTCGCCAAAACTGACGACCAATAACTTTAAAGTTAGATCCATTTTTCTCGTTAACAATGCGATCCTTATACTGAGGATTTAAGCTATGGAGAACAATTGAGCCATCAGCTTCTTTAAATAGTTGTTTAATCATACCTTCGCCTGCAAAGTAAACGGCGTAGATTTTTCCATCTATAATTTCATTTTGACTAATGTCGATCCCGACACAATCACCATCTTTAATAAGATCATCCATACTATCGCCTTTAGCTTGGATGATTTTTACATTCTTCGGCGAGATTTGCTTTTTTTGAAAAAAGTCTTCAGAAAAAGGGAGTTTTCCAGTTATGGTATCAAAGTGAAATTCTATAGATTCCCCTAATCCACAAGAAAAGTGTGCTTCAACAATATCTATCCAAATGAATTCATTTTTTGAATCTTCAGAAACTACGACGGGCTCTATTGTTTCAAATTTCTTTGATAATTTATCAGTTCCAGATACTAGATAATTCACAGTTGTCTTTAATTTTCTAGCGATAGTTTCTAATCTATTAATATCTGGAGCAGCCATACCATTCTCCCATTTTGATACCGAAGACCTTTTTAAAGGGGGATCAAATAAAGAGCATATATCCTGTTGAGTCAACTTTAATTCAAGCCGCTTCTGCTTAATTCTCTCGCCAATTGTATTCATATATTTATACACAAAAAGAAACAATGTTTCCTATAGGGTAACACTTGTTTGTTTCCTTGTGTTCAACTATCATGTTTCCTAATAGGAAATATATGGGAAATATTTATGGATTATAAAAGTCCAAATGCAAAAAACATTCGGGAAATCATTATGAAGTCTGGTGGGGTGAGTAGTGTTGCACGTGCGTGTGATATGAGAAGAACCAGCATCTATAAGTGGATTTATAAAGGTTGGATACCACCAGCTCGCATTGAGAAACTTTCAGAGCTATCAGGAATACCTTGTAGTGAACTCTATCCAGAGACTTTCCCAAAAAAGTAAACCTCAATTGCAGCGAACAATTGAGGTCTCGTTCACCAACTTAGAGGAAAATGAACAATGAATATGTTAACAGAATTTCAAACAAACGCAAAAACCATGAGCACTCGAGAGATTTCAGGTTTAACAGGTAAAGACCATAAAAACGTTAAGCGTGATTGTGAGGTTATGTTTGATGATCTTGAAATAGATGCGCTCAAATTTGAGCGCATCTATTTTGACAAGATGAATCGCAAGCAAACGGAGTACCTGCTTGATGAAGAACTTACCATGACGCTTATCACTGGTTATAGCGTAACTTTACGCAATCGAGTTATTAAACGCTGGAAAGAGCTAGAAAACCAACAACAACTCCCACAGTCATTTGCCGAAGCACTTCAACTTGCAGCAGACCAAGCGAAACAACTTGAACTGCAAGCACCTAAAGTTAATTTCTACGACAAATTAGCAGATCGCACCACTTTGATGAATGCAACTCAAGTCGCTCAAAAAATTAAGATGTCTGCTCAGAAGCTCAATAAGATTTTAGACACGCTCAATGTCTACAGCCATGCAGTGAAGCGTGGTCGTGTATTTCAGCAGTGGTTCATGGATCAGGGCTATGGAGAGCTGAAAGAGACAGATTTAGGCTACTCACAAGCAATGTTCACGACAAAGGGTGAGCAATGGGTATTCGAGCAATTAACGAGTGAGGGCATCATTTAATGAGTTTTATTCCTAATTCTTTTCAGATAGCAAATGCTCTTGTTGATGATGGCATGTTGGCAAAGATGAAAGGTTCTGCATTGGCACTTTACATCATCATTGTGCGCAAAACTCGTGGTTGGAACAAAGAGATGGACTCTATTTCATTATCTCAATTTCAAAAATTCTCAGGTTATGGCAAGGATGCAGTTTTAGCAGGGCTTGATCGTCTGATTGAACTTGGTCTTATTATCAAGGCTACAGATGGTCAAAAAACATCAAAATACATGCTAAATGACTTGTCGGAAAAACCGACTAGTGAAGAATCTAGCTTGTCGGAAAAAACGACTAGACTAGTCGGAAAAACCGACAAGATATTGTCGGAAAAACCGACACACAATAACAATATAAAAACAACTAATACAAAAACAATAGATATATGTAGTGAGCCTGCTAAAAAAACTCGTTCAGTCTCTGAGAAATCTAAGAGGTTTTCATTTGAAAAATCACTCTTAAAACTTGGAGCAAACAAACAGTTCGTATCTGAGTTCATGGAAGTACGAAAAGCGAAACGTGCAGTCGATTCAGAAACCGCATTTAAGCGTTTTATCTCTGAACAACAAAAATCAGGTAAGTCACTTGATGAAGTCCTAGAACTCTGCATTGTGAACTCTTGGAAAAGTTTTAATGCATCGTGGAATCAACCACCAGTTGCTAAACAACAACCCGAAGCACCTAAAAGACGTT